>NZ_CP013650.1:1251095-1563869 GCF_001466725.1 Lacimicrobium alkaliphilum
TTATGGCGCTGTGCTCAATATTCATATCGCATTTGAGCATTTCTGCGGGGTCCTCACCGATATGCAGTTTGCCCAGATCCTGCAGGTTGGGCATGCCATCGAGGAACAAAATCCGTTCCATCAGATCATCCGCCAGCTTCATTTCGCGGATCGAGTGCTGGTACTCTTTGTCAGCCAGCTTGTTAAGCCCCCAGTTTTTAAAGATACGGGAGTGCAGGAAATATTGATTGATAGCAATCAGTTGATCGCCCAACACCTTGTTAAGGTGCTTGATCAGTTCTTTGTTACCTTTCATTGTTTTACCCTGAATATTACCAGCTGGTATGAATTGTCAGGGTAAGTATAGAGAAGTCTGAAGCGGCTGTCTTGAGTGATCCAAAAAGGAAGGTGTCTGGAGTCTGTTTATGGTGCTGCAGGTTTTCAGCAAACCTCTTTAAACAGGGATTCGTCTACAATGGTGTTGTCGATAACCTGCTGTGCCAGTTGCACACATTTGCCGCACTGACTGCCCACACCGAGCTGTTTGCGCAGTTCACGCATATTGCCAATTCCCTCTTTACGGGCGGCGTCAGCAATCTGTTTATCGGTGATACCGTGGCACAGGCACACAAACATAAATCATTCTCCTTTGTCAGTGCTAATGATAATAATTGTTATTTGATGAATTGGCAATGTCGTTGTCGCTTTTTTATCTGTTGCAGGGTAATTTTCTGTTCCGATCAGGACTTTTTCTGTTTTTGGCTAAACTTCTCCCTTGGAATTATCCTGTTCGCCCACACCTAAGAGAATTGATTATTTAACTATGTTGGCAGAGGGTGCTCTGCCAACGGTTTTTACCAACAAAAGATGGAGAAAATGATGAGTGTACTAGTTGGTCGTCCCGCCCCTGACTTTACTGCTGCCGCTGTACTGGGCAATGGTGAAATCGTTGAAAACTTTAACCTGAAAGAAAATATCAAAGGGAAGAAAGCGGTCATTTTCTTCTATCCGCTGGACTTTACCTTTGTTTGTCCTTCTGAACTGATCGCTTTTGACAAACGCTATGACGAGTTTAAAAAGCGTGGCGTCGAGGTGATTGGTGTGTCTATTGACTCACATTTCAGCCACAACGCGTGGCGTAACACTGCTGTTAATGACGGTGGTATTGGCGCAGTGAAATACCCGTTGGTTGCAGATATCAAGCATGAAATCTGCCAGTCCTATGATGTGGAGCATCCTGAAGCCGGTGTTGCCCTGCGTGGTTCATTCCTGATTGATGAAGAGGGTGTGGTCCGTCATCAGGTGGTGAATGATCTGCCACTGGGCCGCAACGTTGACGAAATGCTGCGTATGGTGGATGCGCTGAATTTCCATGAAGAGCACGGTGAAGTCTGCCCCGCAGGTTGGCAGGAAGGTAAAGACGGTATGCAGGCAAGCCCAGAAGGTGTTGCTAAATACCTGTCTGAGCACAGCACTGAACTTTAAGCTGTAACATTGACAAAGCCGCGATAGTTCTCGCGGCTTTTTTTTACCTCTTTGTTGTGGGATTAGCCCGGACAGACTTGAATTTGTGCCCTGTGGGCCCATATCCTAGCGGTGCTTCCCAATTCTTTGATCATGTAAGGAATCCTATGATCTCAGTAACCAATCTTGTTAAAACCTTTGGCAACTTTAAGGCCGTTGACAGCCTCTCTTTTGAAGTCAGGGCCGGTGACGTGGTCGGTTTTCTGGGGCCCAATGGGGCCGGTAAATCCACCACCATGAAAATGCTTACCGGTTTTCTTCCCCCCACCTCGGGGGAAATTCGAATCAGTGATATGGCGATGGATCAGTCCAGTAAGACAATTCAGAAGCAGATAGGCTACCTGCCGGAAGGCGCACCGGCCTATGGGGATATGACGGTGTCAGAGTTTCTCAGTTTTATTGCTGATATCAGGGGGCTCAGAGGCCAGAAGAAAAAAGATCGTATGCATGAGGTGATTGCTCAGGTACAGCTTGATGAGGTGCTCAGACGCCCAGTGGAAAACTTGTCGAAAGGCTTCAAGCGCAGGGTAGGGCTGGCTCAGGCCATTATTCATGATCCGGATATTCTGATCCTGGATGAGCCCACTGACGGGCTTGATCCCAATCAGAAACATCAGGTTCGTGAGTTGATCAAAAATTTCTCCAAAGACAAGATTGTCATTATTTCCACCCATATTCTTGAAGAAGTCACCGCGGTATGTAACCGCGCCATGATCATCGCTGCCGGTAAGATGCTGTTTGATGCCAGCCCCGCTGATCTGCAGAAAAAATCCCGTTATTACCAGGCCATCAGTCTGCATTTTACTCAGCTTACGGATATTTCAGGGCTTGCAGAGCTGCCGGGTGTAGAGGATATGGAAGTGGATCGACACAATGGTCGGGTCACCCTGTTTCCCGAAGGACAACAGGATCTGATGCCTGCGGTCTCAGCCTATATCCGCGATCGCGGCCTGCAGGTAGATACCCTTTACCAGGAGCAGGGCAGACTGGATGATGTGTTCAGACAAATGACAGAAGAGGTAAATGCATAATGGCCAATGTCATCACCTTATTTCGCCGGGAGTTTTCGAGCTTTTTCGCCACACCGGTAGCCTATGTTTTTATTCTTATCTTTCTGATGTTAAGCGGCGTATTCAGCTTCTACATTGGTAATTTGTACGAACGGGGCCAGGCAGATCTGTTGCCCTTTTTTAACTTTCATCCCTGGCTGTACTTGTTTCTGGTGCCCGCCATCGCTATGCGTAGCTGGTCAGAAGAACGAAAAAGCGGCACCATTGAACTGTTGATGACACTGCCGGTGAGTATCTTCGAAATCATGCTGGGTAAGTTTCTCGCCGCCTGGGCCGTCTTAGGCCTGGCACTGCTACTGACTTTTCCATTGTGGCTGACGGTCAATTATCTGGGCAACCCTGATAATGGCATCATCATTGCCGCATACCTGGGAAGCTGGCTGATGGCCGGAGCGTTTCTGGCCATCGGTATCTGTATGTCGGCGCTGACAAAAAGTCAGGTGGTGGCCTTTATTCTGGCCGTGGTGGTGTGTTTTGTGTTTGTCTTAAGTGGCAGCAGCATTGTGCTGGATGCCTTTACCGGCTGGTTATCGCCACTGCTGCTGGATACCCTGGCCTCCTTCAGTTTCCTTACCCATTTTGAGTCTATGGCCAAGGGGGTTATCGCACTGGATGATGTTGGCTATTTTGTCATCGTTATCGGTATCTGGTTGTATGCAGGCTTGCTTGCAGTTGAACAGAAAAAAGCGGAGTAAGACAGGATGATCAATAAGCTTTCTTCTTTACTGGCGGCGGTATTATTGTTGCTGGTTTTCTTTGTTCTGGTATTACTGAATAACCAATTGCTGAGCGGCTTGAGGGCAGACCTGACCGAAGATAAGGTGTACTCCTTGTCCGCCGGCAGTAAACAGATTCTGCAAGAGCTGGATGAACCGGTACATTTGTATTTTTTCTATTCCGATAAGGCCTCCAAAGGCATGACCAGTCTGCGCAATTATGCCAACAGGGTAGAGAGTCTGCTGGAGGAATATCGCAGTCTGGCTGATGGCAAGCTAATTCTGCACAAGATTGATCCTGAGCCGTTTTCCGAAGCCGAAGATCAGGCCAACCAGTTTGGTCTTACCGCAGCGTCTGTTGGTGTGGGCGGGGATGCTGTTTACCTGGGCCTGGCCGCTCGCAATGCCTATGATGACGAGAAGATTATCCCCTTCTTTGATCCACAAAAAGAGAGCACTCTGGAGTATGAACTGAGTAAGTTGCTATATCAGCTCAGCGATCCACAGCCGGTTAAGGTAACCCTGGTGACGGATTTGTCGGTGCAGGGAGGACAAAATCCCATGACAGGGCGTTTCGACCCGCCCTGGACCAGTTTTACCCAGTTACAGCAGTTGTATGAAGTAGAAACCCTTGGCAGTGATGCCGCCGGGCTGCCCACTGATACTAATGTGCTGGTGTTGGTACATCCGCAGAATCTGAGCGAATCTATGCTGTTCAGCATCGACCAGTATCTGATTAAGGGTGGCAAAGCACTGATCTTCCTCGATCCACATCATGAATCAGATCCGATGGCCGCGATGGGTGGTGCCAATGGCTCTGAACTGACTCTGATGCTCGATGCCTGGGGGGTTGAGTTTTCCACTGATCAGGTGGTACTGGATGCTGCTGCCGGCCTGGAGATACGCACACAAACGGGTACAACGCGCCACCTGGGATTTCTGGGACTGGATAAGAGCCTGTTGGACGAAAGTGATGTGATCACCCGTGATCTGGACATGATTAACGGGGCTTCCTTTGGTTATTTTAGCCGTCAGGGCAACACCGGGCCCGACTGGCAGCCCCTGTTGCACTCATCTGAGTCTGCAGCGGTCACTGACAGCAGTGCTTATGCCATGGTTCGTGATGTCAGTCAGCTCGACGGTGATTTTGACCAGGCTGCCAGACGCACTCTGGCAGTACGGCTGTCGGGCTCTGCGTCATCGGCATTTGAATCTGTGCCGGAGGGGGTGGATAACGCCGGGTATCAGCAGCAAACTCAGGCACTAAACGTGATTCTGGTGGGGGATACCGATCTGCTCACCGATCGCTTCTGGGTCAGTCAGTCTAACTTTTTTGGTCAGACCATCTATACCCCTTTTGCTAATAACGGTGATTTTCTTACCAATGCGGTAGAGAACCTCAGTGGCAGTGAGGCATTGATCAGTATCCGCAGTCGTGGCACCTTTTCACGGCCATTCGAGGTGGTCAATGCGTTAACCGTTAAGGCAGAAAAGTCCTTCCGCGAACAGGAAAAGCGCCTGCAGCAGCAACTGGATGAAACAGAAAGCCAGCTGGCGCAATTGCAGGAGCAAGGGGGAGAATCCGGTGCGCTGGTATTATCTCAGCAGCAACAACAGATGCTGGAGGAGTTTATGCAACAGAAAATAGACATCCGTAAAGCCCTGCGGGATGTTCGCCATCAACTGGACAAGGATATCGAGCAATTGGGTACCCTACTGAAATTTATCAATATTGCTCTGGCGCCCATAGTGCTTGTGTTGCTGCTTGGCGGGCTGTTCCGCCTGTTACGGGCTTCCAAAGGGAGGAGCCTGTAATGCAGAAACATTTATTGTCATTGTTTTTGATTTGTCTGCTGGGTGTGCTGGCAGGCTATCTGTTACTTCAGCGTGAGTCGCAAAATCCGGAGTTACAGAGCGGGCCTTTTATTCCGCAATTGCAACAAGCCAGCGATGCCGTAAATGAAATTACTGTGGTCACCACCAACGGTGAACGGATTGAGGCGGTGCTGGAAGATGATTTGTGGCGCATGAGCAGCCACGGACATTACCCGGTTGATAAGCAAAAGCTGGCTGCATTGATTCAGGATGTCATCAATGCCCGCAAGCTTCAGCCTAAAACCAGCCGAGAAGCGCAGTTATATCGCCTGGGGCTGGCAGAATCTGAACAGGGCCAACCGGCTGAACTGAGCATAAGATCGAATCAGGATAGCTGGAACATCATCGTGGGCAATAAACCCTCTGCTGGCCTGGGGCATTATCTGCGTTTTGCCGATAGCTCTCAGGCCTGGCTGGTAGATCAGAGTTTGTCGCTGCCAGTCAGTGCCCGGGACTGGATGCGTCAGCCGATTCTGGATGTGAGTATGGATGAGGTTGTCAGTGTCAGCCGACAGGATAGCGTCAGTTGGGATATTAACCGCGATTCGCCGGATACAGACTTTCAGTTGCAGCCTATGAGTGAAGAACAGCAACTCAGTTATACTGGCGTGCTGGACAGTTATGTCAGCAATATTCTTAACCTCAGTTTTGAACAGCTGGTGGATGCGGACGCAGCATTCTGGGATAGTCTGACGCCGGTGGCTGAATTCAGCATAGTACTCAGAGACGGACGCCAGATTACACTGGAAATGGCGAAGGAAGAAGACACTCACTACGCCGTCTATTCGGTAAATTCCGGATCGCCCTATTGGCAGAACTGGTTCTATCAAATCTCCGGCTTTTCTGCCGGGCAATTGCTTAAATCGGCACAGGATTTTGTCGCAGACGATGAACCGCCGAAGCAAAAACTGCCGGTTAATGCCGGGGCTGAATAGCCAGTGGTTTAGCCTGAGCGTGGGCGAGGTGCTGCAGAACTACTGACGCTTGCAGTCATTCAGTTTTTGTTGCAGCACCTGGCTGCCTAGCTCCCTGGCTTTGGCGATATTACGCAGGGGAATATTCTGCGGCTGCCGGTAGTTTGCCAGGGCCTCTTCGATTCCACTTTCCCTGAGTAGATGCAAAATGGGAAAGGGCGCGCGATTGGTATAATTGGAGGGGTCATCGGCAGCTTCACCGTCAAACTGATATTGCGGATGGAAGCTGGCAAGCTGAAAATCACCCCGGTAACCCTGCCGGTCAAGAAAGTCATCTGCCCGTTCAACTAACTCAAGATAATGATAAAAATCCCCGAATCCCTGCGCCACAATTAACAGGCTGGTGACCACATCTTGGTTAGCGCGCAGATGTTCAAGCTCCGTTTCAAGCGACTGAAGCACGGCTTTGATTTTACGCTGATAACAAACTGAATAACGGGTATGAACAAGCTCCTGTCTGGCGAACGGGCAGAAGTTCAGCCCGATCACCATAGTTTCGACCCAGTGCTTAACCGGTTGGATAAATTGGTCGTCCTGATCCACGTTTCGGTCTCAGCTGTGAAAATTAACGTAGGCTTCCAGAGTGTTTTCAATCAGGCTGGCAACGGTCATAGGGCCGACGCCACCCGGTACCGGCGTGATCCAGCCTGCTCTTGCGGATGCAGCCTCAAATGCCACATCACCAACCAGAGTGCCGTCATCCTGGCGGTTGATGCCCACATCGATGACTGTCGCACCTGTTTTAATCCATTCGCCGGGGATAAACTCCGGTTTACCTACGGCCACCACCAGCAAGTCTGCCCGTTGCACATGAGACTCTAAATCACGGGTAAACTTGTGGCACACCGTGGTGGTACAACCTGCCAGCAATAACTCCAGTGACATCGGCCGCCCGACAATATTGGAGGCACCCACAATCACGGCATCCAGTCCTTTAACCGGGCGCCGGGTGGATTCGATCATTTTCATAATACCCTTGGGTGTACAGGGACGAAGAGAAGGAATCCTTTGCGCTAACCGACCGATATTATAGGGGTGAAAACCATCCACATCTTTACTCGGATGAATACGTTCCAGTATAGCCTCGGCATTGAGTCCGGCGGGTAATGGTAATTGAACCAGAATACCGTCAACCTCTTTATCGGCGTTGAGGTCGTCGATCAGATCAAGCAACTCCTGTTCTGTGGTGCGTGCCGGCAGATCATAAGAGCGGGAGACAAACCCGACTTCCTCACAGGCATTGCGCTTGCTGCCCACATAAACCTGAGAGGCCGCGTCACTGCCTACCAGTATAACGGCCAACCCCGGTGCTCTTTTACCGGCATCTTTAATGGCTTTAACCTGACTGGCGACTTTCTGACGAACTTGCTGGGCGATAAGTTTTCCATTAATAAGCTGTGCTGACATGATGATAATGATCTGGCTTTTGGAGATTGATAAGTTAATCAGTATTGTCCCATGAACCCTGCAGCAGGGCAATTTTTCGGCCTATGACAAGCAGTGGTATCAGGTGGTCAGTATGATCGGATAATATTGACTGGTATCTGCTGTTGTCTCCCTCTTTGATTCGTTAAAATGGCGTTTAATTCACCCATGCGCTGGAAAAATAGGCATACGCACCAGGGTAGATGAAAAAGTGTTTGACGCTCTCATACCAAGCCGGTAATATTCGCGCCCCGTAGCAGACACGAAGTTGCTGCGAGCAAGAATCGGTGAGTAGCGCAGCTTGGTAGCGCACTTGTTTTGGGTACAAGGGGTCGCAGGTTCAAATCCTGTCTCACCGACCATTTCTTGCTTCGGGTTCGAAAAGCGCCCGTAGCTCAGCTGGATAGAGCAACGGCCTTCTAAGCCGTGGGTCGCAGGTTCGAATCCTGCCGGGCGCGCCAGCGAACCGGTCGCCAAATTCGACAAATCCGGATTTGGAAGCCAAGATGGAAAGCCCGATGGCGCAAACAATGGATGTGTTAGTCTGTATCAGCCGAACAACATTAGTCGGCAAGCATCTACTCAGTGGTGGGCGTAGCTCAGTTGGTAGAGCCCCGGATTGTGATTCCGGTTGTCGTGGGTTCAAGTCCCATCGTCCACCCCATTCCCTGCTTATTTTTTGAATAGTTTCTCCCCCTTACCGGATTTGTCATTAACAGCCTGCATCTGAGCTCGTTTTTCGCTGGAATTAGTTGGGTTGTACCGGTATAATGCTGCGTCTTTTTATCAGGCCCTGAATCATCCATCATCAATTGGCCGTCGCCGAAACATCGCGATATGGCGGCACA
This sequence comes from Lacimicrobium alkaliphilum, assembly GCF_001466725.1. Lineage (NCBI taxonomy): Bacteria > Pseudomonadati > Pseudomonadota > Gammaproteobacteria > Alteromonadales > Alteromonadaceae > Lacimicrobium > Lacimicrobium alkaliphilum. The sequence continues at coordinate 1,259,507 of NZ_CP013650.1, forward strand.
AGGGCTGTGGGGTGATATTACACAAAGCCGAACAGGCAAAGTTGAGGTAGAAGAATGCAAGTTTCAGTTGAGACGACTCAAGGTTTAGAACGCCGTCTTACCATTACTGTACCGGCTGAAAAAGTCGATACAGCCGTGAAATCACGTTTACAACAATTAGCTAAAACCCAACGTATCAACGGTTTCCGTCCCGGTAAAGTGCCTGTGACCGTGATTAAGAAGCGTTTTGGCCAGGCGGTCAGGCAGGAAGTGGCTGGTGAGGTCATGCAGCGCAACTTCTATGAAGCCGTAGTGCAGGAGAAGTTGAATCCAGCCGGCATGCCAGCTTTTGAGTTAAAAAAAGACAGCGACGGCGAAGATCTGCAGTTCGTTGCGTCCTTTGAAATCTATCCGGAAGTTGAAATCAAAGATCTGGATAAAATCAAGGTAGAAAAGCCGGTTGTTGAGATTACCGATAAAGATCTCGATAACATGATGGATACCCTGCGTAAGCAGCACGCTAACTGGAAAGAAGGTAAGCGCAAGGCCAAGAAAGATGATCGCGTGACCATCGATTTTGTTGGCACCATTGACGGTGAAGAGTTTGAAGGTGGTAAAGCCGAAGACTTCCAGCTGGAGCTGGGTAAAGGCAGCATGATTCCGGGCTTTGAAGATCCTATCGTCGGTCATAAGCCGGGTGAAGAAGTGGTTGCTGATGTGACCTTCCCGGAAGATTATCATGCCGAAAAACTGAAAGGCAAAGAGGCTCAGTTTAAGATCACCATCAAAAAAGTTGAAGGTCTTGACCTGCCTAAAGTTGACGACGAATTTGCCAAGCTCTTCGGTGTAGAAGAGGGCGGTGTAGACGCATTGCGTGACGAAGTGCGTAAAAATATGCAGCGTGAACTGGAGCAGACTCTGAAGAATCAGGTTAAAGAGCAGGTGATTAATGGTCTGGTAGAGAGTAACCAGATTGACCTGCCTAAGGCGCTGGTAGAGCAGGAAATTAATCAGTTACGTCAGCAGGCGCTGCAGCGTTTCGGTAATCAGCAGCAGGGTAATATGCCTGAACTGCCTGCCGAATTGTTTGAAGAGAATGCACGCCGCAGGGTATCTGTAGGTTTGTTGCTCGGTGAAGTGATCAAACAGAAAGAGCTGAAGGTCGATGAAGGCAAGGTTCAGTCTCTGATTGAGACCACCGCGTCAGCTTACGAAGACCCACAGGAAGTGATTAATTACTACAAGAGTAATAAAGAACTGATGCAGCAGATGCAGAATCTGGCCCTTGAAGAGCAGGCAGTAGAAAGTCTGCTTGCCGATGCTAAGGTCAAGGAAGTGAAAAAGAAATTTGACGACATAATGAACAAGCAAGCCTGATTTCGTTCTTGCTCGTTGACTTAGTCTGTCAGCACCTGATTAAATGCCCGGTAAGTACCGGGCATTTTTTATTTCTGCAGGGATGAAATTCAAGCCGCAAACACAGGATGTGCTCAGGCGGTAATTTGTGAGACGTTAATGATGATGGAAAAGTCTTTAGAACCTATGAACTCCCTCGTTCCCATGGTGGTTGAGCAAACTTCCAAAGGGGAACGCTCCTACGATATATTCTCGCGACTGCTGAAAGAGCGGGTAATCTTTATGGTTGGCCAGGTGGAAGACCATATGGCAAACCTGATCGTGGCGCAGATGTTGTTCCTTGAGTCTGAGAATCCGGACAAAGATATCTTTTTGTATATCAATTCTCCTGGTGGTTCGGTTACAGCTGGTATGGCCATCTATGATACGATGAACTTTATTAAGCCGGATATCAGCACCGTATGTGTTGGTCAGGCGGCCAGCATGGGGGCATTTCTCCTGTCTGGCGGTGCTAAAGGCAAGCGCTATTGTCTGCCAAACTCCAGAGTGATGATCCATCAGCCACTGGGTGGTTTTCAGGGCCAGGCATCGGATTTTGAAATTCATGCCAAGGAAATCCTGTCTGTAAAAGAGAAGCTCAACCGTTTGTTGTCTGAACATACCGGTCAGGATTATGAGACAGTTGCCCGGGATACCGACAGAGACAATTTCCTGAGCGCTACATCGGCTAAAGAATATGGTCTGGTGGACGAGGTGTTGAACAGCAGACTGGATGCCCACAAACAAAAGTAAGTCCGGCGAGAGCGTGTTGACCTTTGCTGTATATTTTTGCAACGCGTTGTGCGGTATTTATACAATGAAGCGCAAGTGTGGTGTAGTTGTTCTACATGAATGAGTGCTGAAGCAGTAGAAATGCCGCACAAACGTTGCCCAAAGGGTTCGTCCTAAACGCTTTTTACTCATTGTTGCTTATTTTTGACTTAATCCATTAGGCCTGCAAATAAGCGCCGCGATTAAAAAGCGTTTAGTTGGAACAAAATTCATACAGAAAAGGTCAACACGCTCTAATCCAAATGGATTATTTGGCCGATAGAGATGAATAGATGTAAGCTTAGGTAGTGATTTATGCCTGAGTCTGACAGAGGTAAAATATAAATGAGCGATAATCAGAGCGGGGAAGGTGACAACAAACTCTTGTACTGTTCCTTCTGCGGCAAGAGTCAGCACGAAGTCCGCAAGTTGATTGCCGGACCATCGGTGTTTATCTGCGACGAATGTGTGGAATTGTGTAATGACATCATTCGCGAAGAGATCAAAGAAATCGCACCGAAGAAGAAGCAGAGTGCGCTGCCAAAACCGAGCGAGATCCACAAGCACCTCGATGACTATGTTATTGGCCAGGAGCATGCCAAGAAGGTTCTGTCAGTGGCGGTGTACAATCACTATAAGCGGTTACGCAATGGTGACGTACACGAAGGTGTCGAGCTGGGTAAGAGTAATATTCTGCTCATCGGTCCTACCGGTAGCGGTAAAACCCTGCTGGCCGAGACCCTTGCCCGTTTTCTGGATGTGCCCTTCACTATGGCCGATGCCACAACACTGACCGAGGCCGGTTATGTGGGTGAAGATGTTGAGAACATCATTCAGAAGCTGTTGCAAAAGTGCGATTACGACGTTGAAAAAGCCCAGCGTGGCATCGTCTATATTGATGAAATCGACAAAATATCGCGCAAATCTGATAACCCCTCGATCACCCGGGATGTATCCGGAGAAGGGGTACAGCAGGCGCTGCTCAAGCTGATTGAAGGAACCATTGCCTCTGTGCCGCCACAGGGGGGCAGAAAGCATCCTCAGCAGGAATTCCTGCAGGTGGATACGTCCAAAATTCTGTTTGTTTGTGGTGGTGCTTTTGCCGGACTGGATAAAGTCATTGAACAACGGGCACAAACCGGAACCAGTATTGGTTTTGGCGCTGAGGTGCGAAGCAAATCGGATATGATGGGCCTGAGTAAATTGTTCCAGCAGGTTGAACCTGAAGATCTGGTCAAATATGGTCTGATCCCAGAGTTTATCGGTCGTTTGCCGGTTGTGGCGACGCTTGAAGAACTCAATGAAGATGCGCTGATTCAGATTCTGCGTGAACCGAAAAATGCCCTGACCAAGCAATATGCAGCCTTATTCTCTATGGAAAATGCTGAGCTGGAGTTCCGCGAAGATGCTCTGCACGCCATCGCGGTGAAGGCCATGGAGCGTAAGACCGGTGCCCGTGGATTGCGCTCAATTGTTGAAGGCGTGTTGCTGGAAACCATGTATGACCTGCCTTCGATGGATGATGTCAGCAAGGTGGTGATTGATGAGTCTGTGATTCGTGGTGAGTCCAAACCTATACTCATCTATGACAATGCCAAAGAGAAAAAAGCGGCGTCAGAATAACACCCGCGAAAGGGCCCAAAGGGCCCTTTTTTATGCTCAGGGATGATAATTCAGTGGTACGGGCTGATGCCCTATTGTGTATCAGTGATTGAACTTTCTGCCTCCATCCCCATATTATTAGCCAACAGAAATTGTAAAGAGATTCCTTATGACGAGTGAGCGGACCGAAGTGGTCGAAATGCCGGTATTGGCACTACGTGATGTGGTGGTCTATCCGCATATGGTTATTCCCTTGTTTGTCGGGCGCGAGAAATCTATTCAGTGCCTTGATGCCGCTATGGACAAAGACAAACAGATTTTTCTGGTGGCCCAGAAGGATGCGGGTGTGGATGAACCCGAAACCGACGATATTTATCGTGTAGGAACTATCGCTACTATTCTGCAACTTCTGAAATTACCCGATGGCACGGTGAAAGTGTTGGTGGAAGGTAATGTGAGGGGCGAGATTCAGACCTACTTACAGGAGCAGGAATACTTTGTTGCGGAAGTACTGAGAAAGGTCGACGAGCCTATTGATGAAGCCGAGCAGGAAGTGATGATTCGCTCAGCCACCTCACAGTTCGAAGGTTATGTAAAGCTGAACAAGAAAATTCCTCCGGAAGTACTGACCTCGTTGAATGGTATTGAGGATGCGGCGAGGCTGGCTGACACTATGGCTGCTCACATGCCGCTTAAACTTTCTGAAAAACAGAAAGTGTTGGAAATGGACCAGGTGGGCGAGCGTCTGGAATATCTGATGGCGCTGATGGAAAGTGAGATTGATCTGCTACAGGTGGAGAAAAAGATCCGCACCCGGGTTAAGAAGCAGATGGAGAAGAGCCAGCGCGAGTACTATCTGAATGAGCAGATGAAGGCTATCCAGAAAGAACTGGGGGAGCTTGACGATGCGCCGGATGAATTTGAAACCCTGAGTAAAAAGATTGAAGACGCCAGGATGCCGGCGGATGCCAAACAGAAGGCGACTGCTGAACTACAGAAGCTGAAGATGATGTCGCCCATGTCAGCCGAAGCCACGGTCGTTCGCAGCTATATAGACTGGCTGGTGACCGTTCCGTGGTTCAAACGCAGCAAGGTGAAGAAGGATCTCGCTAACGCGGAAAAGATTCTGGACGCAGACCACTATGGTCTGGAGCGGGTAAAAGAGCGCATTATCGAATATCTGGCGGTGCAACAACGGGTCAGAAAGCTCAAAGGACCGATACTCTGTCTGGTCGGGCCGCCAGGGGTGGGTAAGACCTCCTTGGGCCAGTCCATCGCCAAGGCTACCGGCCGCAAATACGTGCGTATGGCTTTGGGTGGCGTCAGAGATGAAGCGGAAATCCGCGGGCACAGACGTACTTATATCGGTTCACTGCCAGGCAAACTGGTGCAGAAAATGGCCAAAGTCGGGGTCAAGAATCCGCTGTTTTTGCTGGATGAGATCGACAAGATGTCATCAGATATGCGGGGAGACCCGGCTTCAGCCTTGTTGGAGGTGCTGGATCCGGAACAGAACAGTACCTTCAGTGACCATTACCTGGAGGTGGACTATGACCTGTCTGATGTGATGTTTGTGGCCACATCTAACAGCATGAACATTCCGGGCCCGCTGCTCGACCGTATGGAAGTTATTCGCCTGTCCGGTTATACCGAAGATGAAAAACTCAATATTGCCAAAGGTCACCTGATCGAGAAACAGATGGGCCGTAACGGCCTCAAAAAAGGTGAATTGATGATAGAAGAGTCGGCTATCATCGGTATTATTCGCTACTACACCCGCGAAGCAGGGGTGCGCAGTCTGGAGCGCGAAATTTCTAAGATCTGCCGTAAGGCGGTGAAGAATATTTTGCTGGATAAGTCTGTCAAGAAAGTGGTGGTGTCTGCCAAGAACCTGTCTGACTATCTCGGCGTGCAGCGTTTTGACTACGGCAAGGCAGATAAGAATAATCAGATAGGGCAAGTCACCGGGCTGGCCTGGACTCAGGTAGGTGGAGACCTGCTGACCATAGAGACTGCAGCCGTGCCGGGTAAGGGGAAAACGACCTTCACCGGATCCCTCGGTGATGTGATGCAGGAGTCGATTCAGACAGCCATGACAGTGGTCAGGAGCCGAGCAGGTAAACTGGGTATCAACAAAGATTTCCACGAGAAGCGGGATATCCATGTGCATGTTCCCGAAGGGGCTACGCCAAAAGACGGCCCCAGTGCTGGTATCGCCATGTGTACAGCGCTGGTATCAACCCTGACCGGTAATCCTGTCAAGTGTGATGTGGCCATGACCGGTGAGATTACTCTTCGTGGTGAAGTGCTTGCCATTGGCGGCCTCAAAGAGAAGTTACTGGCTGCTCACCGTGGTGGTATCAAGACGGTGGTTATTCCCAAAGAAAACGAGCGGGATCTGAAGGAGATTCCGGACAACGTCAAACAGGACCTCGACATTCATCCCGTACAGTGGATTGACGAGGTTTTAGTCCTGGCGCTGGCCAATAATCCTGAAGGATTCGAGCCCGTAGAGCCTGAAGAGCAGGAAAAGTAGCAAATTTGCAGATTTTTTCGTGGTCAGGGCTTCCTTACAGGAAAAGTTGTGGTAGCCTTGAACAGGAAGTGGCTTGAAGCCCTGTCACAAAAGGGATGTAAGCCATTCTCAATAACTAAAAATATCTAAGTCTTAGCTTGAAGTTAATATTCAGGCTTGTTATAACAAATTCGCAACAAGTATGCGGAACAGATAAATAATAACAAATGAAGGGGATGATATTGTGAATAAGTCTCAACTAATCGATAAGATCGCTGCCGGCGCTGATATTTCAAAAGCCGCTGCAGGTCGTTCGTTAGACGCATTGACCGATGCAGTTACTGAAGCGTTGAAAAACGGTGATCAAGTTGCTTTGGTTGGTTTTGGTACTTTCTCTGTACGTGAACGTGCTGCCCGTAGCGGCCGCAATCCACAAACAGGTGCAACTATCCAGATAGCCGCGGCCAAAGTGCCTTCTTTCAAAGCTGGTAAAGCGCTGAAAGACGCCTGTAACTAAGCACAAAACGTGTTTAAAAAAAGCGATGAGTTGTCTCATCGCTTTTTTTATGTCCAGGGGCTGTGTATGGACTGTGATGTCCAGTGAGTACGGCTTTGTTGTTTTCCCCGACAATACGGTATAATCACCGCCATTTTCAGTCTGCCGTCAGGCTAAACCGGAGTTAAAAGACCAAGATGTTAGAAAGAATCAGAGAGGGCTCTCAGGGGCTGGGTGCCAAAATTATTCTCGGGCTGGTGATCATCACCTTCGCTTTGGCTGGCGTTGGCAGTTATCTCAATGCGACCAGTGATCAGCCTGTCGCTACCGTTAATGGTGACGAAATAGGCCAATCAAGCCTCGAGCGAGCCTACCAGAATGAGCGAGCCAGGATGGAGCAGCAGTATGGTGATGCGTTCACCGATATGATGGCAGACTCAGAATATATGCGTAGTTTCAGACGCAATCTGTTGGATCGTCTGATTGCTGACAAGTTAGTAGAGCAGGCGGCTGAAGAGTTGGGACTGAGAGTCAGTGATCAGCAAGTAAAGCAGGCTATTCTGGATACGCCCAGCTTTCAGATAGCGGGCGTGTTTAATAACGACAGATATCAGGCTATATTGCGCCAGAATGCTCTGCAGCCAAAGGACTTTCGCGATACTCTGCGACGGGACCTGACCCGTCAGCAGGTGGTTACAGCGGTTTTAGGGTCCGAATTCAGCCTGGATAGCGAATCGCAACAGGCGTACAGATTACAGCAGCAAACACGGGATCTTGGCTACCTGTCGATACCAGCCAGTGCCTTCGGGCAGGAAGTGGACGTGTCTGACGAGGAGATTAACGCATTTTATCAGGCTAATATCGCCAGTTTCGATACTCAGGAGAAAGTCTCCCTGCGTTATGTAGAGCTTGAGGTTGAGGACTTATTGTCCGACGCGGAAGTGAGCGAGACTGAACTGGAGGAATACTATCAACTGAATGCTGAACAGTATCGCAGTGAAGAAGAGCGCCGGGCTTCCCATATACTTCTTGAAGTGGATGATGACAATGCCGAAGAGCAAATGGCACTGGCTCAGGAGCTTCGTCAGCGACTACAGGATGGTGAAGATTTTGCGGCACTGGCAGAAGAATATTCTGACGATACTTTCAGTGCCGAAAACGGTGGTGATCTTGATTGGTTTGGTCGTGAGGTTATGGATCCGGATTTCGAGGAGGCGACCTTTGCGTTGCAGCAGGAAGGAGATATCAGCGAGCCGGTAACCACAGAATTCGGTATTCATCTTATTAAGCTCACCGGCATCAAGCCCGAGCAAGTGCAGAGCCTGGAAGAGCTGCGCGATGAAATCACTGCACAGGTAAAACGGGATAAAGCGGTAGCTGAGTTCTATGATCTGCATGAACAAATCGCCAGGGTGGCTTTTGAGATGCCCGATAATCTCGACGAAGTGGCGCAGTTGGCGGGTCAGCCGGTGCAGTCTACGTCTCTGTTTTCCCGCACAGATGCGCCCGAACTGTTTTCCTCCAATCAGATGATGAACGCAGCATTTTCCGCTGAGTTGATCGAAGACAGGGTTAACAGTGACGTGATTGACGTCTCTTCCGAGCATCTGGTGGTTATGCGCGTTGGTGAGCATCAGCCACAACGAACCCGCGCGCTGGATGAGGTTGAGCCCATGATCTACGAACAATTGCAGGCCCAGAAGGCGCAGCAGGCTGCCCGCGACTGGGCTAAAGAGATACTCGGTGATTATCAATCCGGTGAAACCGATGCTGCAGAAGAAAAGCTTGCTCAGATGTCATTGAGCTGGGAAGAGTATGAAGCACAGATGCGTTATGGTGCGTCCTTGCCTCCGGCGGTGATAGAAGAGGCGTTCAGGCTGTCTGCACAGCAGAATGACAATATGGCCGTGGTGAATACTAACGATGGTAACGTAGCCCTTGTCAGAGTCGATCAGATTCACACTGCTGATGATGCCGAGCCGGCAATGCTTGGACAGTTGTCTGAACAATTATCTGAGGGTCGCGGCCAGAGGGTATATATGGATTTCATTGAAGCGCTGAAAGAAGACGCAGATATTGAGGTGTATGCCGTGCAACCGGAACCGGCTCAGTATTAATCCTGTAGATATGGATTAATCTTTAGAGAAAAACGCTGCTTCGGCAGCGCTTTTTTTATTCCGGGCTTCCTGCCCGGCCAGCTAAAGCTGTTGAAAATCGCTCCTGGCGATTTTTTATTGCCCGGAAATCAGTTCCTGATGGGCCTGAATGGTTCGCCTGGTGTACTCGGATTTTGGCCAGTTGAAAATCACATCCGTCTTGCCTGACTCCACCACATCGCCTTTTTCCAGAACCAGTATACGGTCGCTGATATGTCGGACGATGCCGAGATTGTGGGAGATAAAGATAAAGCCCAGCCCCAGTTGCTGCTGAAGGTTCATCAGCAGGTTGGCTGTCTGCGACCTGACTGAGGGGTCCAGTGCCGCGAAGGGTTCGTCGGCCACTATTACCTGTGGATTGAGTATCAGTGCCCGCGCAACGGCTGCGCGCTGATGTTGGCCTTCCGAGAGCATATGGCGATAAAAATACTGGTGCTCTGGCAGCATCCCTACCTGAACCAGGGTATTCTCGATTTGTCTTTTTCGCTCCGTTGAGGACATCCCGGTATTGAGGATCAGCGCTTCTTCCAATTGACGACCGAGAGTCAGTCCCGGATTAAGTGACTCTTTACTATGCTGGAAGATCATCCTGATGGCACTGAAACGGCGCCGGGACCCGCTATCACAAACGGGATCGCCGTTTAGCAATATACTGCCGGCCTCGGGTTTCACCACGCCTACCAGTAACTTGGCGAGCAGAGATTTGCCGGAACCGTTTTCTCCCATTATCGCCATAGTTTCACCTCGTTTCAGCTCAAAGCTAAGGGGAGACAGGCGGAATAACTCCTTATTCCCCAGTAAGCCGCTTTTTTGCTTACGGTAAGACAGGCCACTGACGGTTAACAGAGGATTCATGACTTACCCCGGTGTAGTGGGAAGTGACAGGCGTAATGATGTCCGTGAATGCGTCGGGTGTCCGGCATCTGCACGCACTCTCTTTGTGCTCTGGGGCAACGGGGTCCCAGCCGGCATCCTATGGGCAAGTGTTGCAGGGTAGGGATAGTGCCATCCAGGCAGGATAGCGGTGATTTGGACGGCAGATCCCGTCTGAAACTTGGAGCACTGTCGAGCAATGCTTTAGTGTAAGGGTGCAGCGGACGGCGTTTAATTTGTTCCATTCTTCCGCTTTCTACGGTCTGGCCACAGTATAGTACCGTCATAGTATTGGCCATGGCCGCAATCGCCAGCAGGTCATGACTGACAAAGAGCACACTTAAACCTTGTGTTTTGTTGAGTCTGGCCAGCAATTTCAGAATCTGCACTTTGGTTGTGGTTTCCATGCCCATGGTTGGATTGTCGGCGATAAGCAGTTTGGGTCTGGATACCAGCGCCATGGCGATGGAGAATTTCTGACAGATATCTTCCGGTAACTGATGAGCATAACTGGACAAGCACAGATTGTGGTTGCGGATACCTACCCGATGGAGCTCCTGAATCGCGATCTCTGCGCGCTGCTGTTTGCGTTGCCAGAACCAGCCTTTATTGAGCCGATGTGCGGGAATGCTCTCTTCAATCTGCTCCATTAAGGTGGCAGAAGGATCCAAAGATGCTGACGCATTTTGCAAAATCACCGAGATCTCATTGCGGGTTATTGCCCGTCGCTGCTCTCCAGACATGCCGAGCAGATCCTGACCTTTCCAGTTCATGCGATCCGCAGTCACCCGCCATCTCTGTGGGATCGCACCGACAATGGATTTTACTATCAGGCTTTTGCCGGAACCGGACTCACCGACCAGTGCCCGAACTTCGCTGGTATCGATACTCAGGCTGACTTTGTCCAGCGCACTGACCCAGCCCATGGGAGTGTCAATTTCCAGGGTGAGATTTTTAATATCCAGCATCGGCATTATTGCAGCAACCTGTTTTTCAGAGCGGTACGCAAACCGTCACCGACGAGATTGATTGACAACACCATCAGGAAAATAGCAGCACCGGGCAGAGCTACACTCCAGGGGGCAGCATAAGCGGTATCCAGGGCATCAGACAACATGGTGCCAAGCTCCGGTGACGGAGACTGGGCACCGAGGTTCAGAAAACCCAGCGCTGAGATATCCAGAATAGCCACAGATAACGCCATAGTGGCCTGCACTACCAGCATTTCCACCATATTGGGCAGAATATCCTTGATCAGTAATCTGTGATTACTGGCACCATCGAGACGTGCCGCAACAACGTATTCTTTCAGGAACTCGCGTCTTACCAGATCTCGGGTCTGATGAATAAACTGAGGGATCAACGCCAGGGTAATGGCCCACATACTGTTAAGCAATCCGGTTCCCAAAATAGCCACGATGATAATGGCAATCAATAAAGTCGGAATGGCCATGATGGCGTCCAGCAGATGATTGATAACGCTTGCTCGCAGTCCGCGACTGATACCGGCATATGCACCGATACTGCAACCTGCCAGCATGGCGATCAGCACTAATATTACACTGGTGCCCAGGGTAATTCTGCAGCCGTGGATAACGCGACTCAGTAAGTCTCTGCCAAGGCTGTCTGTACCGAATAAGTGGTTAATGTCGCCATTGGCGGCCCAGGCCGGTGCCAGCAAAATTCTATCTGTGTTTTGCTCAAGGGGGCCGTACGGTACCAGTGTCGGCCCCAGAATGGCGGCGAGGATAAAGAACAGCAGACACCAGAGCCCCGCCAGGGCAATATGATTGCGCCGGAACTCAGTCCAGGTGTGGCGCATAGGTGAAGGATAATATTCCTCCTGGTAGAAACTAGGCCTGGGCATACAATAGCCTTTTATTCAGGGGGTAGAGAATGCGCACCACCAAATCTACAGAGATGGTGAAGGTGACTACCACAGCCGAAACCGCCAGCATACCCCCACGAATGGCTGGAAAGTCACGTTGATAAATGGCCTGTATCAGCCACTCGCCAATACCGGGCCATGAGAAAATCACTTCGACGATCATGGCATTGGTCAGTAGCACAGTAAACTGCATAGCCAGTTGTGGCATGATGGGTAATAAGGCGTTTTTCATACCGTGGCGCCAGAATACCTGAACGTGGCTCAATCCTTTGGTATAGGCAGCCTTGATAAAGTCGCTCGAATATACCGACACCACTGAACGGCGTATCAGCCTGATCACCAGGGCCGTGGTAACAATTGACAATGACAGGGTTGGCAGTACCAGATGTCGCAAGGCATCTTCGAAGGCCGCATCTTTAAAAGGTAAGTCTGAGCGCAGAATATCAACCAGAATAAAGCCTGTCTCGTAAGGGATATCATAAAGCAGACTGATGCGGCCCGACATCGGCAGATAGCCAAGCTGCAGCGCGAAAATGAGTATCATCAACAGGGACAACCAGAACACCGGAAAAGAAAATCCCGCCAGGCTTATGGAGAGAATACTCATATCTGTATAAGAGCGGTGTTTTAAGCCCGCCAGAACCCCCAGAGGCAGGCCGATGACCAAAGAGATCACCATTGCGTACAGACTGAGTTCGATGCTTGCGGGTAATAACTGCAGGATATCCTCAAACACCGGAGTCCGGGAATTCAGGCTGACTCCCCAGTCACCTGCCAGTGTCAGTTTCAGATAGGTCCAGAATCCGTTTAACCAGCCTTCATTCAGCGCGTACATCAGTTGCAACTGATGCGACTGATCATCCGATGAAGCAGGAATACCGGACAGGTTCGTCAGCGCATCGCCGGGTAACATAAATGCCAGCACATAGGAGGCAAGGCAGAGTATAAACAGGGTAATGACTAACAGATTCAGACGTCGGCCAATGGCTATCAACATGCTAATCCGTCTCCTTGCTGACATTGGCGAAGCTTATGCCGCCGAAGGGATTGATCTGCATGCCGGTCAGCCCTTTACGGTGCGCCTGGAAACGATAGGCATGGGCAATGGGAACCAGAGGTACCTGATCCGCCAGTATCTGATTGGCTTTCTGATAATAGCGCATGCGCACAGATTCATCGGCAGTCCTCACAGCCTGATTAATCAGTTGGTCGTATTCTGCAGAGCACCAGTTCGCTCGATTGCTGCCAGAGGAAATTGCCGAACAGCTCAACAGCGGACGATAAAAATTATCCGGGTCTCCATTGTCGGCGGACCAGCCTATCAGCACCGAATCATGTTGTCCCTGCAACAACAGGCGGCGGAAAGTGCTCCATTCATGGCTGACAATACGGACCTGAATGCCGACTTCAGCCAGATAATGCTGGATCAGCTCGGCCATTTTTGTGGCATTGGGATTGTAAGCCCGTTCGATAGGCATAGCCCATATGGTCATACTGAAACCTGAGTCGATACCGGCTTCCTGTAACAATTTCTTTGCCTGAACCGGGTTGTATGAACTCTCCTGAAGATTCTCATCAAATGCCCAGGACGATGGCGGTAATAACCCTCTGGCCGCCACCGCGGTATCAAAATAGACGGCGTCGAGTAGTGTTTTTCTGTCTACAGCGAGTGCCAGCGCCCGCCTTACTCTGGCGTCATCGAAGGGCGGCTTTGCTGTGTTGAATGCCCAGAAACCCACATTCAGCCCCGGACGTTCCTCAAGCACCAAATCCGGGCGTTCCTCTATGACCTGCAATTCGGTCTGCGCCGGATAGGCAATCACATCACACTCTCCGGTAATGAGTTTTGCCAGACGCAAAGAGCTTCGGGGAGTAATATCGTAGATAAGTTGTTGCTGAGACTGATTACCTTCCCAGTAGCCGTCATGACGACGATAGCGGATATATGCATCTTTTCGGTAAGCATCAAATTTAAACGGGCCTGTGCCAATAGGACGGGTATCCAGCAATTCAGGGGTGTTTTCAGACATCAGCTGACTGGCGTACTCCTGAGACAGAATTACCGCGAAGTCTGTGGCCAGCGTGGCCAGAAAAGAGCTGTCGGGATAATTAAGTTTGATTTCGACCCGGAATCCGTTAACCAGGCTCACATCTTTTATGATTTCCTGCAGACCGAGACTTTCGAAATAGGGGTATCGCCCCCCGGATACATCGTGATAGGGGTGATTAGGGTCACGCCAGCGATTAATACTGAACAGTACATCTTTGGCATCGAAACTGCGGCTTGGCCGGAAGTAGGGGGTCTGGTGGAAATTAACGTGCTTGCGTAACTGAAACGCATAAGTCAGTCCGTCCCGGCTTACTGACCAACTGCTGGCCAGCGAGGGAACCAGTTTGCCGGTTTGTGGATCAAAGTCGATCAATCTGTTGTATAACTGATGAGAGGTTGCGTCCGCAGTGGTCCCGGAGATATCCAGTTGCGGGTTAAAGGTAACAGGGCTGCCCTCGGAACAGTAGACCAAACCCTGTCGGGTGAGCTCACTCTCCCCTGCTTTCTGACATCCGCTGATTATCAGCGCGCACAGCAGGATATGGAAGTGATGTTTCACTGTAACCTTTCCTGTTCATCGTTGGCTGACTCCAGCAGGTTATATTTTTTCAGATAGCCTCTCAACTGATGATAGGTAAGTCCGAGTTTTTCTGCGGTTTTCTTCTGATTAAACTGACTGTCAGCCAGGGCTGAGCGAATTAATTCAATTTCAAAGTCCTGAGACAGGCTTTTCAGATCGACCGGAAAGCTGAAACCGGGCTGCGCATGGCCATTACTTTGTGGGGCTCTGGCTGCCGATGGCGGGATGTCAGCTTCACTGATTATTTCTGTTGTGCTGGTGGGTTTAGTGTTAGTGCGCTGTTTTATCTGTTGTTGTGGGCGATACGGAGAGGCAAAAGGATCGAGTATCATTTCATGCACCGGAAGGTGCGGGTTGTTACAACGGTATACGGCACGCTCCACTGCGTTCTTTAACTCCCTGATATTACCTGGCCAGTCGTATTCGAGCATCGTGCGCCTGGCTTTTTCGGTGAAACCACTGAACAGCTCCATTTCCAGTTCCCGGGCCATGTTAATGGCAAAGTGCTCCGCCAGCAGCAAAATATCTTCCCGCCTTTCCCGCAAGGGGGGCAGGGTAATCACGTCAAAGGCGAGTCTGTCCAGCAGGTCCGCACGAAAACTGCCTTGTTCGGCCAGGGTTGGCAAATCCTCATTGGTTGCGGCAATCAACCTCACATCTACTTTGACGCTGCGGGATCCCCCGACCCGTTCAAACTCACCGTATTCAATCACTCTTAACAGCTTCTCCTGAATCAGGCCTGAGGTATTAGCCAGCTCATCGAGAAACAGGGTGCCGTTGTGTGCCGTTTCGAAGCGACCCTCCCGGCGCTTCGATGCACCGGTAAAGGCGCCGGCTTCATAGCCGAACAGCTCACTCTCGAGCAGGTTATCATTCAGTGCGGCGCAGTTCAGTTTCAGGTAATTCTGTTCCCAGCGCTTGGAAAGGTAATGTAAACGTGCTGCAATCAGTTCTTTACCCGTGCCGCGCTCCCCGATAACCAGAACGGGTTTATCCAGCGGTGCAATTTGAGATACCTGTTCCAGCACCTCTAAAAAGCTGTTGGACTGACCGAGTAGATTATCTTGTTGGCGGAAGCGACTCACGTTGTTCCTTAAAAAGTGGTCTAAAAGACTAATTTATGGTTGATATAAATAATATTCTAGATGAAAGGGAAAAGGTAGTAAATTAATAGTTTTTTAAAATCAAAGAGTTATAGTTTTCTGCTGATTGGCCTGGTTATTGAATAACTGTTATCAGACAAGGTCATAACGACCGGTCACCCAAGTTAAATGATAAAGAGGTAAGTATTATGGGCATTTTTTCCCGATTCTCTGACATTGTGAACTCTAATCTGAATGCGTTGCTGGACAAGGCTGAAGATCCAGAGAAAATGGTCCGTCTGATCATCCAGGAAATGGAAGATACCCTGGTGGAAGTTCGTTCAACCTCAGCGAAGACACTGGCTAACAAGAAAGACATTGTCAGTCAGATTGCCAAGCTGGAATTACAGGCCAGGGACTGGGAGAGTAAAGCGGAACTGGCTCTGAGTAAAGATCGTGAAGATCTTGCCCGGGCGGCCTTAATGGAACGCAAAAAGACCGATGAGCATGTTGAAGTGCTCAAGCGTGAGCTGGCTCTGGTGGAAGAGCAAATAGGCAAGCTGCAAAGTGACATTGGACAATTGCAGGAAAAACTGGCCGATGCAAAAGCCCGTCAGAAGACCATTATTATGCGTCAGCAGACGGCGCAGTCGAGACTTGAAATTAAACGCAACCTCGACAGCGGCAAAGTTGATGACGCAATGGGGCGCTTCGAGCGATATGAGCGTAAAATAGATGATCTGGAAAGCCAGGTAGAGGCTTACGATTTGGGCAGGAATACCCTGGCTGATGAATTTGCCGAGCTCGAAGCCAGCGACAAGATCGATGAAGAGCTGGCAGCGCTGAAAAAGAAGGTAAAGACTAAGCAGCCCTCTGGCAACAGCAAAAAGTAACGGTTTAAGGAGAGTGTTGTGGAAGGTGTAATTGGTATCATTGTCGCGCCCATTATCATTTTTATGATCTTTGTGGCGCCTATCTGGTTGATTATGCATTACCGAAGCAAGAAGCAGGTAGCACAGGGACTGTCAGAGGAAGAGTTTGCCGCCCTGACAGAGCTGGCTAAGAAAGCTGAGGTGATGAATGAAAGGATTCAGACACTTGAAGCCTTGCTGGATGCCGAGGCTCCGCAGTGGAGGAACAGAGCATGAAAGGTAAAGGCCAACTGTATCGCGACAGCAAAAACGGTAAGGTAGCCGGGGTTTGTGCAGGGGTTGCCGCTTATTTTGGCTGGGAAGCCTGGCTGGTAAGGATCATTTTTATCTCGGCAGTATTGCTGGCTGGCGGTCCTTTTTTCATCATGGCTTATATTGCCGCCTGGTTTATTCTGGATAAAAAACCTGTTCAGAATCCCTCCTTCGGCAATATGCAGAGTTCAGCAGGAAAGGGCTGGCAGAATAGTGAATCTGCAGATGCCGTGGAAGTAAAATCTAAGGTCTGGCAATCCGGTGAGCCTCCGAAGCAGGCCTTTCATGATATCGTCGGGCAATTTGATCGGCTCGAAACGAGGCTGCGCAGAATGGAAACTTATGTCACCTCTGCACAATACCAACTGAACCGGGAAATAAGCCGGTTGTAGCCAAACTGCTTTAACTTCTTCAGGTGGTTTGGCTATACACAGGGCAAGAAGCCCTGTTACTTCGTTTTGTTTAAGGGTCTTATGACATCCAGTGGTTTACACCATCAGGCATTAAAGAAAATACGCAGTAAGGCACAACTGGTGGCCTCCAGAGTTACAGATCAGCACATCAGGCTGGCGGTAACAGGCTTAAGTGGTGCAGGTAAAACGGCATTTATCACCTCGCTGGTGAATCAGTTACTGGAGGCCGGTCATGGGGCCGAGCTGCCGTTTTTTACTCCGAGCCGACAAGCACGGCTGATCGGTGCTCAACGGGCCTCGCAACCCGATTTACAGCTGGCCAGATTCGAATATGAACAGGGAATGCTATCCCTGAATTCGGATCCACCCGCCTGGCCATTGCCGACAAGGGGGGTCAGTCAGATCCGTATCAATATCCGTTATCAGCATGCACAAAGCCTGCGACGTATATTGTCGGATACCGCCACTCTGGTATTGGATATTATCGATTATCCCGGTGAGTGGTTGCTGGATCTGCCGCTGTTAGAAATGGACTTTGAACGCTGGAGTGAATTCTGTGAACACCAGCTACACCAACCGGAACGTCATGAGCTGGCGAAGGATTTTCTGGTTCAGTTGCAGCAAACTGACTGGCTGGCAGAGGGGGATGAAATGCATCTTAAAGCCCTGGCCGACAGCTACAGCGATTATCTGCATGCATGTAAGGATGCCGGACTGGAATTGATCCAGCCCGGACGTTTTGTACTGCCTGGTGAGCTCGAAGGGGCACCTATTTTACAGTTTGTACCTGTTCCGCACGCGTTCAGGGGGGGAAATGCCTCCGCCATTCCTGATGGCTCCAACCTGGCTCTGGTTAAAGAGCGCTTCAGGCAGTACAAAGAAAAAGTCGTGAAGCCTTTTTATCGCAATTATTTCAGACAATTCGATCGGCAAATCATTCTGGTCGATTGTTTATCGGCGCTGAATCGCGGTGAGCAAAGTTTTAAGGAACTACAGCAGGCGATTAACTGGCTGTTAAAAAGTTTTGATTATGGAAATAACTCCATCCTGCGACGACTGTTTGCTTCCCGTATCGACAAACTGGTATTTGCCGCCAGCAAGGCTGACCATATTACCCCGGACCAGCAGGATAATCTGATTCGCCTGCTGGAGTCTATGGTACACAGTGCCCGCCAGGATATTACCTATCAGGGTAGTAAAATTCAGACCACTGCCTTTGCCGCGATCAGGGCCTCACAAGTGGGTAAAACGGACTATCAGGGGAAAACCCTCAGTGTACTCAAAGGCACAGATCTCAAGGGTAAACCGGTTATGCTCTATCCCGGAGATGTGCCCTCCTGTTGTCCTCAGGGGGATTTCTGGCAAGCGCAAAAATTTGATTTTCCGGCTTTTGCACCGCCAAAACGCAACCCCATGTCCGCCTTGCCCCACATTCGTATGGATCAGTTACTGGAGTTCCTGTTAGGTGACAAATTAGGATGAAAGATAACACTGAAAACACCGGACTGAGACCGACGGTGCATATCCCGGTGGCTGAACATGAAAACGCTGAGCCCGAAAACCTGCGCCCGGCGATAAAAATAGAAAATGCGGAATTTGACGCATCCGTGACCGCAGCGTCAGAGGAGACCGATAATCAGCTATCGGCGCCCGGCAAGCTGTTCTGGTTTGTGGTGCTGCTATTAGTGATGGCCATCGTTCAGTTGGCGGTGAGTCTGTATGGGGCGTTTCAGGCCGGTGCCTGGTTAGGGATAGCCTGGCTAAGCCTGCTGGCATTGGGCGGAGTGGCTATGGGGGTATCGCTGGTGCGTGAATGGCGTGCCTTTGCCAGGCTGGAACAACGCTCTCAATGGCAGCAGACATGCGGCCGTCTGGCTCAGAGTCCGGCGATCGGCGAGGCACGGGAATATTGTCTGGAGTTAGCAAATCAATTGCCTGATTCCGCTCAGCCAGAGGTGACAAGCTGGCTGAGTCATCTTCAACCGCATTATTCAGATAAGGAAATCATTGCCTTATTTGAGCAACAGGTGCTTGGTGGAATTGATAAAAAGGTGATGAGCCAAATCAGTCATGAAGCCAGTGCCTCAGCGGTATTGATAGCCGTCAGTCCCTTCGCCCTGCTGGATATGTTACTGGTGCTTTGGCGTAATCTGAAAATGATTAATCAGATTAGCCGCAGTTATGGAGTCCAGACCGGCTATTGGGCCAGAATCAGGCTGATTCGCAAGATGTGTCACAACATAATCTATGCTGGTGCCAGCGAGTTAGCGGCTGATGCGTCAGTGTGGGCATTGGGGGGCAGCCTGACGGCGAAGCTGTCGAGCCGGGTGGCACAGGGGCTGGGAGCCGGAGTGTTGACTGCCAGAATGGGCGTGCAGGCGGCGCGGTTATGTCGTCCCATGCCCTTTATGCAACTTCCTGCACCCAGTACCAGCAAAATTGCCTCGCAGGTGCTCAGCAGACTGAAAAAAATGCAGCCAGACAGCGACGCCGAGCATAAAGCAGGTTCTGAATAACAGCATCAGACCTGTCACAGAAGCCTTGTAAAATTAATGTTACGCCTTTACGGCGCTCTGAAAAGACAACACTGCTTTTTCTTTGCCACTATTTAAGTAGACTCACGTCCAACTAAAGCGGTCTTACAAGCGACAAGTGACAGGAATTTATGAGTAAAACTACCCAGTACGTATCACGTCAGTCAGACGAGAAGGGGATTATTCATTGGAGTGATGAAGAGAATGCGGTCTGGCGTGATCTGGTTGCCCGGCAACTGGAGATTATTCAGGATCGCGCCTGTGATCAGTTTATGCACGGGCTGGAGTTACTTGATCTGCCAGCCGACAGGATCCCGCAACTGGCAGAAGTAAATAAGGTGCTGGAACGTGAAACCGGCTGGCAGGTGGCTGAAGTTCCGGCACTGATCAATTTCGATGAATTTTTCCGTCTGCTGGCAAACAAGCGTTTCCCGGTTGCAACCTTTATCCGTACCCGGGAAGAATTTGATTATCTGCAGGAGCCGGATATTTTTCATGAGATTTTCGGTCATTGCCCTTTGCTGACCAATCCGGCCTTTGCCCATTTCACTCATACATACGGCAAGCTGGGATATGCAGCAAGTAAACAGGACAGAGTGTATCTGGCCCGTCTGTACTGGTTCACCGTGGAATTCGGTTTATTACGTCAGCAGGGTGATCTGAGAATCTATGGCGGCGGTATTCTGTCTTCACCGGGTGAGACCCTGTATGCACTGGAAAGTGACAAACCCAAGCGGTATGAAATGGATCCGGTGGAGGCGCTGAGAACCCCTTACCGGATTGATATTATGCAGCCCGTTTATTATGTTCTGGATAACCTCGATGCCTTATTTGAAATAGCGGACATGGATATGATGGCGCTGGTAGAAAAAGCCAAAGCGCTGGGCCTGCATAAACCCAGGTTCCCACCTAAAGAAAAGATGGCAAGTTAACTTAAAAAGGGAAATATGATGACAGATTTATCTCAACAAAAATGTGAAGCCTGTCGCGCCGACGCGCCTAAGGTGTCTGATGATGAGCTTAAAGAGCTGATGGGGCAGATCCCTGACTGGACACCAATGGCCAGAGACGGCGTGATGCAGCTGGAGCGTGAATTCAAGTTCAAAAATTTCAAGCAGGCTATGGCCTTTTCCAACAAGGTTGGAGAATTGGCGGAAGCCGAATTTCACCACCCATCCATACTACTGGAGTGGGGCAAGGTGACAGTCACCTGGTGGACCCACGCCATCAATGGCCTGCACAAGAATGATTTTATCTGTGCAGCCAAGACAGACGCCCTGCTTAGCGACTGATAAACATTGTTTTTATGCACAACAGGAGCCTTAGGGCTCCTTTTTTGTTCGCCTCATCCCTGAGGCTCACCCGCTGCGCGGGCCAGCTAAAGCTGTCCTGAAGCTCTCCCGGAGCTTTAGTGTTCGCCTCATCCCTGAGGCTCACCCGCTGCGCGCGCCAGCTAAAGCTGTCCTGAAGCTCTCCCGGAGCTTTAGTGTTCGCCTCATCCTGTGAGACTCACCCGCTTCGCGGGGTAAGCTAAAGCTGTCCTGAAACTCTCCCGGAATTTTAGTGTTTGCAACGACCCCTGCTGATATTTTGCTGTTTTCCCCTGCATAGATGGCATAAAATGTTTACAACTTAGTGGCAGAGGTGTCTTTATGCGTTTGGAAATCAGTTGTCAGGACAGATTAGGTATCACTCAGGATGTGTTGGATATCCTGGTTGAGTATGAAATTGATCTGCGCGGAATAGAGATCGATAAGTCCGGCAAAATATTTCTGCATTTTCCAAATATAGACTTTGCCGAGTTTCAGCATTTGATGCCGAAGATTCGTCGGATTGAAGGTATAGAAGATGTCAAAACGACGCCCTTTATGCCTATTGAGAGAGAGCAAAACCAGCTCAAGGCGCTGCTAAAAACTCTGCCGGACCCGGTTTTTTCCATCGATACCAAAGGCCTGGTATTGTTAGTCAATGAGGCTGTGCTATCCAGTCTGGAAAGCGAGTACACGGAGATCATTGGTCAGGAGATTACAGAGTTAGTGAAAGGCTTCAACTTTGCCCGTTGGATGGATGGCAAAGAAGTCTATGCCCAGACCCATAAAGTGAAGTTTATCGAACAGGATTTCCTCGCAGATATTTTGCCGGTCAAGGTGTCTGACGGTGAAGGCGGAGAAATTCTGGCGGGTGCCGTTCTGTTGCTCAAATCAGAGTACAGGCTGGGGCAGCAGTTGACGGTATTTCATCAAATCAGTGACGATTCTTTTTCTCAGATTCAGGCCCAGAGCTCGCAGATGAAAAGAGTGGTTCGCGAGGCCAAAAAGATGGCTGAGCTGGATGCACCTATACTGCTTTTCGGCGAAACCGGCGCGGGCAAAGAGCTCATCGCTCGAGCCTGTCATCAGGCCAGTCGCCGTGGCACCAGTCCCTTTCTGGTACTTAACTGCGCGTCCATACCCGATGAAGTGGCCGAGCAGGAATTGTTTGGCTGTGCATCGGGTAGCTACGGCAATGAACAGGGGCAAGTTGGCTTGCTGGAGCAGGCACAAAGCGGCACCTTGTTTCTGGATGAAGTAGGAGACATGTCATTGCAGATGCAGGCCAAGCTGCTGCGGGTATTGCAGGATGGTTCGTTCAGACGTGTTGGTGATGCCCGTGAAGTGAAAGTGGATGTGCGCATCATCAGTACCACGCAAAAAGATCTCAGCCTGATGGTACAGGAAGGCAAGTTCCGCGAAGACCTCTATTATCGCCTGAATGTACTGAGTCTGGCGATTCCGCCTTTGCGCGAGCGCAAGTCAGATATTATTGCCCTGGCTGAGTTTTTCCTGAAACAGCAAAGCAGTAAACTCGGGCGCAGACCGCCCACCCTGAACAAGTCCTGTGTGGACTATTTGCAGTCCTATCCCTGGCCAGGCAATGTGCGACAACTTGAGAACGCTCTGTACAGAGCGCTGAGCCTGTTGGAAAAAGACGAAATGGGCCGCGATGACGTGCAGCTCCCCAGTAGCATGGGGGCACCCAGCTATTTCAGTGAGCAGATTGAGGGTACCCTGGATCAGGAAGTAAAACGCTTTGAAAAAGATCTGTTACGTCGTTTGTACCCTTCCTATCCCAGTACTCGTCAACTGGCGAAAAAACTCGGTCTGAGCCATACCGCCATTGCCAATAAACTGCGTGAATATGGCATTAATAAGAAAACTGTAAAGGTATGAATACATGTATATTGACAAGGTTGTAGTGCAACGCTCCCTTGTCTTATTCCCCTTTTTACCCGGTAAATGGGAGAATGTAAGGGTTCTGTCAGGTACTGATTTATCATCAGTAATGACGACTTTGAGCAGCTAGTCATTTATCATAAAACAGATTCCTGAAGTCGTGATAAGGTTAATAGTCGCAGGGTTTACCCATGGGCCTGCCCACGGGCTTTCGAGGCCGGGGAGAGGCACAACAGGACCTTTACCGACGAGGTGGCATTGATGCCGGATACCTTCACCGGAAGTGGGTGAGGCGCTACCGGCAGTGGAAAACCCTGAATACATCCATAGTTGGAAAGAGAAGTCTGAATAATCAATGAAATTAGCAACATTAAGAAACGGAACACGGGACGGACAGTTGGTTGTGGTCAGCAAGGATCTTAAAACCGCTGTCGCTGTGACACATATCGCTCCGACCATGCAGTCTGCGCTGGACAACTGGGATACGGTTTCTATGCATTTACAGGCGACTTACCACTCTCTGAGTATTGGTCAGCTGGATGATGTGATCGCCTTTGATCCCAATGAATGTGAATCCCCTTTGCCCCGTGCGTATCAGTGGGCGGACGGCAGTGCTTATGTAAACCATGTTGAGCTGGTGAGAAAAGCCCGCGGTGCAGAAATGCCGGAGAGCTTCTGGACTGATCCGCTGATGTATCAGGGCGGGTCTGATGATTTTCTTGGCCCCATGGAAGATATTCTGATGCCCAGTGACCAATGGGGTATCGACTTTGAAGGTGAAGTGGCAGTGGTGACAGGTGATGTACCCATGGGCGTGTCACCACAGGAAGCGGGGAACCATGTGCGTCTGCTGATGCTGGTCAACGATGTGTCCCTGCGCGGGCTGATCCCCGGCGAGCTGGCCAAAGGTTTTGGTTTTTTCCAGTCCAAACCCTCTTCATCTTTCTCGCCGGTGGCGGTGACGCCTGATGAGCTGGGTGATTACTGGCAGGACTTTAAAGTCCATTTGCCGTTGTTGTCTACTTACAACGAAAAGCCCTTTGGTAAACCTCAGGCCGGTGAAGATATGACGTTTAACTTCGGTCAGCTGATTTCCCACGCGGCCAAGTCCCGTAACCTGAGCGCCGGCAGCATTATCGGCTCCGGTACCGTATCCAATAAGCAGGGCACGGATCATGGCACCTCCATTGAAGAAGGTGGAGTCGGCTATTCCTGTATCGCCGAAGTGCGGATGATAGAAACGATCCGGGATGGCAAGCCGGTGACCGAATTTATGAAGTTTGGTGATCGTATACGTATTGAAATGCTGGATGAAGAAGGCGAGAGTATTTTCGGTGCCATCGACCAGCAGGTTAAAGAGTACCGCTCGTGAGCCTGAAGTTATACGGTTACTGGCGTTCGTCGGCCAGCTACAGGGTCAGGATTGCACTGAACCTTAAACAACTGGATTACGAAATCGTTCCGGTGCATCTGGTGAAAGAGGGCGGCGAGCAACATCTGTCGCCCTATACCCGTCTGAATCCCGCAGAGCTGGTACCGACGCTGGTGGATGAAGACGAAGATATTATTCTTAACCAGTCACTGGCGATTATTGAGTACCTCGACGAGCGCTATGATTCGGGCATGCCATTGTTGCCGGAGCATAAACTTCAGCGTGCCAGGGTAAGAGCTCTGGCCTATGACATTGCTGCGGATATTCAGCCTCTGGTAAATCTGCGCGTTTTGCAATATATCCAGCAACAGTATGGCGTTGATGATGAAGAAAAGGCTCAGTGGTGTCGCCATTGGATCGGTAAGGGCTTTAGTGCCATCGAAGAGCGTTTGCAAACTACAGCGGGCAAGTATTGCTTTGGCTTTGACCTGTCACTGGCAGATGTTTGCCTTGTGCCTCAGGTCTTTAACGCTCAGCGTTTTGCGGTTCAGATGGAGGACTTTCCGCTTATTTCCCGTATCGCTGCAAACTGCAATAAACTCGAGGCCTTTGAACGGGCGCTACCGGAAAATCAGCCGGACGCGGGATAAAGCAGTTATGAATACTGAATTATAAGTGATGAGTGCTGAATTATGAATGCTGAGTAATTCAGTGTTTACCCGCTTGAGAGGTTTTGACAATACTGGTCAGAATTTTTACTAACTCTTCACTTTCGTTCAAAAGTTCTGATATCTCAAACTCAGGTACTAACTCTGTAGCAAGCAATAGCCGAAGCCAGTAATGAGACTCCCTGGCTTCTTTCCTTGCAATTGACATTTTCGCGGTAAAATCCGCTTTGCTATGTCCCGCTTGAGCCTCTTCAATATTCGCACCTACAGACGTACCTGACCGCAGAAGCTGAGATGCCAGGGTCCTCGATACACGATTCTGTTTATCCAGAAACTGGCACAATCGAACAAGCCTGACTGAAAACTGAAACGATCTCTCCTTAACCCCTAATTCAGCATTGGTATGCCCCCAGAAAAGTAGACACTGTTTGTAGTTTACTGTTGTTCAAAAGCCATGGGGCTGACTCCGTTGAGTGTCCCATGGCGCCTTACTGTATTGTAATACTCTTCAATATACCACTTGGCCTGTAAATGCGTTTCCTCACGGCTTTGGATCGTCAGAGGGCTCAGCCACTCCTTTTTCATCTGAGCGAAGAAGCTCTCTGTACAGGCATTATCCCAGCAATTGCCTTTACGAGACATGCTAATCGTCACCTGCCGCTTATGAAGCCAGGCGATGACCTTTTCACTGCGATACTGACAGCCCTGGTCAGAATGAAACAGCAGTGAGCTTCCCGTTGGCTGGCGTTTTTTCCAGGCTCCTTGCAGAGCGTTTTTAACCAGCTCTGCACTGTTCAGACAACTGGCCGCCCATCCCACAACATTTCGCGAGTATAAATCCAATACCACGGCAATATAGAGCCAGCCCTCTGCACAGCGAATTTGTGTAATGTCTGAGGTCCAGACATGATTCGGTTTCCCTACCTTAAACTCCCGATTAAGCAGGTTGGGTAACACGGGCATACCGGGCTGGGGTTTCTGATAGCCTGGCTTCATGCTCGCACGGGAACGATAGCCTGACGCTTGTAGCAACCGCTGTACGCGATTCTGACTACAGATAAAACCCTCGTCAACCGCTGCCTTCCAGAGCTTGCGGTAGCCCGGTATGCCCTCTTCCTGTTCGGCTGTCAGTAACAGAAACGCCAGTAACGTCTGGTTGGCTTCTTCTCGCTTACCGGGGACTCTTCTGCACCATTTATAGAAACCGGCTGTAGAGACCTGCAGTACTTCGCACATGAGCGTGACCGGCCAACGTCGGCTGCGGTAACACTCAATGAACTCATATCTTATTTGAGCTTTGTGGCGAAGTACGATTGCGCCTTTTTTAAGATTTCGGCCTCCAGCTTGGCGCGCTCTAATTCCTTTTTCAGGCGCCGGTTCTCTTTCTCAAGTGACTGGTAGCTTTTTTCCGGCCCTTCGTTCTTAACGCTTGTCTCAGTAGACGCATGTGGACGGGTCAACTCGGTTCTCCATCTGGATAGCATACTGGGATGAATTCCCAACTGTTTCGCCAAGGATTTTACCGTATCTGGTGAGCTAATGGACTTCTGTACTACAGATAATTTGAAGTCCACTGAGTAATGCCGTTTAGTCAAGACTTTCATAAACACCTTACCTCTTTGATTAAGGTGTCTACTTTCTTAGGGGCGGATCACATTCATAATTCATCACTAATCACTAATCACTAATCACTAATCACTCAGCCCTCATCACTAATCATTCATCCCTCAGCACTGCTTTATCGGCAGTTCAGTAGTGTTTTTCACTTGCTTAAGAGCAAAGGTTGAACTCAGGTGGTCTACGCTGGGCAGGTGAGTCAGTTTGCTTTTCAGTAACAGCTCATATTCTTCGATACTCTCTACCACCACCTTGAGCAGATAATCTTTTTCACCACTGGTGGTGTGACATTCTACGACTTCGGGAATATCCTGAACCGAGGCCTCAAAACTGTTAAGGGATTCCTCATCATGGTTTTTCAGGGTCACGTAGATAAATACGTTGACACCCAGGTTGAGCCTTTTATTGTCCAGCAGGGTGACCTTGCGACGAATAATGCCATCACTTTCCAGCTTCTTTACCCTGCGCCAGCATGGGGTATGAGACAGGCCAACCCGTTGGCTCAGCTCCGCCATTGAGACAGTGGCGTCTTTTTGTAAAACACGCAGTATTTCCCGATCAAATTTATCTAGTTTCATATAAGGCTATGAGATAATGAAGTTGTCCAAGGATGCGGAAAAAAAGATTGTTTTTCAAGGGAATTTAATAGGATATGCATCCTAGTTTTGTTCAGATTCAATTACGCTCTTTGCGTCAACCGATCCCTTCGTCTGAACATAGCAAGACATATCCTCTGGGCCATGCGCTACTATGTGCGCAAATCCGAGCTACCACAACTTATCAGGTGAATATTTATGTCTGTTTTTGATCACGCAGCCTATGACAAGCACGAGCATGTGGCTTTCTATCATGATGTCAAAAGTGGTCTGAAAGCTATTATCGCCGTTCACAATACTAATCTGGGTCCGTCGCTTGGTGGCTGTCGTATGTGGCCTTACGCCAGCAGTGCAGAAGCGTTGACAGATGTGTTGAGACTTTCTAAGGGCATGTCATACAAATCCGCTATGGCTAATCTGAAGTTAGGTGGTGGCAAATCGGTGATTATCGGTGATCCCCGTAAGCATAAATCGGCCGACATGATGTTAGCCATGGGCGATTTTGTGCAAAGTCTGGGCGGCAAATATATCAGTGCCGAAGACTCAGGAATTTCGGTGAGTGATTTGCAGACCATGGCACAGCGCAGTGATTATATTGCCGGTACCCAGGCGAAGTATCGCTACGATGGTGGTCCGGCTGATGGCAACCCTGCACCTTCTACTGCTTATGGTGTGTTCATGGGCTTGAAAGCCTCGGTTGCTTATGGCCTTAAATCCGATCTCAATGGCGTATCAGTAGCGATTCAGGGGCTCGGACATGTGGGTTTCCGTCTGGCTGAGCATCTGCACAAAGAAGGCGCAAAGCTTTTTGTGACGGATATCTACCCGGATAATCTGGATAAGGCCGTGGAACAGTTTGGGGCTACCGTGGTAACACCAGATGAGATCTTTGGGCTGGATGTGGATGTGTTTGCCCCCTGTGCCCTCGGTGCTGCGATAAATGATCAGACGATCGATCAGATAAAGGCAAGAGTGATTGCCGGAGCTGCCAATAATCAGCTCGCCGAAGAACGCCACGGACAAATGCTGATGGATAAAGGGATCCTGTATGCCCCTGATTATGTGATCAATGCCGGGGGGGTGATCGATATATATCATCAGAAGCAGGGCAGCTCCGCCGAGGCCTTGCGCAAGCATATTGAAGGCATAGGCGATACGCTGACAGAGATTTACCAGAAAGCAGCTCAACAGGGCCTGCCGACTAATATCGAAGCGAACAGAATAGCCGAGCAGCGTTTTTTAGCCGGGGCCTGAGCAGGAACTCCATTTAGCGGTTGTACTGTGTTCAGAGTGACAAGTCGCACAACCTGTTAATCCGGCTTGAAACCTGCTCAGGCTTCAGAGATAATGCGCGCCGCCTGAGGGTACCTCAGGCTTTCAATGGTGGTCCCGTTGGTCCTCCCGCAATGATACTTTATGAACCCGGTCAGGCCTGGAAGGGAGCAGCCGCAGTAAAGAACTCATGTGCCGGGATGTGGCTGGCGGGACCGCCACCCTCCTTATTCATTATTTAATCGGATTGGTCTTATTCCTGGCGTTTTTTGTCAAGAAACTCTTTGGCTTTGGTCAAGGCTGTGGCCACATTCATTTCCATCTGATGACGTTCGTTAGGGGATACATAAAACGCCATGTCCACCTCATAGCGAATATATCTGGGCGGTACCTGATTTAGCGTCAGGCAACAAAGATCGGCGAGATAGTCTTGGTTTTCTGCTTTATCCAGTCCCATTTGTTCAATTCTTTCCAGTACCAGGTGTTCGTAGTAATTATGGATATCATCGTCCAACTTCATGTTCCGCCCCTTATTTAGTTTTTTTTGCTGTCATTCAGGCGTTCAGCCTGAAACGGCTAATGACAGGGTGATGATTACCTCTGTCGATGCAGTAACAAATTGTCTACAAACCTAAGATAGTCAGAATACAGGCATACTGGCAACTGTTTAGCCAAGCAATGTTAGAATAGCGGCTTTTATAAACCGGGGAAGAACATGAAGAAGAATCAGCAACCCGTATATTATGGTGAATATTTGCAGTTGGACAAACTGCTTGGTGCACAGACCCTGCAGAGCAGCAAATATGGGCCGCCAGCTCATGAAGAGACGCTTTTTATTATTGTGCATCAGACCTATGAACTCTGGTTTAAGCAGATACTGCATGAGTTGTCTTCTGTGATGGATGTGTTTTGTGAGCAGCAAGTCAAAGATCAACAACTGACCACTGTGGTGCACAGACTCAAGAGGGTGATCAGCATTCAGGAATTGTTGAATGATCAAATCGGCATCATGGAGACCATGAGCCCCCAGCAGTTTTTGTCTTTTCGGGATTATCTGGTGCCGGCATCAGGCTTTCAGAGCATTCAGTTCAAGATGCTGGAAATTTCGTTGGGACTGAAACGCGGAACACGGATAGATTTTGACAAACAATCTTTCTATAACAGACTGAATCAGTCAGACCGTGACTTTCTCGAACAACTGGAACAAAAACCCAGCCTGTTCGAACTGACTCAGAGCTGGTTAGAACGGTTACCTTTGCTTGAGTTTGGTGATTTTAAGTTCTGGCAACTATACCGCGATGCGACTGAGAAAATGCTTGCCAGCGATGAGCAGATCATTCGCAGTAACCCGACCTTGTCTGACAAAGAGCGGCGTCAGGAAATAAAAGAGCTGGAAAGCACCAGAGAAACCTTTTCAACCTTATGGAATGAGGAAAAATACTCTAAATGGCAGGCCGATGATCAATTCAGGTTGTCACAAAAAGCCCTGATGGCAGCGTTGTTTATTAATCAATACAGTGAAGAACCTCTGTTTAACCTGCCGTATCAGTTTATCACCTGCCTGACCGAGATAGACGAGAAGCTGACCATCTGGCGCTATCGTCATGCCATGATGGTGCAGCGTATGCTGGGTGGCAAAATAGGTACCGGGGGATCTTCCGGTCACGAATACCTTAAGCGCACCACAGAAACCAATCGTATATTCCAGGATTTTTTCAATATGGCCACCTTTCTGTTACCGAAAGAGGCCTTACCGGATCTGCCAGTTTCTGTTAGACAGCATCTTGGGTTTGCCCTGAGTCAGAATTAACAGTGAGTTTCCAGTAACCGCAATTATGCACCGCATGATGCAGTGGTATGGAATACATTTTTGTATGTGAAGTAATTGCAAAAAGGCCAGCAGGAGATTAATCCTCACCAGTAAAATCAAGGGGTTCAGCGTGCTGTGTAGTAACAATAACTTTACATTACCGCGCAGCAGGACAATCTAATCTGCAAAATGTTCCCTACAGAGTTTCTGATCTGTATTGACCCTGCGTCAGGCCTGTGTATATTATCAGCGTAGAGGTTCACTACCTCTTTAAATAAGAAGCCGCATAAGCGGTAAACAATAATCACTAAAAAAATGTGTCACTCACATTTTAGTGGTCCAGGGAGACAAAACATGTATACAAGATCCAGATTAGCTGGAGCGGTGCGTACAGCACTGACTCTGGGTGCTGCTACTGCAGCTTTCACACCTGTAGCGATGGCTCAGCAAGAAGGCGCGGAATCAGTAGAGAAAATTTCAATTACGGGCTCACGTATCCAACGTGTCAACATGGTTAGCGCCAGCCCCATCACAGAAATCACTGCTGCCGATATCGCCATCACAGGTATGACCCGTGTGGAAGATATCCTCAACGATATGCCTGCGTTGTTCGCAGCTCAGACCGGTAACGTAGCCAATGGTTCAACAGGTACAGCAACGCTGAACCTGCGTAACCTCGGCTCTACCCGTACTCTGGTGCTGGTTAACGGCCGTCGTCTGCCTTCAGGTTCACCGGGTGCCGGTGGTATTGCACCGGATGTAAACCAGATCCCCGCTTCTTTGATTGAGCGTATCGAAGTACTGACCGGTGGTGCATCTGCTACTTACGGTTCTGATGCGGTAGCCGGTGTGGTTAACTTCATCCTTAAAGATGATTTCGAAGGCTTTAACTTCGATTACCAGCACAGCTTCTATCAGCACAAGAATGACAATGGTGAGATTCAGGACCTGGTGAACAGCTATGGTTTCGATCTGCCAACCAGTCATGTCCGTGACGGTCACTCTAATGACTTCTCCTTTATGGTTGGTGCCAATACCGCCGATGGTCGTGGTAATGTGACCATGTACGGTACTTTCCGTGATATCAAAGCCCTGACTCAGTCAGAGCGTGATTTCAGTGCCTGTGCGCTGGGCGGAACCTCTGCCGATTTCAGCTGTGGTGGTTCAAGTACTGTACCATGGGGCCGTATCACTGACTTCGCTACCTTTGATTATCAGGTAGAAGGCGATCAGTTTGTACCGTTCCAGGATCTGTATAACTATGGTCCTCTGAACTACTACCAGCGCCCGGATGAGCGTAAGACTATGGGTGCCATTGGTAAGTATGAAATCAATGAGCATGCCGAAGTTTATGCAGAACTGAGCTACATGGATGACCGCAGTGTTTCTCAGATCGCGCCTTCCGGTGCCTTCTTTGTTACTGACAGAATCTTCTGTGGTAACCCCTTCCTGTCTGCTCAGCAGGTTGACCTGCTGTGTACTCAACGTGGTCTGTCTACCGATGAATACAGTGAAGGCACTTATATTGGTCGTCGTAACGTAGAAGGTGGTCCTCGTCAGGATGACCTGCGTCATACCTCAATGCGCGGTGTGCTCGGTGTACGTGGTATTATCGATGATAACTGGTCTTACGATGTGTTCGCTAACCATGGCTCAGTAGCGATGGTGGAAACATACCGTAATGAACTGTCCAGCACTAACATTGCCCGAGCTCTGGATGTACTGGCAGATGAAGATGGCAACCCGGTTTGTCGTTCAGTGGTCGAAGGCTATGACACGGCTTGTGTGCCCTGGAACGTATTTGAAGCTGGCGGGGTAACCCAGGAAGCGCTGGATTATCTGATCAAGCCGCTGTTCGCCCGTGGTGATACCTACACCACTCAGGTCAGTGGTTATGTGACTGGCGATCTGACCGAAGCTGGCGTGATGGTACCAGGTACTTCTACCGGTGTAGGCGTGGTACTGGGTGCGGAATACCGCCGTGAAGCACTTAAGTTTGAACCTGATACAGGCTTCACCTCAGGTGATGGTGCCGGTCAGGGTGGCCCGACTCTGGGTGTTGAAGGTAGCTTCAGCGTAACTGAAGTCTTCGGTGAGCTGGATATTCCATTACTCGAAGCCAAGCCTTTCGCCGAAGAGCTGACTCTGGAACTGGCGTTCCGTCACTCTGATTACTCCACTGACAAAACCACCAATACTTACAAATACGCACTGGATTGGGGCATTAACGAAGATATTCGTTTCCGCGCCAGCTTCCAGCGTGCGGTACGTGCCGGTAATATCCGTGACCTGTTCCGTGCCCAGGGTATTGGTCTGTTTAATATGAGCATTGACCCTTGTGGTATTGGTGGCAGCCTGAGCCTTGAGCAGTGCCTGCGCACAGGTCTGACTGCAGATCAGTATCAGACTCCTGCGCTGGAGAGCCCGGCTGGTCAGTATAACTTTATTGGCGGTGGTAACCCTGGCCTGGATCCGGAAGTATCTGATACTTTCTCTTTCGGCTTCGCACTCTCGCCCAGCGCATTGCCCGGCTTTAACATGAATGTCGACTACTTCGATATCGAAGTGGAAGAAGCCATCAGCAATATTCCGCCGGCAACCATTCTGAATCTCTGTGGTACCACAGGTGATTCCCGTTACTGTGACCTGATCAATCGTGGTCCTAACGGTAACCTGTGGGTAGGCAGTGCCAATGTTGTAGCCACTGATATCAATATCGGCTTCCTGGCCACCTCTGGTGTGGATATCGAAGCCACTTATGACTTCGATATCGGCGATATGGGCGGCATTAAACTGGCTATGGTTGGTACCTGGTTAGATAACCTTGAAAATCAGCCTCTGCCTGGTGCACCTATTGATGATTGCGTAGGTCAGTGGGATCGTTCAGTCTGTGGTCAGCCTACACCTGAATGGCGCCACAACCTGCGTGCATCTTGGAACACGCCCTGGGATGCGACTCTGACAGCCACCTGGCGTTACCTGGGCTCTGCTGATGAGTATCAGGGGCCTGGTGAAGCAGTTGGTCCTGATAACCTTGGCTCAGAAAGCTACCTGGATCTGGCCGGTACCTGGCAGGCCACTGAAAACGTATCTTTCCGCCTTGGTGTAAACAACCTGCTGGATAAAGAGCCACCTCTTATCCCTAACTCACCAACGGGTTCCGGTAACGGTAACACCTTCCCTGGCTTCTATGATGCTCTGGGACGCTATGTATTCGCTGGTGTAAGTCTGACTTACTAAGCGTTAATACCAGCCAAATATAAGCGGCCTCTTAGGAGGCCGCTTTTTTTTGCTCGTCTAGTCCCTGAGACTCACCGCGCTTCGCGGGCCAGCTAAAGCTGTCCTAAAACTCTCCTGAAGTTTTAGTGTGCATATAAAATTGCAGCACTTGGTATTATGATATTGTTCAGGAAACACTGAGGTA
Source organism: Lacimicrobium alkaliphilum (assembly GCF_001466725.1). NCBI lineage: Bacteria > Pseudomonadati > Pseudomonadota > Gammaproteobacteria > Alteromonadales > Alteromonadaceae > Lacimicrobium > Lacimicrobium alkaliphilum. The sequence goes on from NZ_CP013650.1 coordinate 1,292,996, forward strand.
GTATCTGAAGATGCCGGTGGAAAATGAGATAAAGAATATTGTCAGCTTATGTCAGCAGGCAAAGTGGCAGTCGGCTCTCGATTTATGTCAGCGGAGTCTGCATCGCGCTGAAGACTCACATAAACATTACTTTAGTGAACTTTTAGCCGAAATTTATATGGCAATGGGGTTGTTTAAAGAAGCTGAAACTCAGTTGCTTAATCTTACAACTGATTTCCCCCATAGACTGGATTATGTGCAACAGTTAGCTGATTTATATGCCCACCAGCGCGAAACTGACAAAGGTGTTCATCAGTATCAACGCTTTTTGCGACACAACCCTGATAATGCTAATGCCCATTTTAACCTGGCTCTGTTGTATAAAAAGCAAATGCAATTTGATAAAGCTGAGGCTGCGTATCAAAAAGCGTTGGCGTTAAATATTGAGCAGCCTGAAGAGGTGCATACCAATCTTGCTGTGATGTACTCAGAGCGTCGACGGGAACACGAAGCTGAGGCAAGCCTGAGACAAGCATTAAAAATTAACCCCGACTATGTTCCGGCTTTATTTAACCTGGCAACATTGTTTGAAGAATTCGGCATTAAGGAGCAGGCGACGGGGCTGTATCAACAGATACTTCAACACCAGCCTGACAACGTTGAGGTGATGGCCCGTCTTGTTCAGAGCGAAATAATCACACCGGAAAAAAAGGGGGTCTTAGAAAATCTGGAATCAGTGCTGAAGCATAATCCGGCACTGACTCAACTGCACAAAGAAGCCGGCTATTTTGCTCTTGGTAAAGGCCATGATGATCTTGCTGAGTTTGACATTGCTTTTACCTTTTACAACAAAGCAAACCAACTGTGCAGCAAGAGATTGCCACCCTATAATGCCGGGCAAATAGAGAATCAGGTGCAAGAAACCATAGGCACATTTGATTCTGGTTGGGTCCAAAAGAGTCAGACATCCAGTGATTTTGCACCGGTTTTTATTTGTGGCATGTTTCGCTCGGGCACAACCTTGCTGGAGCAGATACTGTCTGCCCACCCCAGAATTACCAGTGGTGGTGAACTGGGGCTGCTAAAACACTGTATTGAACGACTTGTTTCAGATGATTTTACGGATGGCTCGCCCTCTGCAACAAATATACAGGCGTTGAGTGAGCAGTATCAAAATGGGCTTGGGCAATTATTTGCCAAAGCAGAAATCGTGACCGACAAAAGGCCTGATAATTTCTGGCATCTTGGATTGGTGCGGGCGGCTTTTCCCAAAGCAAAAATAATTTGTACTGACAGACACCCTTTAGACATATGTCTATCTGTCTATTTCCAGCATCTGGGTAATGAACTGTCGTACAGTGCCAGTCTCAACAACACAGCACACTACTATACTCAGTATAAAAAGTTGTTGCGTCACTGGATAAGCCTGATGCCTGAAAATGTGTATTGTGTTGATTATCAACAGCTGGTTATGAATCCGGAAAAAACGATACGAATGGTACTGGAATTCTGTGAGTTACCCTGGTCAGACGACTGTATGCAGTTTCATCAATCCAAAGCTGTGGTGAAAACGGCAAGCATATGGCAGGTCAGACAACCGCTATACCAGAGCTCGCTGGATAGGTGGTGTCACTATAAGAAGCATTTTCAACAGGCGAGAGAAATCCTGGCGGAAGAACTGGAGAAGGTCAGTTCCGACAGCTCTGAATACGACTAGCGCATCACTGTAAAGTTGATGTGCACTTAAAGTCACCGACAGTGTCTTAATCCTGTAACCTTACGCTTCACCGTACTAAGCGTCTACTTATCGCCTTTGGCATTAGCTGATTGATACCGGGGATTAATGAATTGTAAATGAGCCGCCGGGTAACCTTGACAATTTTGTCTGTTCCGTGTGAACATTCGAGGTTCGAGCCTTTGAGTGATCGCACTCCTGTAGGCTTCTTACCAAAAGCAGAACCGTTTTTAACGCCCCTCACGAAGGCTAGACCAAGCCTTGGGTGAGGATTCAAGATAAAAAAATTGGTTGGGAACTATGTCCAAAATGAGCAAGAGAAATCTGATTGCTTCTGCCGTTATCGGCGCATTCGCGCTAGGTGGCAGCCAAGTTGTCTCTGCAGAACCGCTTAATGATTTGCATAAAGAAGAAGCAAAAATCCATTCGGCTGCAGCGCAATCCCAAAAGAAAATTAACAGCATTTACGAGCAAACTCAGGAATTACTGGCTGAGTACCGTGCTGTTGTCGATGAAACCGAAAACCTCAAGGTGTATAACGATCACCTGGCTCGCCTTGTTGCCGACCAGGAAGCTGGTATTGCCTCATTGCAGCGTCAGATCGACGGCATAGAGGGTGTCAAGCGCGGCGTTGTGCCTTTGATGTATCGCATGATTGACTCACTTGAGCAGTTCATTGAGCTGGATGTGCCGATCAACTACGACGAGCGTATGGATCGTGTCGCTCATTTGCGTGATCTGATGGGTAGATCCAATGTCACCACTTCTGAGCAGTTCCGTCAGGTACTGGAAGCCTATCAGATTGAGAACGAGTACGGTTCACGTATCCGTGCCTATCAGGGTGAGCTGGAGCATAACGGTCAGACCATCTCTGCAGATTTCTTCAATCTGGGCCGCACGGCGTTACTGGCGTTGTCCCTGGATCAGAAAAATGCCTGGGTATGGAATAACGACAGCCGTTCATGGGAGCAGCTGGGTGATGAGTACCTGAGTTCAGTGGTTAAAGCCGTTCGTATGGCCCGTAAACTGGTGCCTACTGATATGATTAAATTGCCAATTAAAGCTGCGGAGTAATTCAGAATGAAAACATTATTCAAATCTGTGCTACTTACGGCGGCAATGGCTGTAAGTGTTGCACCAGTTCAGGCTGCCACGTCCTTGGACCAGCTGCTTGAAGAAGTAAAGAAAAACCGCGTGTCTGAAGCACGTATTAACGCCCAGCGTGAGGCCGAGTTTAATGCGGCCCGGGCCGATAAGCAGGCCCTGTTGCGTAAAGCCCAGGCTGAACTCAAGGCGGAACAGGACCGCGGCGATCGCCTGACCAAGCAATATGCCGACAACGAAGTGCGTCTGGCTGAAAAAGAGCAGGAGCTGGATACAGCTACCGGTACGCTTGGTGAGATGTTTGGTGTGGTGCGTCAGGCTTCCGGTGAAGCTTATGGACGTATTTCCTCTTCCATCGTCAGTGCCGAGTATCCCGGCCGTGGGGCTTTCCTTGAAGAAATGTCTTCAGAAGCCAAAGGTCTGCCTAATATCGAAGAGCTCGAAGAGCTGTGGATTGCACTGCAGACTGAAATGACTGAGTCCGGCAAGGTATCCCGCTTCGAAACAGAAGTGGTCAGCCTCGATGGTGGTTCAAGCCGTCAGGAAGTGGTTCGTGTGGGCACCTTTAACCTGATCGGTGAAGAAGGCTATTTGCTGTATAACTCTGAGAATGCACAGGTACAACCTCTTGGTCGTCAGCCTGATAGCTATATGGTTGATGCTGCAGAAGACTTTAAAGGTGCCACATCTGGTATTGCACCTTTCTACGTAGATCCTTCTCAGGGCGCAATTCTTGGTCTGTTAACAGCCAAAGCAACTCTGTCTGAGCGTTATCATGCTGGTGGTTTGCCTGGTTATGTGATCACAGGTCTGTTTATTCTTGGCCTGCTGATTGCGCTGTACAAGATTGTTACGCTGACGGTGACGAGCGGTAAGATTCGTTCTCAGCTTAACAACATCAGCAATCCTTCCTCTTCAAACCCGCTGGGTCGTATCCTGCAGGTTTACAATGAGAACAAAGGTGTTGACGTAGAGAACCTTGAACTGAAACTGGACGAAGCCATTTTGCGTGAACTGCCGAAGATTGAATCTGGTGTCAACATCATCAAGATTCTGGCGGCCATTGCGCCATTGTTGGGTCTGTTGGGTACGGTTATCGGTATGATTGCCACCTTCCAGCAAATCACTCTGTTTGGTACCGGTGATCCGAAGATCATGGCCGGCAGTATCTCAATGGCATTGGTAACCACTGCTCAGGGTATTATTGCAGCCTTGCCTCTGATTCTGTTGCACAGCATCGTAGCGGGTCGCAGTAAGTCAATTATGCATACCCTTGATGAGCAGGCAGCGGGTATCGTTGCTGCCCACGCTGAGGCGGAGAAAGCTTAATATGTTATACCTGATAGAACTCTGGGAATCTGTCAGGGATTTTATCGCTACCGGCGGTGACGTGCTTTATATCGTCGCTGCCGCGCTCTTCCTCATGTGGTTATTGATGATTGAGCGCTATTGGTATGTGTCCTCAGTTTTCCCCAAAGTGATGAAACAGATCATCAATGACTGGGAAAGCCGCAAGGACACAACATCCTGGTACGCGCATAGAATCCGTGAAGCATGGATTTCACAAGCATCAGACAAGCTCAGTGAGAGATTGTTGTTGATTAAAACCTTAGTGGCTATATGTCCTCTTATAGGATTGTTGGGTACAGTGACGGGCATGATTTCAGTCTTCGAAGTTATGTCTGTGCAAGGGACGGGGAATCCTCGTCTTATGGCCGGCGGTATCTCTATGGCGACTATTCCAACGATGGCCGGAATGGTAGCGGCCCTTTCGGGGGTGTTTTTCAGTTCCCGTCTGGAAGCGAAGGTTAAAATTTCCAAAGAGAGATTGGTCGACAGCTTGCCTCATCATTAAAGAGAGAATTATATGGCTCGTAAACAACGTACCGAAGAAGAAGACGCGACTATTGATATGACACCGATGCTCGACATCGTGTTTATCATGCTGATCTTCTTCATCGTCACGACCTCTTTTATAAAAGAGGCGGGTATAGAAGTAAATAAACCTCAGTCTGATCAGGCGAGCAGACAAAAAGCCGCCAACATCTTTATCGCCATAACCGAAGGTGGTGATGTATGGATGGACAAGCGTCAGATTGATGTTGAACGGGTCCGTGCAAACTTAGAGCGATTGTTGGCAGAACAACCTACAGATGTGGTAGTTGTTCAGGCCGATATGGAGTCTAATCACGGAGTAGTGGTAGAAGTAATGGATCAGATCAAAGCCGCTGGCATTGATCGGATATCTATAGCAGCAAAGGAAAATTAATATGCTTCGTCTAATAGTTTCAATACTAATAGGTGCGGCCATTACCTTTGCCTTGTTTGTGTTGATGGCCAAACTTATTGCTAATTCATCCAGACCTGTTGATGAGGCGCCTCCCGCTCCTGTTATCGACATCGTCATGAATGAGCCTGATCAATCAACGCAGACCCGTTCAAGGGTGCCGCCACCACCGCCACCGCCACCCCAGCAGCCGCCTAAAATGGAGCCGCAGGAACCGGATTCAGCTGAACCCGATGCTAATATGGCATTTAACATGCCTGGTGTGGATGTAGGCGGAGCGTCAGTTGATATCGGTGATCCAGGGTCATTGATGCGTGACGGTGAAGCAACGCCTATCGTCAGGATAGAGCCTAAGTATCCGATTGAAGCGGCCAGAGATGGCAAGGAAGGTTGGGTAAGGTTGTCATTCACTATAAATGAAGTGGGTGGCGTTGAAGATATCCAGGTTATCGATGCAGAGCCTAAGCGTATTTTTGACAGAGAAGCCAGAAGGGCGCTGAGTCGCTGGAAGTATAAGCCGCAGATTGTCGATGGCAAGCCAGTTAAGCAGTACGACATGAAGGTTCAACTGGACTTTAAATTGGAGCAATCGTAATGAAATTAACGAAAAATCCAATCACTAAGGTGTTAGCGGTAACCATGCTGGCCTTTGGCGGTTACTCCTCAGGGGTAATGGCGCAGAGCACACCCGCAGTTGTCTGTCCCGATCATGAGACGCCTTCATCGAAGGTTCCGAGTCAGCGAGTCGGCAGGAAAATTCAGGATGCGTTCGAGGCCTACAGTAATGATTTGGTCGATGAAGCCATTTCGATACTGCTGGATATCGACACCTCTGATGAGTTTGACCGGGCCTATACAGATCGCTTTGTTGGCAACCTGTTGGCGGCCAAAGAAGGTGAAGCAAAAAGGGCACTGACTTATCTCGAGGGAGCGGCGAAGAAGAAACTGCTGAATGATACTGAGCATGCCGCTACGTTGAAGCTGGTCGCCGATTTGAATCTGCAGGAACAGAATTATGCCACTGCCGTTGAGTGGTATAAAAAATGGCAGGATTTCACCTGTAAGGAAGATCCCGATGTGTATGTTCGTATGGCTCAGGCTTATTATGAACTGAAACAACTGGATAAGATTATTGAGCCGGCCAACAAAGCCATTGCTTTGTATGACAAGCCCAATAAAAACCCTTATGTGCTGAAAATGACTTCTTACTATGAACGTAAGATGTATCCGCAGACCATTGAGGTGGCTGAAGAGTTGGTGCGGATGTTTCCGGACACACCTCAGTGGTGGACGCAGCTTGGTTTCTTCTACATGTTGGTAGAAGATTACAAGAAGGCATTGTCTACCTTTGAGATGGCGCTCAACCAGGGTTATCTGAAGAAGAAGTCAGAGATCAATGCACTGGCTCAGCTTTATGCGACTAATGAGATCCCTTACAAGTCAGCAGTACTTCAGGTGAAGTATTTAAAAGAAGGGTTGCTGGAAAGGGATGCAGGCAGATTGGCGAGTATCGCTAATGTGTGGCATCAGGCTAAGGAGATCAGAAAAGCTGCTGATTACTATGGACAGGCTGCTGCTCTAAGTAATGATGCCGATCATTTTCGTCGTCAGGGTACTTTGCTGTTGGCTGCAGAACAATACAGTCAGGCCATTTCAGCATTGCAGAAGGCTGTGGAGCTGACACCTGAAGATGAGTCGGGTAATCTGTATATGGCTATAATGGAAGCGTATTTTTATCAGGGTAAGTTTAAGGACGCACATAAGTATGTGCAGCTTGCCAAGAAAGATAAGAATACCGCCCGCAGTGCCAGAAGCTGGGAGCCTTATATTAAGGACAAAGCTAAGAATCGTGGTATCAACATTTAAAAAAAGCCCTCCGGGGCTTTTTTTTTGCTCGTCTCATCTCATCCCTGAGATTCACCCGCATAGCGGGGTAAGCTAAAGCTGTCCTAAGATTCTCCCGGAATTTTAGTGTCAAGGGATGGACAATGTCGGGACTGTCGGGAATCTCTTTGTCTGGGGATGCCTTGTATCAGCAAAATACAGCGATAAATGAAATATTTTTCCGGGCACCTTGGTCTATGCTATTGGTAGTGCCAATTGGCCTATATATAAAATTGTAAAACAGGAAGATAAAGATGAAACAGATCAAGAAAACAGGTATTGCAACAGCTCTGGGCGCAGTCGTTATTGGTTCTTTAAGTCATGTGGCTGTGGCCAGTGAGGCCGGCAATTTTGGTATGCAGACACTGGAATCTGGCTATATGCAATTTGCGGAAGGCAAAGACAGCGAAGGGAAATGTGGTGGCGATAAAGCCAACAAAGAAGGTAAGTGCGGCGAAGGGAAATGCGGCGGTGATAAAGCCAAAAAAGAAGGCAAGTGCGGTGAAGGGAAATGCGGCGGCGATAAAGCCCATAAAGAAGGCAAGTGCGGTGAAGGGAAATGCGGCGGCGATAAAGCCCATAAAGAAGGCAAATGTGGCGAAGGGAAATGTGGCGGCGATAAAGCCCGCAAAGAAGGCAAGTGTGGTGAAGGGAAATGCGGCGGCGACAAAGCCAAGAAAGAAGGCAAGTGCGGCGGCATGAAGTAAAATAGCACAGGCAGTTCCGAAAAGGCCGGTGTTTGCCGGCCTTTTTAATAGGCCGGGCTATATCCAACAACCTCTGGTTGTAAATCGGGACTTTAGTCTGAAAGCTGTGTAAAAAAGGTGCTGGATAAACAGGACAAATGAGTAATCTAAGTTTTTAGACAGACCCGTCTATAGAAGATCAATGGAGGTAGTATGACCAAGGCACAGAATCTTGTCGGCCTGGGATTACGTCGTGAAATGCTGGATGAACTGGCAGATTCTCTACCCGAGCAGGTGGACTTCTGGGAAATTGCTCCTGAAAACTGGATCCCTCTGGGTGGTGGTTACGGGCGCAAACTCAGAGCGCTGACTTCAAAACGGCCTTTTAAGACCCACGGGCTCTCTCTTTCTATTGGCAGCCCTGATCCGCTGGATACAGAATTTGTTAAAACCGTAAAAGCCTTTCTCGACTTACATGGTATAGAGGATTACAGCGAGCATTTAAGTTATTGCTCTGCAGATGGTCATCTTTACGATCTTATGCCCATTCCCTTTACGGAAGAGGCTGTTAAGTATGTGGCGGAGCGGGTCAGGCAGGTTCAGGATATTATTGAGCGACCTTTGATTCTGGAAAATGTGTCTTATTATGCAGCGCCGGGTCAGGAATTGTCAGAGCAGGAGTTTACCCTGGCGGTATTGCAGGAAGCCGACTGTAAACTGCTGTTAGACGTCAATAATATCTATGTTAATTCCGTTAATCATGGATACGATGCCGAGAGCTTTCTCAAAGCCATGCCCACAGAGCGGATTGCTTATGCGCATATCGCGGGCCATTATAACGAAGCAGAAGACCTGATCGTCGATACCCATGGTGCCGATGTTATTGAACCAGTTTGGGAGCTGCTGGATAGAGCCTATGCCTGTCATGGTGTATTTCCTACCTTGTTGGAGCGGGATTTTAATATTCCGCCGATGCAGGTCTTACTGCAGGAAGTCAACAGAATCCATGCGCTGCAGGACAAGCATCTGCCAGCACTGGGTAAGAGGGCCTGATGCACAAGTTTCACCAGTTACAGCAGCAATTTGCGCAGCACCTGAAGAATCCCGGGTTTTGTCCGGCGCCATCAGACATAGAAAGCCGCAGGCTTTCGATCTACAGGGATTTGTTTTTCAACAATATTCTCGGGTTTCTCGGTAATGGTTTTCCGGTATTGCAGTCATTGTATGATGAAAAAGTCTGGCGGCAGCTTTGCCGGCAGTTCTATCATCAGCATCATTGTCGTTCCCCTTATTTTGTGGATATCAGTAAAGAGTTTGTAGAGTTTCTGGCCAACGAATATCAGCCTTTGCCATCTGATCCCTCCTTTTTAGCTGAACTGGCTCATTATGAATGGGTCGAACTGGCAATCAGTATCAACAAAGACATCCCCTCCGGTGAATACTGGGACGGCGAGCAGGACTACAGCAGTATTCAGATGTCTGAACTGGCCTGGTTGCTGAGCTACCAGTTTCCGGTACACAAGATTTGCCCGGAGTTTCAGCCACAGCAGGCAAGTGGTCCATACTTTTTTGTTGTTTGCAGGGATAAAGATGATGAAGTCTGCTTTACCGGCATCGATCAGGTGAACGCCTTTATGCTTAACCATATTGAGCAACAGGGGCCCATTGAGTTAGATAGTTTATTTAGTGCAATGGAACAGGCGATGCCCCAGTTCCCCTCTGACCAGTTACAGGAGCAGGCTAAAAAAGCACTGGATGCATTTATGCAAAAACAGGTGCTGTTGCTCCCTCAGAATTAAAGGGTAACAGGAGTTACGCCTATGAATTCAACTTGCTTTGGATTAAAATTTGCCGCTGTTGTTAATCAGGGTAAAGCGTCATGCATCAAGATAATGAATTCAAAGATCCCTTCAATATGAAATACCTGCTGGCTGCGCTGGTTGTGCTGCTGGCCTTGCCTTTATTGCATGTTATTCTTGCCTGGGGTGTTTACTATTTTTAACCGGTTGCGTGAAATGGCGAAGGGGCAAGGCTGATGAGTGCAGAATATATCAAGTCTGTGATTACTACTGTGCCGGATTACCCTAAGCCCGGCGTCCAGTTTCGTGACGTGACTTCGGTTATGCAGGATAAAAAGGCGTTTGCCAGTTGTATTGATTTACTCGCAGAACATTACCAGTCCCATCAGTTTGATAAGATAGCAGGTACCGAGGCAAGAGGTTTTATCTTTGGTGCGCCACTGGCTAAAGCGCTGGGGGCCGGTTTTGTGCCGGTGCGCAAGTTTAACAAACTACCCAGAGCTGTGATTCAGCAAAGCTATGAACTGGAATACGGAACCGATGTGCTGGAGTTGCATCAGGATGCTATAGGTCGGGGCGAACGGATACTGCTACTGGATGATTTACTGGCAACCGGCGGAACTATGCTGGCGACCGCTCGTCTGGTGCGCCAGTTAGGTGGTATCGTCGATCACGCGGCTTTTGTGATCAATCTGCCTGACCTTGGTGGCGCGGCGAAACTGTCTGAGCAGAATATCAGTTGTCATTTTTTGTGTGAGTTCGAGGGAGATTAACAGACTCTATGAGTTATCAGGTTCTTGCACGTAAATGGCGCCCGGCAAACTTTGCGCAACTGGTTGGACAGGAGCATGTGGTCAGTGCCATCTCTAATGCGCTGGACAATGATCGTCTTCATCACGCCTATTTGTTTACCGGTACCCGTGGGGTTGGTAAGACCACCATTGCGCGGATTTTTTCCAAGAGCCTTAACTGTGAACAGGGACTGGGTGCGACTCCTTGTGGTCAGTGTTCAACCTGTCAGGAAATCGATTCCGGTAGCTTTGTTGATTTACTCGAGATCGATGCGGCTTCGCGCACCAAGGTAGAAGATACCCGCGAGCTGCTGGATAATGTGCAGTACCGGCCGACCCGGGGGCGCTTCAAGGTTTATCTGATCGATGAAGTACATATGCTCTCCAAGCACAGCTTCAATGCGCTGTTAAAGACTCTGGAAGAGCCTCCACCTCATGTAAAATTTCTGCTGGCCACGACGGATCCACAAAAACTGCCGGTTACCATATTATCCCGCTGTCTGCAGTTTAATCTCAAAGCCCTTTCCAGAGAGCAGATCTCCAAGCAACTGAAGCATATCCTTTCGCAGGAGAGCATCCAGTCAGACATCGAAGCGCTGGCTCAGATTGCCCGGGCTGCTAACGGAAGTATGCGTGATGCGCTGAGCCTTACTGACCAGGCTATTGCTCAGGGCAATGGTCAGGTGTCGGTGCGGGTAGTGGTCGATATGCTCGGCCTGATGGATAAAAATCAGGTCCTGAAATTATTGCACTCAGTCATAAAAGGCGAATCTGAAAAGGTGCTGGAGCAGGTTGAAACGCTGTCGTTCCAGGCCCCCGATTACGCCCAGTTACTGGCGGAAATATTAAGCCTGCTGCATCAGATTGCTCTCACTCAGCTGGTGCCGGATAGCTGCAAGCTTGAGACGGTGACCGCGCGGGCTATCTACCAGTTGGCCAAAAGCCTGGATCCGGAACAGGTTCAGTTGCTCTACCAGATTGCCTTACAGGGGCGCAAGGATTTGCCTTTTGCCGCCGATGGCCGTGCCGGCCTGGAAATGACCCTGTTAAGAATGCTGGCATTTGCGCCATCGGCGCAAAAAAAAACACTGGCCGAATTTGATGCCCTGACAGCGAGCCAGGCCATCTCACCGGAACAACAACAAGATATTGATTCAAAAGAAGATTTAAACCAACTGGAAGAACAGCAACAGCAGATCTGGCAACAGGCCGATAAATTACACCAACCCGTTATTGACGCCGGGGCACAAAGCCCTGATGCTGTATTGCCAGAGCCAGAGCCAGAGCCAGAGCCAGAGCCAGAGCCAGAGCCAGAGCCAGAGCCAGAGCCAGAGCCAGAGCCAGAGCCAGAGCCAGAGCCAGAGCCAGAGCCAGTTTTAAGCCGGACAGAACAGATTCTGGCATTAAAAAAGAAATTACGCAGCGAAACGCAGCAGCAAGACTCTGCTGCAAAAACGCAGCAGAAAACAGCCTTTAAAATACCGGTTAAAGAGCCAAAGTCACCGCAGCCCGGGATCGCAGACAGAGCGCCTGAGGTTGAGCAGCCAGGTCAATCAACTGTGGCATCGGATCTGTTTGCAAATCAGCAAAGTGAGATTGCGGCTAAACAGCCTGATCGTCAGCAGCCTGATGGCAGTGCGCAGCCCGATGATAACTCCCCGCCGCCCTGGGACGATGATGCCGTTGCCCAACTGGCTGAAGAACCTGCGACTGAGGGCAGATTTATTGATACCTCCGAGGCTGTGGAAAGCGTATCTGCGGAGCCTCAAATCAGTTCCCTGCAGGTTGAAAATCAGCCAGAGCAAAATACTCCGTCGCCACTGCAGGCAACAGAGCCGACAGCGTCTGATGTCGGGGGGCATTCAGTGGCCGCTCCTGCTGAGGCCGGGCAGCAGGCCAAAATGACTTCCGGGCCAGACTTTGCCGGGCCACAAAACGATGCCGGGCAGTTGCAGGGTGTACAGGAAACAGAAGCCATACTGGCTGAATATCAGCAGGAAGAAGAAGCCGTACTGCAGGTTGATATGGACATTCCGGTATTTGTGGGAGAGCAGGAAAAGGTTCTGCACGCTTCACAAATTGACAGCTGGAGCCAAATGATTGAGAAAATGCCTGTCAGCGGGCTGATCAAGCAACTTGCCCTGCATAGCCGTTGTAATATCTCCGGCAATCAGGTCAGCCTGCACTTACAACAAAGTAAACAACATTTGTACACAGAGTCGGCACAACAGCAACTGGCGGCAGCATTGGAACAGGTGTTGGGGCATGCTGTCGAAATGAAGGTCGAGTTGGGGCAGCCAGTGAATACGCCTTTTGCCCTGGGTGTCGCGATCAAAAAGGTGCGTCAGCAGTTTGCCGAGCAGACCATTGAGACCGATGAAGCGGTGTCGCTGTTAAAGAATGAATTTGGTGCGTCATTGGTGGCGCAAAGTATTAAACCACGATAAGCACGCGTGCTTGTATTGAAAATGAGGTAATTATGTTTAAAGGTGGAATGGGTAATATCATGAAGCAGGCGCAGCAGATGCAGGAGCGCATGCAGCAGGCCCAGCAGGAGCTGGCTGATTTAGAAGTCACCGGTGAAGCCGGTGCCGGATTGGTTAAGATCACCATGACCTGCAATCACAATGTCCGCAAGGTCGAGATTGATCAGAGTCTGATGGAAGATGATAAAGACATGATCGAAGATTTGGTGGCCGCTGCCACTAATGATGCAGTGCGCAGGATACAGGAAACCACCAAGGAAAAAATGTCTTCTGTAACCGGCGGTATGCCACTGCCTCCGGGTATGAAAATGCCCTTCTAGTTTGACTGATAATCACCCTTTTGTCCTGGCGCACTGGTTTTGCCCGTGCGCCTGTAATCTTTTTCCGGCCGGTCAGATTAGCCCATGAAGTTCAGTCCAATACTCAGTGAATTAATTAACAGTCTTAAGTGTTTGCCAGGTGTTGGCCAGAAAACGGCACAGCGCATGGCATTTCAGATGCTCGAACGCAACCGGGAAGGGGCGCTGGCCTTGTCTGATGCTCTGAGAAATGCCATGGAGCACGTAAAGCATTGCTCTCAGTGTCGTACCTTTACGGAGTCTGAGCTCTGTGATATTTGCGCCAGTCCTATTCGCCAGCAGGCCGGTGTTCTGTGCGTGGTGGAAAGTCCGCAGGATGTGATGGCTGTAGAACAAACCAGTGAGTTTAAGGGCCTGTATTTTGTATTGATGGGGCATTTATCTCCTATCGACGGAATTGGTCCTGCAGAGATTGGTCTCGACAGCCTGGCACAGATGCTGGACAGTAACCCCGTTGAAGAAGTGATTCTGGCCACTAACCCCACTGTAGAAGGTGAGGCCACGGCCCATTATATTGCTCAGATGTGCCGCTCCCGCGAGATTAAAGCCAGCCGCATAGCCCATGGCGTGCCGGTGGGTGGTGAGCTGGAATATCTGGATGGCTCAACCCTGACCCATGCTTTTTCGGGCCGCAGAGTGCTGTAATTTATCTCCCGGCCATTGATTTTCTGTACTTAATCCCTATCTCCTGAGTTGAATCATTTTTTGCACCTGCAGCATCCGCGCAGGTATTAACTGAACCAGGAGAGCTGAGTTTATGGCCGAAACAGCCCATAAAGAAACCCATGGCTTTCAGACTGAAGTAAAACAGTTACTTCAGTTGATGATCCATTCCCTTTATTCGAATAAAGAAATTTTCCTGCGTGAGCTGGTCTCTAATGCCGCCGACGCCTCTGACAAATTGCGCTTTAAAGCGCTCTCCGATGACAGCCTGTATGAGAATGATGGCGATTTACGGGTGCGCCTGTCAGTGGATAAAGATGCGGGTACCCTGACCATTTCTGATAATGGTATCGGTATGACCCGGGATGAAGTGATTGAACATCTGGGTACTATCGCTAAATCGGGAACCGCTGAGTTTTTCAGTAAACTTTCCGGCGATCAGGCCCGGGATTCTCAGTTGATTGGCCAGTTCGGTGTCGGTTTTTACTCTGCCTTTATTGTTGCAGATAAGGTTACCGTGCGCACCCGGGCAGCGGGTGAAAGCGCTGATCGTGGTGTGGAATGGCAAAGCGAAGGAGAGGGCAGCTTTACCGTTGCTGATATCGATAAAGCCGGGCGTGGTACCGATGTAATTCTGCATCTGAAAGAGGATGAAAAGGAATTCCTCGATGACTGGCGCCTGCGTTCTATTATCGGTAAGTACTCTGACCATATCAGTGTCGCGGTGCAGATGTATAAAGAAGAAGTACCTGAGCGCGATGGCCCTGATGGTGAGAAAATTCCCGCTGAGCCTGCTCACTGGGAAACCATCAACAAGGCCACTGCGCTGTGGACCAGAGATAAATCAGAGGTTACTGACGAGGAATACAAGGAGTTTTACAAACATATCTCTCATGATTTTGGCGACCCGCTGCTGTGGTCTCACAATAAAGTTGAAGGTAAGACGGAATACACCAGTTTGCTGTATGTGCCGGCCAAAGCGCCCTTCGATATGTGGAACCGTGAGCAGAAGCATGGTCTGAAGCTCTATGTGCAAAGGGTGTTTATCATGGATGACGCCGAGCAATTTATGCCCACCTATCTGCGCTTTGTTAAAGGGGTGCTGGACTCCAATGATTTACCGCTGAATGTGTCCCGTGAGATCCTGCAGGACAATCGTATTTCCCAGGCCATGCGTCAGGGCTGTACCAAAAAAGTGTTGCAGATGCTGGAGCGCATGGCCAAAAACGAACCTGAGCAGTATCAGTCGTTCTGGAAAGAGTTTGGTAATGTGCTCAAAGAAGGGCCGGCAGAAGATTTCAGCAATAAAGAGAAAATTGCCGGCTTACTGCGTTTTGCTTCTACCCAGCAAGACAGCGATGCCGAAACCGTATCCTTGGATGACTATATCGAGCGGATGAAGGAAGGTCAGAATAAGATCTACTTCATTACCGCCGATAGTTATGCGGCCGCCAAAACCAGCCCCCATCTGGAGATCTTCCGTAAAAAAGGTATCGAAGTACTGCTTATGTCTGAGCGGATTGACGAGTGGCTGATGTCACATCTGACTGAGTATAAGGAAAAAGCCTTCCAGTCCATCACCAAGGGCGATCTGGACCTGGGCGATCTGGATGATGAAGAGAGTAAAAAGGCTCAGGAGCAGGCTGAGAAAGAAGTCGAAGGACTGACTGAGAGGGTCAAGAAAGCGCTCGGTGATAAAGTCAAAGAGGTTAAACTCAGTCACCGTCTGATTGACTCCCCAGCCTGTGTGGTGGCTGATGATCAGGGTATGAGTACGCAGATGGTTAAACTGATGCAGGCGGCAGGACAGCCGGTGCCTGAGGTGAGCTATCACTTTGAAGTCAATCCTGAGCATGCGCTGATAAAAACCCTGGCTAATATTCAGGATGAAGACAGATTTGCACAGCTGACCGATATTCTGTTTGACCAGGCTTCGCTGACCGAGCAGGGCAGCATGAAAGATCCTGCCAGTTATGTGAACAAGGTCAACCAGTTACTGGTGAGCCTGGTAAAGTAAAGTTTGAGTAAAGATAAACAAACGGGCCTTCTGGCCCGTTTGTTGTCTCTAAGGCTGAAAATTCTCACACTATGGTCGGATATGCACCTTATTGGTGCCTTTTCGTCTTGTCAGTTCAGGGCTTAATGTGTAAAGTCCGTGTTTGTTTAATATTCATCTAATTGTCACAGACCAGTAAGAGGACCAGGTATGCGCATTATTTTGCTTGGCGCGCCCGGCGCGGGAAAGGGTACCCAGGCCCAGTTTTTAATGGGTAAATTCGGGATCCCACAGATATCCACCGGGGATATGTTAAGAGCAGCGATAAAGGCGGGCACAGAACTGGGCCTGGAAGCGAAGAAGATCATGGACGAAGGTAAACTCGTCTCTGATGAGTTGATAATTGGTCTGGTAAAAGAGCGTATTGCTCAGCCAGATTGTGAGAATGGATTCTTACTCGACGGGTTCCCCCGGACTATTCCTCAGGCCGATGCCATGCAGGAGCAGGGGATCAAAGTGGATCATGTTATCGAGTTTGATGTGGCAGACGATGTGATTGTTTCGCGTATGGCAGGTCGTCGCGTACACCCTGCTTCGGGGCGCGTCTATCATATTGAGCACAATCCGCCCAAAGTAGAGGGTAAAGACGATATTACCGGTGAAGATCTGGTGGTGCGCCCTGATGATCAGGAAGACACGGTACGTAAACGCCTGGCTATCTACCATGAGCAAACCAAGCCGCTGGTCGATTATTACCGGCAGCAGGCTGAAAAAGGCAACTGTGAATATCATAAAATTGATGGTACCAAGCCGGTAGAGCAGGTTAGTGAAGAGTTGGGTAACTTACTCGACTGAATCTCCTGTAATGACAGGTTTTAACGAATAAGATCAACGCCGGTACTGGGTAACCACTACCGGCGTTTTGTTTTTAAAGCTATCAGCTCTCAGTTTTCAGACACCACCGTCATCCTGATAGCGATCAGGGACTGTTTAAGCCCGGTGTGTAACGAAAGATATAATTAAGATCTCGCAGAGTCGCAGGGCCGCAGAGGATTCAAAAGTGGGATAACTGATCTTCCTGCGCCTTAGCGCCTCTGCGAGAGAAATAATCTGTTCATGCTTTTCATGTGGTTGGTGGTTTAAAAGCCTTTCACTACGAAAGGCACGAAAAGACACAAAAAAAACCACAGGCACCGTCATCCTGATGGCAATCCGGATCTGTTTAAGCCCGGTGTGTAACGAAAGATATAATTAAGATCTCGCAGAGTCGCAGGGCCGCAGAGGATTCAAAAGTGAGATAACTAATCTCCCTGCGCCAGCGCCTTTGCGAGCGAAATAACCTTTTATAGAAGGAGATACAGATGGAAGGGGTATATCAGGCAGGTTCTGAACAGCATCCGGCCGTTGTCATGTTGCACAGCTCCATGAGCAGCGCCCGTCAGTGGCGGGCTTTGGTTGCGCAACTTGAGCCTGATTACCGGGTGGTTAATCTGGATCTCTATGGCTATGGTGAGGGCCCCGGCGTAGAGGACGCCAGCACCTTTAGCCTGGCAACAGAAGCCAGGCGGGTGATGCAGGTTCTGGATGAGCTGGAGGCAGAGCAATTTCACCTGCTCGGCCATTCCTATGGTGGTGCTCTGGCCTTGAAACTGGCTTTGGAGCAAAATCATCGGGTGACATCCCTGATGTTATTCGAGCCGGTAGCCTTTCATTTACTCAGCGAGGATGAGCCTGGATATCAGGAGGTCAGGAGACTGGCCTCTGGTATGCAGGATGCTAAGCCAGGGCAAGCTGCTGCCGCTTTTGTGGATTACTGGAATGGTACAGGTTACTTTGCCGGTCTGCCTGAGCCAATGCAGGCACTATTCGCGCAACAGGTGGATAAGGTCCGGCTGGACTTTCAGGCGTTGTTGGGAGAACCATACGTGCCTGAGGATTATGCCAAAATCAAACAGCCGGCGCTGCTGATGACGGGTAAACATAGTCGTCAATCGGCTCATGCCGTCGCCGCCATTATTGGTCACCAACTCCCCAGGTTAACTGCCAGGCCTGTGCCAGGTGGGCATATGGCGCCGATCAGTCATAGTGAGTTGGTCAATGAACAGATTCTGACATTTCTGGACAACATTGCCTGACCTGGCCAAAAAGCACTTGTATATTTGCATTGCCTGTGACAATGTTAACGGGTTGTTAATTTTTGGAACTGTATTTTGTCCTCGATACGTCAACATGTGCTCTGTTCCTCTTTGCACCACAATAGCACTGACTATCATTTGTCAGAGTGGTTTGACGAATAGCTTTATCCCTCCCTTTTTGACGGTCTGAGTCTTCTTCCCGCTTACATTTGTGTAACGCTGTGCAGAGTTGTGTCTGAGCCAGTCATCTGTGGCCGTTTTACCGGCCAATCTTAAGCCGATCCTATCGGTACCCTTGTGACATAAAAATAAATCAGGAGCTTTGTGATGAAGCCTATGTTGAAGATAGCTGCGCTGCTTGCAGCCGCTTATGGTTCTCAGGCTCAGGCCTGCATTACCGCAGAATCAGAAAATAATGACAGTGAAGCCAACGCCAATGGCCCGCCATGCGCTGCCACCACAGTGCAGGGCACAATAGATAGCCGACAGGATGTGGACTGGTATCAGTTCAGCCTCGCCGGGTCAGGGGATATCAATATCAGTCTTAGTCATGATAATAACGATGATTTTGACTGGGAGCTGTATGAGGTTTCAGGGCCAGCCGTAGCCAGCGGTGCCACCAGCGCTAACCCGGAAACAGGCAGCTACGCCGCTGGTGCCGGGGAGCACTTTATAAAAATTACCCGTTACAGTGGCACTGGCGGTTATCAGCTGAATGTTGAATTCCCCGATGGTTCCGCGGGAACACCTGTCTGTGGTGACTATGGCCCGCGCCCGGCTAAACCTCAGGCACTGACCGCGACGCTGGTGGGTAATGGGGACGACAGCTGTCCGGTTCTGCCAGATGATGGCGCGGTATTGTTGATGGGTGGTGGCACTGATGTGGATGATGCCTTTAGTTTGCGGGTTAAGCCACATATTGATGGTGGTGATATTGTCGTGCTCAGAACCACAGGTACCGATGCTTACAACGACTACCTCGCTGGTCTGACCGATGCCGACTCAGTAGAAACGCTAATCGTAGATAGCCGGACACTGGCAGATTCAGACTATGTGAAATGGGCCATAGAGTCTGCTGAGTTTGTCTGGATTTCAGGAGGGGATCAGTCTGATTATCTGAATCAGTGGGCCGATACCAAAGTTCAGGATGCCATCGATGGGGTCTATCAGCGTGGTGGTGTGATCGGAGGTACTTCGGCAGGCAATGCAGTACAAAGTGAATATGTTTATGATCCTGATGGTGTGTCTGGGGCGGTGAGTGATGAAGTGGTGACCGACTTTTGTCATAGCACCATCAATGTCACGACACCTTTCTTATCGACGCCGGTTATGCAAGATACTATTACCGACACCCATTTTTATGAGCGCGACAGAATGGGCCGGATGGCAGTATTTCTTGCTCATATCGGTATGGGGAAGCGGGCCATCGGCGTATCAGAGGCCACCTCCATGTTTGTTACGGCAGATGGCAATGGCATTGTTGACGGTCAGTATGAAGCCTATGTGCTGGAAACTGACGCACAAACCAGCTTTACCCAAACCCAGTGTGGTCAGCCGGTAGTACTGCAGGACTTGCTTCGTTATCGTTTACTGAGTGGGGACAGCTTTAACCTGATTACCGGGCAGAGTAATGTGTTGCCAATGCGAATGGATATTAATGGTAGCAGCAGTAGTTTCTATGTTCCCTCCAACCCATATTAATTAGCGTTTCAGGGAAGCTTTAGCTGGCCTGCGAAGCGGGAGCTCTCGCAGTATGAGGTCAGAAAAGAAAAACGGGCGATTGTATCGCCCGTTTGTTTTTCAGGGAAACATGTTCTAGCTTATGAGTTTTCGATCAGCTGGCTGCCAATTTCGATTTTCCTGGGCTTCTTGGACTCAGGAATAACCCTTTCAAGGTCAATATGCAGCAGGCCATTTTTCAGATCCGCAGCCAGTACCTTGACATGATCACCAAGCTGGAATTTACGCTCGAAGCTGCGCTCAGAAATGCCTTTGTGCAGGAATTTACGCTCCTGATCTTTTTCCTGAGCAGCCTTGTTACCGGTAACATGCAGGGTGTTTTCTTCAACCTGAATTTCCAGTTCAGATTCATCAAATCCGGCTACGGCCATAGTGATTCGGTATTTATCCTCACCCAGTAACTCAACATTATATGGTGGGTAGGAGGGTTGTTTTTCATTACGTGATGCAGCATCGATCATTGATGCAAGGTGGTCAAAACCGATAAAAGAACGGTAAAGTGGAGAGAGATCTATATTGCGCATAATCATATCCTCGTAAGCAATATGGTTTCGGGCAGTTGCCCTGTTGTGCCCCGAACATTCGGCGGCGGTTTGTGTCGACCCTTTCGCCATCGACAATTCCTATATAGGGTTGATGGCTCGGGTTTCAACTCTCAGCAATAAATTTTTTGGAAAAAAGATGAACAACAATGATGATCAGGCTGTGCTGGAATTCTGGTTTGGTGAAATTAGCGGTGAACTCGCTACCCGGGATAAACAGAAAATGTGGTACGCCTCTTCAGCACAAACCGATGAGACTATTCGCCAGCAGTTTGGCGGATTGCTGCAACAGGCCGACGAAGGAGAGCTGGAGCACTGGGCCTATAAGCCACGTGGGCGTCTGGCGCTGATCCTGCTTTTTGATCAGTTCAGTCGCAATATCTATCGCGGTAAGCCCGAAGCTTTTGCGTTTGATAACAAAGCCCTGGCCCTGTGCGAGCAGGGGCTGGCCTGTGGGCAGGATAAACAGCTTAATCTGGTTGAGCGGTTATTTTTTTATCATCCGCTGGAACATGCAGAAGATTTGCAGGCACAGCAGCAATCGGTGTCGCTGTTCGCGCAGTTGATGAATGAGTATCCTGATGGCCCGCAATATCAGGCCGCCAGTAGCGCACACCGTTATGCCGTGGAACACAGTGATATCATTCAGCGGTTTGGTCGTTTCCCGCATCGTAATAAAGTACTGGGACGCCGTTGCACCGATGAGGAGCTGGCTTATTTAGACCAGGGTGGCAAACGCTTTGGTCAGTAACGTGTTAAAATAGCCCATAAACGCAGCGCCCAATATTAATGGGCGCATGACCCTTGGTACCAAAGTATGCGAACCTTCTCTTGTCAGTGCGGTAATACTCTGCATTTCGCCAACACCCGGTGCGTCAGTTGTGGCCTGATGCTGGGTTTTTTGCCTGATGAAAAGAAACTCAGCGCCTTTACCAGGCATGATGCCGGCAGTTGGCGTGCCGCTGCAAATGGCAGACTCTATCGTCAGTGTAAGAATTATTCTATTCACGATGTGTGCAACTGGATGATACCCGTTGAGGAGCAAGGTGAGTTATGTGTTTCCTGCCAACTGACCCGCACCATACCCAACCTAGATCAACCAGAGAACCGGCGACTGTGGTTCCGGATGGAGCAGGCCAAGCGACGTCTGCTCTATACCCTGTTTAAACTCGAACTGCCGGTGGTTTCAAGGCAAAAAGATCCCGTTCAGGGGCTGGGTTTTGAGTTTCTGGAGGATCAGACTGAAGATGAGTATGGCAACGAACTGACGGTGAAAAACTTCGTTACCACCGGCCATAGTGCCGGCATTATTACCCTTAATCTCAAAGAAGCCGAACCCAGTTCAAGGATGAAAATGCGTGAGGAGATGAATGAGCAATATCGTACTTTGCTTGGGCACTTTCGTCACGAATCCGGTCACTATTACTGGGACAAGCTGGTACGCGGCAGTCAGTGGCTGACGGAATTCCGACAGCTGTTTGGCGATGAGCGGTTAGATTATACCTATGCACTGCAACATTATTATGAGCAGGGCCCTGCGCCTGACTGGCACAAAGTCTGGGTCAGTGCATACGCAAGCATGCACCCCTGGGAAGACTGGGCAGAGACCTGGGCGCATTATCTGCATATGGTGGACACGCTGGAAACCGCCAGCGATTTTGATTTCAGTGTATCCTCACATCAGGTGATCAACCCCTTGCAGCAGTTGCCGCAAAGTGATGAATCTAAAAACGAGGCTCATTTTAATCAGTTATTTAATGACTGGTGTCGCCTGACGGCGGTATTAAATGCCCTTAACCGCAGTATGGGGTTAGACGACGCCTATCCCTTTGTGATTTCCACTATCGCCACCGATAAGCTGCGCTTTGTGCACAAGGTTATCGGCGCAGCGGCTGTTGGTTAGTCGGGCTAATTCGGCTATTAATCCTCTTTTTCCCAGTCGAATCTGGGCAGGCCACTAAATGCCTGTCGCAGCCCTTCGTTCCACTGTTTTTGCATCGACTTATACATGGGGCTGAACGCGGTATATTTACTGTGCCAGGGAGCCTCAATACTGTTGTTGGTGTGTATCGCCAATTCTATGGGTAAACCCACACTGATATTGCTGCGTACCGTAGAATCGAGTGACACCATGGCACAGCGCCCCGCGTCTTCCAGAGAGGTATGGGGAGTGATAATGCGATCCAGTATGGGCTTGCCGTATTTGTTTTCGCCTATCTGCAAGTAAGGAGTATCTTCTGAGGCGCTGATGTAATTGCCCTGAGGATAAATCATATAGATTTCGCAGGCCTTACCGGCAATCTGACCACCGAGAATAAAACTGGCCTCGGCACTGGCATTGCTTTTCTCCAGTGCCGGCGCATGCTGTTGCTGCTCTTTCTGACTCAGCGCACCGATGTAACTGGCAACATCATAAAGATGTTTACCTTTTCGCAGATTAAAAGGCGCCCGGGGGTCTTCCAGATCCGAGTTAATGGCGTTAACCACCGCCTGTGAAGTGGCCAGGCTACCCGCGGTAAGCAACACCACGACCCGCTCATCGGGCCAGGCATAACGATGCATCTTACTGTAAGTCGCTACATAGTCCACCCCGGCATTGGTGCGCGAATCAGACGCAAACACCAGGCCTTTGTTCACACTGATTGCCAGACAATAGGTCACACATTACCCCTGTACAGCTGAAACGCTGAATCACATAAATTATTTTTCGCCACATTCTCTATGCAGATGTTAGTAAAAACAATCAGTTTTGCATTCTGCTGTACAACTGCCACTATTTATACTGTGTTCGGGCGATAAAAAAGTCTAATTACAAAAAGGAGAGTAGCAGAATGGCGATTCGCTGGGGAAGCTACAAAGTCAGCAATTTGTATGATGAGTTGTTACGCGCTGCAGGCAAACCTCGCGCTGCAGCCGAGACATTATGTGGATATCTGCGCAGTCTGACGGATAAGGATCTGGAAGAATATAAGGTTGCCGCTGAGTCCGCCATCCACGTTATGGGCATCAGCTTCCGGGTCTATCATGAAGACGAAGGGTCTATCGATCGCGCCTGGCCCTTTGACATTATTCCACGCATTATCGACAAGCAGGAGTGGCTAAAGGTTGAGGCGGGATTAAAACAACGTGTCAAAGCACTGAATATGTTTATTGATGATCTGTATAACCAGCAGCAGATCATCAAAGATGGCGTATTTCCCGCTGACCTGCTTAAAAAATCAAAGAACTTCCTGCCTCAATGTAAGGGGGTTCATCCACCACTGGGGATCTGGGCACACATCTGCGGCTCAGATCTGGTCAGGGATAAA
Source organism: Lacimicrobium alkaliphilum (assembly GCF_001466725.1). Classification (NCBI taxonomy): domain Bacteria; kingdom Pseudomonadati; phylum Pseudomonadota; class Gammaproteobacteria; order Alteromonadales; family Alteromonadaceae; genus Lacimicrobium; species Lacimicrobium alkaliphilum. The sequence goes on from NZ_CP013650.1 coordinate 1,316,490, forward strand.
GATGGTACCGTCTATGTGCTGGAGGATAATTTGCGGGTGCCCTCAGGGGTATCTTATATGCTTGAGAACCGCCAGGTGATGAAGCGTGTGTTCCCCGAGATGTTTGAACAATACAATATCCTGCCGGTGGATGATTATCCCTCTCACCTTTACGATACCTTGTGTCAGTTATCGCCCCGTGATATTGCCCAGCCGGAAATCGTGGTACTCACGCCAGGTATCTATAACTCTGCCTATTTTGAACATGCTTACCTTGCTCAGCAGATGGGGGCAGAACTGGTGGAAGGACGGGATTTGTTTGTGGATAAAGACGATATTGTCTATATGCGCACCATTGAGGGCCCGGCGCGGGTGGATGTGATTTACCGCAGAATCGATGATCATTTTATCGACCCCGATGCGTTTAACCCTGATTCCATGCTCGGTGTGCCTGGCCTGATGCGGGCCTGGCAGGCGGGCAATGTGGCGCTGGCCAATGCTCCGGGTTCCGGTGTCGCCGATGACAAGGTGGTCTATGCTTTCGTGCCGGAGATTATTCGCTACTATCTCAACGAAGAGGCGATTATTCCCAATGTTCCCACCTATAAATGCATTAACAAGGAGGAGCGGGACTATGTGCTTGAGAATATTCATAATATGGTGGTCAAACCTGCCAATGAATCCGGTGGTTATGGCATGTTGATCGGTCCCCATGCCAGCAAGGCGGAATGTGAAAAGTTTAAACGTCTTGTTCGCAGGGATCCCCGCAATTACGTGGCCCAGCCGATGCTGATGCTTTCCACGGCCCCCACCCTTATTGACAATAAAGCGGAGCCAAGACACCTGGATTTACGTCCTTTTGTATTAAGTGCTAAGGATATTCAGGTCACTATGGGCGGCTTAACCCGGGTGGCTCTGACCAAAGGATCGATAGTAGTGAATTCATCTCAGGGTGGCGGCAGTAAGGATACCTGGATAGTGGATATGGAGGCTTAATCATGTTGTCACGGGTAGCAAGCAATATATTCTGGATGGCCAGATACCTGGAGCGGGCGGAAAATACCGCCAGGGTGATTAACGTTAACTCTCACCTGTTACTGGATTTACCCAAAACGGTAAAACTGGGTTGGGAGCCCATTATCGATATTTTGTCAGTAAGAGAGGATTTCTATGCTCACTATGAGCAGGCCGATGAACACAGTGTGGTCAAATACATGGTCTCGGATAAAAATAATCCTGGTTCGATCATCAACTCTCTTACCAATGCCAGGGAAAATGCGCGTACCATCAGGGAAATCATTCCCAGAGAGAGCTGGGAGCAGATCAACGCCCTGTACTTATCAGCAAAGAAAAACTGTCAGTCGATTCTTGGCCGGCGCCACCGCTATGAATCCTTGATTGGTGTGATTCGCGGTAATCAGACCATCACCGGCATGTTATCCGGCACCATGACCCATGATGAAGGCTATGCCTTTTACGTATGGGGCGCAATCTTGAGCGGGGCGATATGACAACCCGTATTATTGATGTGCGTTCGGCGACATTGCTGCCAGATATCACCCATGAACAATCTGCGTTCGATAACATTCAGTGGATGGGGGTACTCAAATCCATGTCGGCTTATCAGATGTACCGGCGGGAAATGCGTCTGCGTATCAACCGGGCCGATGTGTTGAAATTTCTGTTGTTGGAATCCCATTTCCCACGGTCCCTGCTGCATACTCTTGAGCAGGTTAAAGATCAATTGCAGGAGTTGCCGCAGCACGAGCGCGCCATTGCGCCCATTGATGTGCTGCAATCAAAGCTGCTGGAAGCTAAGCCGCAATCGTTAAAGCAGGAACGCCTGCATGAGTTTATTGATGAAATGCAACTGGGTCTGATCAAAATAGCCGAGCAGATCAGCGATACCTATTTTTAAGTCAGGCAGGGCATCGATGGCCTTAAGCTGGAGGATCAATTGCCCCGCCAATACTGGCGTTAACCCTGAACCAACCGGCAATACTGTAGCGATTCCGCATCGCAGGCCGGACTTCATGGGGGAAGCGCTCGCTTAAGAAAATCAGCATTTGTCCAAACAGTGGCGTGACCTTCAGAAAGGGTTGGGGGGTGCCCTGCTCGTACATCAGTAATTCGCCGCCGTCGCAGCTGCTCCAGCCCGGGTTCAGATACAACACCGTGCTAAGCACTCTGTTGGTGCGACCTTTAAAGGCATCCAGATGCTTTTTATAAAAATCCCCGGGGCGGTACTGAGCAAAATGACACTCATAGTCAAATAAACCCATAAATAACCGGCGATTAATGGCCAGGCGCAGATTTTCCATCAGCAATATAAATGCCTGTTGTGCCGGGGTCTTGCCGTTCAGCCAGTGAATCGCATCGGTACGCACAAACTGGTTCTGTTGTTGTTGTAACTCACGACCAATACCCGCCGGCTCGAAGCAGTGCTGATTGAGCTGACTGACTTCCGTCAGTAGTTGCTGAGCGATGTCGAGTGGCAACAAACCGGGAGTCAGGCAATAGCCTTTGTCGCTCAGATCATCGGCGAGTTTATCCAGTGCATCAGGTGTGAGCCCTTGTTGGGGCAAAGTAACAGCGGTCAAGGCGTTTTCAGTTCTGGTTGAGGTAGCGCTTTTTACTCCAGTTTGATGATTTTGTCATCAAAAATTAATGCGCAGACTAATTGCCTTAATAGCTTGGTAAAGGCCTTGCGCCCGTTTATTTCCATAGCATCACAAATCTGTTGTTGTGACTGGTATTGCAGGGTATAGCGTATCAGAGCGTCAGTATCCGTTTCGGTAATGTCGTCGGTATCGGATTGTTGGCACCACCACAGGCAAAGCTGCTGCAATGCCACAAAAATTGAATCGACCGTGCCATAGCCCTCAGCGAAGCGTTTTAGCTTATGATTGTCTGACATTAGCGGGGCTTCAATGGCGGGGAAGCTCAGGATTACCCGCCTGACCAGCTCTGACTCAATATGTTGAAAGGGGCCGGGTAACAGGGCTAAAAACTCCCGCTGAAATTCACTACGAATCGCTGAAAGTGTATGTCTGCCTTGTTCTGTCAGCCCCTGCAAAACAATTATACTGTGTTCACCACTGGCCATATCCTGTTTCAGTCCCAGTCTGCAGGGCACAAAGTCGTTTTTCTGCCAGAATCGCATCAGTTGGCCGGTTGCACCAAATGAACTGCCAACAATGTCGAAGTTATGGGCTTTGGCATATTGACTGAGCTCAGCAAGACAATGACTGCCGAGCCCCTGTTGCCAGAAATCTGGTGCGACAGCGATACGCACAATACGTAAATAGCGCAAACCGGCCAGTGTACTGTTGTTCAGCCAATGGCTCAGATTCTGCGCCAGCAGATGACCCTGAACGCGGCGTTTGCCCAGGGCAATATCAGCGTCCAGATGACTGAGCCTGTCTCCTCCCTCTTCGTCGGCTAATATCGCCGCAAAGATTTTGTCCTCAGTCTTTAATACAAAAAGCCGGCTTTGTGGTGCATCTAAAAGGCGCACCAGATCATCAGGGCTGGTCTGATAGTGGGCGTTGATCAACAGCTCAAACAACTGATGTAATAGTTGTGGCTGCTTAATCAGTTTATCAGGCTGTAGTTGCATGAATACCAGCTTATCGGTATTGATGGGGGCGGCTGCAGGTACCGTCTTAGCGCTGTCCATCAGCATCACCTTAAACCAGAAGTTTTCCAGACAATCACCCTGTTGCCAGCGTACAGGTTGATCAATGTGCAGATAACGGGCCTGTGGACGCAGCGTCTGTAACACCGGTTTGAAGCGCAGCTCAAAGCCGCGCCCACAGCCTTCATAGCCATGCACTGTGCTGCTGAATACGATTCGGCTGTAACTTTCGGCCAGGGTTTTAAGCAGCGGCGCAGGGATGGCCGCCGCTTCATCTACCATTAACAGGTCGGCCCCGGTGTTCTCGCGAATAATCTGATCCACAGGCTGAAAGCGGATACTGCCACCGGCTTTTGCAGTAAGTTGATAAGGATGTCTCTGCGCACTCTCAATATTTTTAGCAGCATGGATAAAACACTGTTCAGTTTGCTCTATAGCGGGCGCAGTAATCAGAATATGCTTTTTCTCAAGATTGATTAAGCTGGCTGCGGCAATGCCCAGCGCCGAAGATTTGCCGCGGCCCCGATCGGCGGTGAGGATCAGTGGGCGGTTTCTGTGCCCGGTAGCTACTTTAATCACAGCCTCCACCGCTTGCTGCTGATCTTCTGTGATATAGGGGCCTCGCAGACGGGGTAGTGGGCAGGTTATTGCTGCCATTTCACCGGTGCCTCCCTTTTCAGTCAGGGTAATAACCTGCTTATCGGAATCAGCCTGTTCCAGCAGCCAGTTGATAAACCGGCTTTGCATGCTGCTGAGGTCAAAACCATAAGAAAAGCGCTTAGTCCACTGGGGATCGGTAAATGCTGGCCAGCTTTTACGTTCAGGGCAAAGCAGCAACATCAGCCCGTTTTGAATAACGGTACCGGACAGCGCCATCAGGGCATTGGCCCGTATTCCCGAAAAGGCATTGTAGATAAGCAGATCATATTCTCTTCCCAGATAGTGACGATAAGCTGCACAGTCCACACCTGTTTTATCAGGCTGATGACCAACCCACAGGCTGCGGCCAGAGAATTGCTGGCGGATCTGTTCAGCTTGGGCCATTGTCCATGTTTCACTGCCACTGATTAACACCAACTGGCGATGAAAGCGCCCGCTCAGGCGCTGCTGCAGCCAGCTATCTGGTAATGTTGGTGCGGACACTGGGTCTCCTGAGTCACAAAATAACTGATATAATTGAGTTTATTGAAAATATCTAAGGAATACGAATGCGCTTTTTATCCCGTCGTCTGGTAATGCCCAATGATCTTAACTATGCCAATGCCCTTTTTGGCGGCCGGGCACTGGAATGGATAGATGAAGAAGCGGCAATCTACGCCATTTGCCAGTTGGAAAGCAATTATCTTGTCACCAAGCATATTGGTGAGATCAGCTTTGAAAGCCCGGCGTTGTCAGGTGATGTGGTGGAGTTCGGCCTGGAAACCAAAAAGGTCGGGCGTACTTCTATTACCGTTTCCTGTCTGGTGCGCAATAAGGCCACCAAAAAAACCATCTGCTTTGCCGATGATATTGTCTTCGTGCGGGTAGATCCTGAGACCAAAGCCCCCATGCCCCATGGCAAAACCATGGAAGAACTGCAAAAACAAACCGAGCAGGAGCTGCGCCGGTTAAATATGGCCGAATAGCCTGTTTTTTCAGAGTTCTTCTTCGAGCTCCAGTACGGCAGTGACATCTAAGTCCTTAGGGATGATATGGGTGGCGACCACTACGGGTCTGCCTGCGGCAAGATGGTTAATGGTTAGCGCCATTTTGTTTTGTTGTGTCACTGCCAGGCCTTCGAAAGGCTCATCCAACAATAACAGCTCGGCGTTGGTGAGTATGGCTCTGGCCAGATTCAGGCGTTTCAGTTCGCCACCTGATAATCTCCGGCCTACAGGGCCGAGCCATTGTTGCAAATTAGTCTGCAGTTGCGGTAGATCCGCCATCAGCAGCACCTCTTTAAGTTCTTGCTCACTGACCTTTTGATTGGCGATACATAAATTATCCCTCAGGGTGGCACTGAGGCAAACGGGAGTCTGGTCACTGTAGTGCCAGTTCTGAACATGGCCTTGCGCTAAGTCTTTTCCGTTTAGCCTGCGCGAACCCTCATAAGGTAGCAGGCCACAAATGCCCTTGAGCAGGCTTGATTTACCCGTGCCCGAACTTCCTTTAATCAGCACAATACCTTTGTCTGGTATGCGCAGATTCACATTCGGTACGGGCATGTTGGTTGCTTTAAAGTCTTTTAGCTGCAGGGTCTTTATTGGTTGCGTGCAACTGAGTTTTGTAACCGTAGTGACCTTTAGCTGCTCCAGCCCCTCAGCGCCATGAAGGTAGTCTGTCAGCGCGGGATGGCTGGTGATTGCTGGTGCCAGCCAGTCACGTGCGGTTAAAAGAAGCATGACTAACACCAGCAGTACCGCTTCGCCAGCATAGTGCTGCGGGAGTTGTGCGATCATTAAAACCAATAGTCCCAGACTGACGGCATGCAGCAGACTGACACCTGAGTCACTCTGAAACTGACGTTTTTTTCTGGCCCGCCAGAGTGACGAGGCATCAGCAAGGTTGATTGTTTTTTGCAGCGGCCATAGGGTTGCCGCCTTTAACTGCGCTTCGCTGTCTTCTACAAAGCGCTGCTGCGCTTGCAGCAGGCCTTTGGTCTGACGCAGACCGGCAATAACAAGCCACAGGGTAATCAACAAATAGACCAGCAATAGCGACCAGGCGTAGGAAGACAGTCCCGGTACCAACCAGATTGCGCTGCCGACACCGATTGAAAGCATGATAATTGCGCCGGCGTTTTGCGCTATCCAGGCAATCCAGATATTCGCTACTGCTTGAGTATGCTGGGTCAGCGCCTCGGCACCAGTGTCACTATTATCTAACCAGCCATTGATACATCGCCTGAACAGGTTCAGGCGTATGTCACAGAGGTGATTCAGGAGCTGCTGGTGGCCGAGCCACATCTGCCCGTATCCTGAGGCTATCCGAATCAATGCCAGAGCCCGGATCACCACAGCCGGTAACATGTAGTTAAAACCATTGCCTGCAACAGCACTGGCAGCAATAAACCAGGCTGAAAACAACAGCAGGATCAATCCTGAACCCATGTGCATTAATGCCAGCAACAATGCCGGTAGCCTGCTTAACACAATACTTTCACCTCGGAATCCTTGACCTGCCAATGTTTGTTAAACCAATCCGCCGGCAGCGTTTTATGGGAGGCCCAGATGAGAGTGCGGCTCTGAAACCTTTGTCTGATAATACGGCTTACCCGTTGATGTTGCGCTTCCGTCAGATGGGCAGTGGGTTCGTCCAGCAATATGAGCGGTGCATCAGTAAGCAGGGCTCTTGCCAGTGCCAGACGTTGCTTTTGTCCGCCAGACATGGGAGGGCGTTCACCCATTATGGTGTCGAGTCCGTCTGCCAGCGTCTCAGCCCAGTTTTTCAGCTCGACCTGCTCCAGAGACTGCCATAGCTGTATATCGGTATAGGCGTGCCCGAGGCACAAATTTTCTCTAAGGGTAGCGGGGGTGATAAGAGCATGTTGGGTGAGCAGAACTTTTTTTCCGCAGACACTGTGACTGGCTGGCCGTTGCCCCATAAGGCACTCTAAAAGCACACTTTTTCCACTGCCTGAATCGCCCTGTAACTGAACCCAGTCGCCTTTATTAAGGCTCAGATGGTGGCATATCAGCCGGGGCACCACACTCTCAAAGTCTTGCAAGTCAAAACCATTGAACTTCTCATCCACATCTTTATGAAGCGGTCTGTTCAGTATGGGGTGTAGTTCCCCGGCGGCGGCTATTGCTGCCGATCTCTGATGATAGTAACGGCCCAGCAGTTTTAGTTCAGCGAAGCACAACGGCGCAATCAACAGCATAAAGAGCCCCTGATCCAGTGACAAGGTCGCACCAATGCGGATCTCGCCCAGCAGATTAAAGCCAACAAACACGGCCACCAGAGCCACGGCCAGAGTGGAGAAGAAATCGAGCACAGTGGTTGATAGAAACCCCAGACTAACCACTTCCATGGTACGCCGGTTAAGCATTTTACTGCTGTTGGCCAACATATTGAGCTGGCTTTGATGGCCGTCGTGAATATGAATCAACTGGCTGGCTTGTAACCTGTCTGCGAAAAGGCTGCCGAGCCTCTCCAGGGCCACAAAGTGCTTCTGGTGCAATGCCGATGTGCCCGAGCCGATAAGATACATAAACAGCGGGACCACGGGCATACTGACCAGTAATACCGCGGCCACTGCCCAGTTAACCGGAAACAGTAAAATAATCGCGAGTAGTGGCGTGACTACAGCCATGCGTTGCTGAATCCGGTATCTGACCAGATACTGTGCAACAGCGGGAATATGTTCCAGCCAAAGTTGTTGCCAGAAAAAATGATTGTGCTGACGAACCAAAGCATATTGGCCTGACAGCAATTGAGCATGCAGTCTGTGTTGAAACTGCTGGCTGATACTCAGTTCAATGCGTTGGCTCAGGGCCTGACGAGACCATTCGAACATGACCCAGCTAAAAGCCGCACAACCGAGAGAAAATACATCGGATTGCTGTGCCGGATTAGCCTCCACTATCAGGGTCTGGGCAATGCTGCACAGGAACCAGTACAAGGTAATCTGGCTGACAACTGCGGCAACACCAAACAGGGTCAACAATAACAGGGCGGCCCGATGGGCCGCCCCGTTTGCATTCAGCCAGTTACTTAACTGGTGTTCCTGCGATTTATTACGCTCACTCATCCCTGTCCAGATCTTCTGTGGATTCGAGCCACATGGCGTTGATAATGCCAAAGGCACAAGCTAACAGTACGCCTAAAATCCAGGTGAAATACCACATAACTCGTCTCTCCTAATAAAGAACATGACTTTGATTCATTTGTGACTGCTTCAGTCGCCCACGCATCACCCAAAAGCTGTATGCGGTATACCCCAGTACGATGGGTACAAAAATACAGGCTACCGCGAACATGATCTTAAGGGTCAACAGACTGGAAGTGGCGTCCCACATGGTCAGACTGACATCAGGATTGGTAGAGCTGGGCATTAGAAAGGGGAACATCGACAGCCCTGCGGTCAGAATAATCCCGGTCATGCTCAGCGCGCTGCTGACAAAGGCCCAGCCGCCCCGGCCTTTCCAGGAGAACCAGGCACAGGCCAGCCCGGAAATAATACCGGTCAGTGGGGCAAGCATCATCCAGGGGTAGCGACCATAGTTTTGCATCCAGGCGCCGGTTTCCACCGTAACCGTTTTATTCAACGGGTTTGATGTGGCTAAGGTGTCCACTGCAGAGGTGATGACATAGCCCTGGATGCCAAAGGCAACCCACAAACCTGCCAGGATAAACAAAACAACAGTTGCCAGTGACAGCACCACAGAAACGCTTCTTGCACGGACCAGTAAATTATCAGCCGTTTTTAACTGTAGCCATGTGGCGCCATGGTTAAGCAACATGGCAACGGAAATCAGACCGGTCAGCAGCGCAAAGGGCGTCAATAACCCAAAGAAACTACCGGTATAGGTGGATCTCAGGTTGGCATCCATTTCAAAGGGTACACCAAGCAGTAAGTTGCCAAAGGCCACACCGAAGATTAGCGCCGGGATCAGGCCGCCTGCAAACAGGGCCCAGTCCCAGCTTTGTCGCCACTTTTTGTTCGGTAGTTTACTGCGATAATCAAAACCTAATGGCCGCATCCACAGAGCGATTAGCGTCAGCGCCAGAGCCAGATAGAAGCCCGAAAAGGCGGTGGCATAAATCACCGGCCAGGCCGCAAATATGGCGCCACCGGCGGTGATAAACCAGACCTGATTACCATCCCAGTGAGGACCAATGGTGTTAATCATTATACGGCGATCTTCGTCGGTTTTGCCGACCAGCGTCAGCAGCGAGCCGACGCCCAGATCAAAGCCGTCAGTGATGGCAAAGCCGATCAGTAATACGCCGATCAGGCACCACCAGATAATACGTAAAACTTCATAATCGATCATGCCTGCGCTCCTTTAACCTGCATATCAAGATTGTCCTGTTCGGCTTGTCTGGCAAGCTCTGATGGTCCTTGTCTGGCAAATTTTTGCATCAGATAAAACGCCAGGATAAACATCACCAGATAGAAGCTGGTGTACAGCACCATGGTCAATACCACATCGGATACAGACAAGTTAGATACCGACGCGTGCACCGGCAACACCTCAGCAATTGACCAGGGCTGGCGACCAAACTCGGCCACAAACCAGCCGGCTTCTGAGGCAATCCAGGGCAGGGGCAGGCTCCACAAAGCGGCTTTGAGCAACCAGCGGGGCTTGGTAATCTGGTGCTTGGTGCTATACCAGAAAGCGAGCACAAACAGAGCCAACATCAAAAATCCACTGCCTACCATCAGCCGGAAACTCCAGAATAGCGGTGCCACCGGAGGGATGCTGTAATCCATAGCTTTTTGTATTGCGGTTTCATCAGGCGCACTGATATCGGAAGTGAAAGGCTCCAGCAACATGGCATAGCCAAGGAAGTCTTTGTTAGCGTTGAAGGCTTCCATTTCCTGGGTTGTTGCAGTGCCACCCTTAACTCGCTCAAGCAGGCCATAGGCCTGACTGCCGGCAATAATCTTTTCTTTGTGCTGTGCTTTTAAGGCCAGTAAACCTGTGACCTCCTCATCCAAAGAACGGGTGGCGATAAGGCCCATCATCCAGGGTATTTTTACCGCATAATCAGTGGTCTGGGTTTCATCATTGGGAATACCAAACAAAGTGAAGGCCGCTGGGGGCGGCTGAGTTTGATACTCGGCTTCAATGGCTGCCAGTTTAACTTTTTGCACATCACCCAGCTCATAGCCACTTTCATCACCCAGTACAATTACAGACAGAATCGAAGCCAGCCCAAAGCTCGATGCGATGGCGAATGAACGCCGGGCAAAAGCAATATCCTTGTTGTTCAGCAGATAATAGCTGGAGATTGCCAGTACAAAGATAGCACCAGTGACATATCCGGCAGACACGGTATGTACGAACTTCACCTGTGCCACGGGATTAAAGACAACCTCGGCGAAGCTGGTCATCTCCATGCGCATGGACTCAATATTAAATTCGGCTCCCACAGGGAATTGCATCCAGCCGTTGGCGATCAGGATCCATAAGGCTGAAAAGTTTGAGCCTATGGCTACCAGCCAGGTCGTCATCAGGTGTTTGACTTTGGACATCTTGTCCCAGCCAAAGAAGAACAGGCCGACGAAGGTGGATTCGAGGAAAAAGGCCATTAAGCCTTCAATGGCCAAAGGCGCACCAAAGATATCGCCCACATAGTGGGAATAGTAAGACCAGTTCATGCCAAACTGGAATTCCATGGTCAAACCTGTGGCCACACCAATAGCGAAGTTAATGCCAAACAGCTTGCCCCAGAATTTGGTCATCTGCTTGTAGATTTCCTTACCCGTCATCACATAGACCGATTCCATAATCGCGAGCAGAAAACTCAGGCCCAGGGTCAGAGGCACAAAGATAAAGTGGAACATGGCCGTCAGGGCGAATTGCCAACGGGACAGTTCGATCAGGGTTTCATTCATAGGGGTATCTCCATTATCGGGCCTTGATCTGTGATTCAACTTTTGTCAGCGAATAGCCTGACACAGCCCACAATAGCAATATTTGATCCATATCACTTAATGAGTACCTAAAAAGTAATAGCTGTTCTTAACTTATTGTAAAAAATAGAGAAATTCTTTATTGAAAGAGTAAGCAGAAAAAAGGTTGAGACGGGGCTAATGGCTTTGACTATTTTTTCTGTCATAAATGACAGCTGAATAAACTTCGATACAGGTGCCGGTGTATTCCGGCACCTGTAAAAAGGCTATGCTGTTCTATTTTTCTTCGAGACGCTCAATACCCAGGGCTTTTAATACATACTTCTCGTACAGAGGTTCGCTGTTACCGGTTTTCATTTTACGCAGAAAGTACTTCTCGAAACCTATTTTGGCCAGATGCACCCATTTGCCTTTTTTAAACCAGGTCACATTGCGTGGTGGTATTTGTGGCATTGCCACAAAAGCCGCGCCGGTGTCTCCCATGTCAGCCAGACATATTGCATGCCATGTGCCTTTTCTCTGAGGTTCAGTGCCATCAATGATAATGGCTTTAAGGTTATGGGCGATGGCGGTCATCATAGTTTCAATCATATAACCTGTTTTCGGTGTGCCTGTGGGAACAGGTGTATCTTCCACCGGTGGAATGGCTACACAGACCCCACCGGAGAAAATATTCGGGTATATGGGTGAGCGCTGAAAGGCATCGGTTATCACAAAGCCTTTGGGGTTACACAACTTATCTACACCTGCTACTGCATCAACACCTGCAAAGGGGGGAATGAACATACTGTGCACAAAAGGCAAATTATGCTGCATATCTACATTGCCTTTTCTGTCCAGTTCGCTGAGCAGCATCTGTTTATCCTGCACTTCGTCTACCCGCACATTGCAAAGCCATTTAATGTCCCGCTGCCTGAGTTCAGACTCAAGCAGTGACTTGGAATCCCCCACACCGCCCAGGCCCAGATGGCCGATATAAGGCTCGCTGGTGACATAGGTGATAGGCACTTTGTGCCTTATTTTGGCATCCCTGAGGGCTTTATCCAGGATAAAGGCGTATTCATAGGCCGGTCCAAAACAACTTGCGCCCTGAAATGCACCCACAATGGCCGGCCCTGGCTGAGCAATCAGCTTTTCAACACTGTCCCGGCAGCGTAGCGCGTGGTCGAGGGTACAAACAGACTGGGTATAATTATCGGGACCAGCTCCGGGGATGCTGTCAAAGGCCAGTTTCGGGCCGGTGGCAATCACCAGGTAGTCATAATCGATGTGTAAGTTATCCTCAGTAAGCAAACGATTTTGCTTAGCTTCAATTGCTGTGACTCTGGCACAGACAAAATCAATTTTCTTTCTGTTCAGATACTTTTCAATCGGAATGGTAATGGCATCGGGTTCCCGCCAGCCCACCGCAATCCAGGGGTTTGACGGTACGAATCTGAATTCCGGGCGCTCATTAACCATCACCACCTGATGGGATTCACCAAGGGCTTGCTTTATTTCATAGGCGGCAGGCATTCCTCCGGTGCCGGCCCCCAGAATAACCACTTTAGCCATAGTTCCTCTTTCTTATATCAGTTACGTTGTAAAGCAACTGTTAACAAGTTTGGTGCCAGAATGTCCGGGCCCTGTTCTGGCGGCTTTCGCGCGCTGTTGATGAGGATATGTGGTAATAAGCTTGTGTCTGTTTTGTCAAATATGTCAGTATTGAGGGTAGTGTTTTGCCAAAAATGGCAGTTATTATGAATCTTCCTGTTATCCAGTCCATGATCGATGCGGTAGAGAAACCGGCGATTTTTATTACTCCTGATTATCGTATTCAGGCCGTTAATCAGGCGTATAAGGACACTTATTCGCAGCAGATCTATACCGGTAGCAGTCATTGCTATGAGATTTCTCATGGGGCTTCTGAGCCCTGTGATCGCCACGGAGAGGATTGCCCGCTACTAAGCTGTGCTCAATCTGGCCGAACAGCGAGGGTTGTGCATGTGCATCAGACTCCACAAGGAAAACAGCATTGCGATATTCTGATGCGCCCGATCAGGGATGAAGATGGCATGACCCTTGGATATCTGGAGATCCTCGACCGCATACTATACGCCTCGGCAGAGGTGGCAGAGCATAAGATGGTGGGACGAACTGAGTGTTTTAATAAATTGCTTAACCGAATTAACAGAGCGGCGTCATCGGATATCAGCGTGTTATTGCAGGGTGAAACTGGCACCGGCAAAGAGCTGGTTGCCCGTTCGATTCACGATGCCAGTGAACGCCACAGTAAACCTTTTATCATTATTGAATGTGCCGGGCTGAATGACGCGCTATTTGAAAGTGAGCTATTCGGGCATCATAAAGGCGCGTTTACCGGCGCGACACATAACAAGAAAGGGCTGGTTGAGGAAGCCGATGGGGGGACCCTGTTTCTTGATGAGATAGGTGATGTGCCGCTGCATTCGCAGGTTAAACTGTTACGTTTGCTGGAAACCGGAACCTTTCGCTCAGTAGGAGGTTTGCAACCTAAACGCTCAGACTTCAGGCTGATTTGTGCTACTCACAAAGATTTATTGCAGTTGGTTGAAGCAGGGGAGTTCAGGCAGGATCTATACTACCGGATAGCGGGGTTAACCTTGCGTTTACCGCCACTAAGACAACGACGGGACGATATCCCCTTGCTGATTGAGCAATTTCTTGGCACCGGATATAAAGGGCACAAAACCTTCTCTGCCCAGGCAATGCAATGCATCACAGCGCACGATTTTCCCGGTAACATCCGGGAACTGAAGAATCTGGTTGAACAGTCCGTATTGATGGCCAATGATGATGTTATCTGGCCTGAAGATCTGCCCGTTGCGTTGCAGGAAAGAGGCGAAGTGCAAGGAACAGCGATTACCTCCTTACAGGAGCATGAGCAGCAGTACCTGACTAGGTTGTGCCAGACCTACCAGGGCACGCCGGAAGAATTAGCCAGACAACTGGGTGTCAGTGCCCGCACACTCTACCGCAAACTACAAAAATATGGCCTCAAACTGAATAAGTCCTGACTTATGCTGTCAGCTCAGGGCAGAACTTAGCCTGCAACAATTGCATAAACTTCATGGTGTCAGGATCTTTGATGCGGTAATACACCGTCTGCGCTTCTTTGCGGCATTCCACCAGACCTTGCTGGCGCAATACCGCCAGATGCTGCGAAAAAGCCGACGGGCTTAAATCAAAGCTCTGATGCAGCGCACCTACATGCAATTCTCCGCTGGCCAGTCTGCACAGGATCTGCAATCTGTGCTCATTGCCTAAAGAACGCAAAAAGGCCGCCGCCTCGGCGGCTTCCTGCTGATGTAAAGTTATATTTTCCACATGCGTTACCTGCTACAAGGGATTATTTATGCCGTGCCAGTTCTGCTTCGGTTTTAAAGCCAAACACCTTACGCAGCACTATGGTGGCCGGGCAAAACCCGGTAAATGACTGCTGGAATAAATTGGCGCCAATAAACACCGTCAACCAGACAAAGTATGGGTGCACCCATACCGTCAGGGCCACGGATAATAACACCATAAAACCGGCAAAGGCAGTCAGGGCTCTTTCTGCGCTCATTATTTCTACTCCCGGGTTAATGTTAAATCAGTGGTTCACTTAATGACCACTGAACTCAGATCACTGCAATCCGTTAAAAACTGTATCGAATCCGCCCATACAGATTATTGTTGTCCTTAAACTGGCCAAAAAAACTGTGTTCATCTTCGCCAAAAAACAGGTTCATTCCGGCGCTCATACTCCAGTTATCATCCAGACGGTAATCCAGCGCCGGGCGTAGATAACCGTCCTGATCTGTCGGTGAATAGAACGTGAATAAGGACAGGCTCAGATCATCGCGCTGATTACGCCAGGTCAGCCGGTTGGTCAGTACCACACGGTTTTGCTCTGCTTCCCAGTCTGGAAAAGGTGAGTTAGCCAGCAGTGCGGCATGGTTTTGTGTATGTTCCAGATAAAACTGAACACTACCGGTCAGGCGAGTGATCACTTCCTGCTCATAGCCCAGCAGCGCGCGCCATTGGCTATTGGGAATGCGGGGATTTTCACCTTTGCCATCCTCTTTACTGCGATGATGACTGATTTCAGCATTAAACAGGCCGCTGCCCAGAGGCATGCGAATGGATGCACCAAGGGTTTGTAGGCCACTGAACGTCGGAACACCCTCCGCACTCAGAGCTTCAGGACTTTTGTAATACCCATCGTAGGCATACAAGGCCAGCTCCTTTCCTTTAATATTACGGAACAGCCGCAATGCCCATTCATCGCCTGAAGGGCGTTTTGCATTAAAGCCAGGTTGCGGGGCAATCACACCGCCGGCCCTGGGATTGAAAAAGGAAAAATAATCGCCGCTGATATAGTTGTCGCCGTCAAACTCCGGGCTGTAAACCAGATCCAGATTGAACCAGTCAAAATAGCCAGAGGCTTTAACGGCATCAGATGGGGCTTTGAGATATTCATCTTCGCGTCCGGCAAAAAAGGATTGCCAGTCTTTGGGGAACAGATCATTGAGAAACAGATAGTCTCCGGTGCCCCAGGTCAGGATCTGACGACCGGCTTTAATATCAAACTGCTGACCTAAGCTGAATTGTGCGGACAGCTCACGGATACGGCCCCGCCAGTCAGACAGCACCGCATCGTAGCGGCCTTCAGCCTTGGCCTCAAAGCTGATTTCCTGCCACTGGTAACTGGTTTCCAGACGCAACCGGGCATCACCAAGACTCAATGCATCATGGTAAGGGCTGGATTCCGTGCGCCGGCCCAGTGCCAACTCCGCAAAGCCGTGCACCGGCAGTCCGGCAGAGGTTTCTTCAATTCCCCAGTCGTCATCTTCCCAGCCCCAGTCATCCTGCTGTTGGGCTGAGTTCTGTTCTGAATCGGCCCCCAATTGCCAGCCGTCATCAGTATTTTGCTGGGCATAGGCAGCAAAGCCGGGCGCAAGAGCAATCAGCGTAGCGAATAAGTGGGTACGACCTGAACTCATTATCAGTCTCTCAGCTCCAGCCAGTCACGGGGTGGATTACGCAGACTACGCTCAGAAAACACATCATCTGGCAGGCCCAAATCGTAGCTGATAAAACGAAACTGCATTTCTGTTTCGCCACCACTGCGCAGATCCTGAACCCGGGAGTGGGTAACAGTCGGATAGCCCTGTATTTCTTCCGTTTTTAAAGCCTCGACGCGACGATAGTTTTCGCCTTTGCTGTCGAAAAAGTCAATTTTAACCGGCAGCATAGTGGCCTTATCGATACTCACCTGGTAACGGGTAAACTCTACTGAGCCCGGATCTTTGGGGTTCGCTTCCAGCACATACTGCTTATCTGTTTCGTCGAGCAGGCTAAAGTTATCCTGTGAGGTGCTGCGCCCGGATACATCTTCATAGAAAAAGTGTGAACCCACAAAGGAGGTGCGCTTATCTCCGGCAGAAATACGTTTGACCAGATCCAGTCCCGGCAGGTAGAGCCAGCGGTCATCATCGCGATCGGTGTTTTTTACCACCCTGAATACCGTATCGCGCACATCGGCAGGGCGGGAGAAAAACACCATCATGTCCTGTGAACCGCCATCTTCGCGATCTTTACGCAGGATCACAAACTGGCGCATTTGTTTGCGGCCCTGGGCATCGGTGATCAGCATGCGCGCGGCACTGCGTCCATCGTCACCGGCATAGTAGGCGGCCAGTTCGGCGCGCTTAACAATTTCCTGCACATCCACCTCCTGTGTTTGCGCTAAAGGGCTGAGCATCAGTGACAGCGGCAATAACCATTTGTAGGGTAATTTCATCGTATTTCTCCTGTTCATTTATCGCTACCAAATAACCCCTTGCGGGTCAGCGCCATCACCGAGGGCAGCATCACCAGGGTTACCAGTGCCGAAATGGCCATAATCGAAGCAAGGAATACGCCCACGGTGATATAAGGCACCAAGGGTGCAAATAACAAGGGCGTAAAACCCATCGCAATCACAATGGCGTTACGTGATATGGCCCGGGCGGGTTCTTCAAACATCAGTTTCAGGCTTTGTTGCCAGTTCTGCTGTTTGGCCCAGGTGGCACGGAAGCGTTCGATAAAGTGAATGGCAAAGTCTACCGACAGGCCCAGAGTCAGGGCTGAGAGCACGGCTATTGGCATATCATAGTCTTTGCCAATCCAGCCGATCAGCCCATAGATCAAGGTTATGGTCAGGGTTAATGGCAACATGGCCAGAATACCGAAGCTGACTGAGCGGAACAGCAGCATCATCATCAGCATCACAATCACAAAGGCACTGACCAGGCTATCGAGCATCCCCTCTACCATTTGTTGTTGCCAGACCACATTTAAGTAAGCCTTACCGGCCCAGTTTACTTTCAGGCCGTCGGGAAGAGGGTTAGCGGCAATATAGTCTTTCACCAGGGTCACAACCGCAGTCATATCTTTATTATCGCCACTGGTCAGTTGCAGCCAAATCAGACTCTGACGGTAATCAGGCGTCACAAAATGCCACAGATCCTGTGGCCGATGAGAAGACTGATATTGCAACAGGGTCTGAGATACGCCATTGGCGGTATCCGGCAAAACAAAGTCTTTGTCTTCGCCGCTGCGTAACTCGCGGTTCACAGTTTTTACGATATCACTCAGGGAGTTGGACTTACCCACCAGACCGCTGTCTTTAAGGTGTTGCTGTAAACCGCTCATATAGCTAAGAACAGCCGGATTTAAAAAGGCCTTGCTCTGACTCTCCAGTTTTTCCAGCGCAAGGGCCAGTTCAGTGAAACGATCCGATTCATCCATATCCAGCTCAAAGCTTTTATCATAGATGGCACTGATCAGCGTCGACAGACTGCTGCTGGCATCAAATTGCTGTTGCTGCTGTAGCAGCCAGTTGATGGTATTTTGTGACAGTTCTTCACTATCTACGGTTTCTGTCAGTAAGGCTTTAACATCTGCACTGGCATCACCCTGTTGCTGCATTACCAGATAGGCATCATAGGTGCCGGCGAAGTGCTCATTCAGTACCCGATCGGCGATGCGCAGTTCGTGATCGGCCTTAAACCAGCGCACCGGGTTGTCGTTGATTTGGATCTGGCTGATGCCCCACACTGCGATAGCAAACAGCGCAATAAAACCAGCCAGCCAGAGTTTGGCGTGGCTGCCCGCCAGCCTGCCGAGGCGAACCAGCGCAGGCGCAAGTTTAGACTGACTCTCATCGGGCAGTTTCTGAGTCAGGTTGAGCAGAGTTTTTTCACTCAGACCGCTTAAATAAGCAGGCACAAATATCACGGTGAGCAAATAGGCCAGCATAATTCCAAAGCCCACAAAGGCGCCGAAGATCTGCACCGGCGGGATAGGGGTGATAATCAGCGATAGAAAGCCCACGGTAGAAGTAATGGAAGTAAACAGCATCGGCGTAAACAGGTGGCCCATTACCTCTTTTAATACCTTTTTGACCTCGTCACCGGGCTTATAACGATCGGCAAATTCCGACAGAATATGTACCGAGTCGACCACCGCGATGGGCATCAGGAAAATAGCGATCATCGATGACATAATATGCACGGTAAAGCCTATGCCGATCAGCAGACCCATAGTGATCAACACCGTTGCCATGGCGACGATCATAGGCGCGACAATAAAGGGGATATTGCGGAAAAACACCCACAGCAGAATAAAGATAGTCAGTCCCGCCAGCGGCGCACTGATCCCCATCTGTACAAACATCTCATACCCGAAACGGTCTTCGGCCACGGGCAAACCGGTAATATGCCACTCGTCCTGGCTGTCTAATTCACTGATTTTACTGCGCAGTTGCTGAGCAATGGCATAGCTTTGGTTTTTATCGATGATGGGCACATAGAGTGCCGCGGCCTGGCCATCACCAGATACCAGTGTGTTGTATAAAAGCGGCAGACGCTCGGCCTTGTCGCGGATTGCGCTGGCTTGTTCATCGGTTTGTGGGGCGGTTTTCATCATCCACTCAAAGCGGATAGTGCCAGGCTCTTTCTGGTCTATATTGTCCACATTGGCTAGTGACATCAGATCGGCCTGCACCACACCCTCAATACCTGTGGCGAATTCCGTCAGGCTGACCAGATGGCCCAGGGTTTGCGGATTGTAAATGCCGTCAGGATTAACCACACCCACCACCACCATATCGTGCATGGAAAAACGGGTTTTGGTCTGATTATGAAATTCTCGCTGGGAATTGTCCTGCGGCAGCATATTCTCCGGATCGGTATCGATCTGGATGCCCGGCAACTGGGCGACAAAAACCAGGGTCAGAATCAATAAGCCCCAGTACACCAGCTTGCGTTTCGCCGTGACCAGTTCGATGAGTTTGTCAGCCATAACCACCCTCAAATACAGTAATTACTAATTTAGAAATAAGCGAAATATAGTTCAAAAAAACAGGCTGTCAATGATTAATTCAGATTTCTCTAAATTACACGGCAGCCTTTTCAGATAGTGTTAAGGGGTCTCAATCCGAAGATCCGCTTTCTTCCAGGCTTCAAAGCCGCCGTCTACCGAGTAGACTTTATCAAAGCCCATTCTCATTAATGATTCGGTGGCCAGAGCACTGCGAGCGCCGCTTCGACAATAGAGGTAAAGCTCGCGCTGGGCCAGTTCTTCCAATGGCGACTCCGCGCCTTTAACCTGAGGCAGTTCGGTGAGACTGGTTTCCAGAATGCCGCGGGGCAGGTTAACCGCGCCCGGAACAAAACCTTGCGCATACTCCTGCGGTTCGCGCACATCGATGATCACAATCTGATGAGCAAGCTGTTGTTCCAGTTCGCTGATGGGCACTTCCTTGATCCCGGCTTTGGCTTCAGCCACCAACTGTGGTGCGGTTTTAATCATAAGTAATCTCCTAAAGTCTGAAACAGAATAAATGCGGCCAATATCACCAGCAATAGTGCAAAGCCTTTTCGTAACCTGTGCTGAGGCCAGTTAACTGACCAGCGCTGCCCCAGCAGGCTGCCGACTATGCCCATGGCAGCAATGATCAGTAGTAATGTCCAGTCCAGTTGGCTGGTGTCTGGTAATAGCCAGGCATTTTTTGCAAAGCCAGTCCAGGCGCTGATATTGATCAGCACTAAACTGGTGGCTCTGGCGCGAAAAAAATCCAGTGCGGTAAACCTGAGTATAGCGGGCACCAATAAAAATCCCCCGCCAACGCCGGTAAAACCCGTGAGCATGCCCACCGCGGTGCCTACACCGAGCATTAAGGGCAGACTGGTTTGTTTATCATCCAGACGGACTTTACCACTGTACATAAAGCGGCTTGCCATCAGCATCAGTAACGCAAATGCTGTCAATTGCACTAGACCAGAAACCAGGCTGCCAAGCCAGGCCCCCATATAGGCACCGAGCATACCGGTGATGCCAAGGCGTAAAGCCAGTTGCCAGTCAACCAGACGTTTGCTGTGACTGAGCAGTAATGAGAGGGTGCTGATGGCCGCCACAATAAACAGTGCGCCGGTAATCGCCAGTTTGGGTTCATGACCTGCCAGATACACCAGTACCGGCAGTGCCAGCACGGCGCCGCCGGAGCCAAAAATACCAAGACTAAGACCTATACTGGATGCTGCAAGTAAGACCAGTGTCACCAAATCTCCAAAAATGAATAACTTATAACTATTGGTTGTATGGTAATTCGCATTTTGCTAAATTACAAGGCGTTCAGTTAATGAGGAGCAACAGATGTCATTACAGGTACAGGCTTTTTTTCATCAGGATACCTCAACCTTGTCCTATCTGGTTTTCGATGAACAGGCCAGAGAAGCGGCGATTATCGACCCGGCGCTGGATTTTGATTACGCCGCCGGGCACACCAATACTGAATTTGCAGACCAGTTGATTCAGGCGGTGAAAGACAATGAGCTGTCTTTAAAGTGGATTCTGGAAACCCATGCTCATGCTGATCATCTCACCGCGGCTCAGCATATCCGCGCACAGCTGGGCGGTAAAATTGCCATCGGCAGTGGCATTACAAAAGTACAAGAGAACTTTCAGCGCCT
Source organism: Lacimicrobium alkaliphilum (assembly GCF_001466725.1). Classification (NCBI taxonomy): domain Bacteria; kingdom Pseudomonadati; phylum Pseudomonadota; class Gammaproteobacteria; order Alteromonadales; family Alteromonadaceae; genus Lacimicrobium; species Lacimicrobium alkaliphilum. The sequence goes on from NZ_CP013650.1 coordinate 1,337,686, forward strand.
GTTTAACCTTGGTGATAAGCAGGACGTACAGGGGCGTGATTTCGACCATCTTTTTGCCGAGGGCGATACTTTTACAGTAGGGCGTTTTCATGGCCGTGTGATTACCACACCGGGCCATACCAATGACAGTCTGACCTATCTGATTGGCGGCAATGCCTTTGTGGGCGACAGCCTGTTTATGCCCGACGCTGGCACTGCACGCTGTGATTTCCCCGGTGGTAGTGCCGAACTGCTATTTGAATCCGTACAAAAGCTCTATGCGCTGGATGATGACACCAGGATTTATGTCTGCCACGACTATCAGCCCGAGGGAAGATCGCTGCGTTATGTAGCTACAGTGGCCGAGCACAAGGCCAATAATATTCATATTAATAAAGATACGACTGTTGAGGAGTTTGTGCAAAAACGCAATAAACGAGATAAAACCCTGGGTATGCCAAGGCTGATTATTCCCAGTATTCAGGTCAATATCCGCGCCGGCGAACTGCCGCCGGCGGAAAATAATGGTGTCCACTATCTGAAAGTACCGGTAAACCTGCTGGGCTGTTAAGGCAACGGACAAATTGATGCTTTGTCTTGCGCAGTGCTTGATTAAATTAATCAGTTCAGTAAAATGCGCCCTCGCTTTGGCAGTCAGCTGCTAAAGTTAAAAAGTTTCAGGACGCATAGCTCAGCTGGATAGAGTACTCGGCTACGAACCGAGCGGTCGGAGGTTCGAATCCTCCTGCGTCCGCCATATAAACGAAAAAAGCCCCGATGTAGTTTATCGGGGCTTTTTTCGTTTATGCGCGGCCCAGTGGGGTGAGAACCTCCTCAGGTTCGACCATTTTGTCAGGAACAAAATGGAACAGCCGAAGGCTGGCCCCGAAGGGGCGTAGGGCAGGAAGCCCGGAATAATCCTCCTGCAGATTAAGCTCGGAGTAAAAGTACGAACAAAAAGACATTCTCACCGCAGAGTCGCGGAGATCGCAGAGGAGAGAGGGGCAACATCTCTACGTCCTCTGCGGTAAATTTACCATTAGCAAAGGTCACTGGATGCCCGATAACGACACTCGGGCATGACCAAAGGTCGTTCCCGCATGTTTTTAGCGGGAACCCAGCGCCTTAATCTTTGCTACTCATCACACGAAAAAACTTTAACGCCAGCGGTTTATTGGCTGTCCGCAAGGGCGAAAGGCAGGACGCCCTGAGTAACCCCCCAGTGTAGGGTCGAAAGCGAATACTGGGGTGTATTGTTTCGCAAACCCCGCGTCAGGTAGGGGGCAGGTACTGAGGATGGAATTCATTCGACCACCAAAGCGCCCCTGAACCGGCTATCCACCTTATAGTCTGACTTCCACCAGATCACTGTCAGCCAGCCGGGATTTGACCACCGTCAGCCTGGTCTGGTTAAGATCAAAGTTTAACCGAAAGCGGTTTTTGGCCAGCTCTTTGTGTTCGGCTTTACCTGTGACGATATTAACTCTGTGCAAAAGTGCTGTATTTTCTTTGTGAGCCGTGTAATACAGCCAGTCTCCGTTTATTTGCCAGCGATTAGGGGTTACAGCGGGTAAACGGGTGAGCAGGCGAGGGGAACGATCAACCTCAACCAGGTAGGCGTTGAATTGCAGGTCTATCATAATATGGCGCTGTTTATCGATACTGACTTTAGCCAGGTAGCCGGTCTCTGCGCGCACATGCTCCTCAGAAGTCAGGCTGTATCGGTATAACACGGGCCTGTTTTTCTCCAGCCGGGCATAAATTAAAGCATCTCCTGTGACAGTCCAGAAAGGCGGATAATTTTTGTCGATGGAGCTGGTAATAAATTTGAGGTCACCAGAGTTTATTTGAACCGTAAACACTCTGTTACCAGCCAGGCCCGTCAGCATGGTTTCCTGCTGATTGATTGTCAGCGCACTGATATCTGAGTCCTCTGGAAAAGCGGCGACAAGTTGTGTGTTCTTGTCTGAATCTAAGAATTTTATGCTTAACGTTCCTTGATGGCGTGAAACAAAATAGAGCCGATGAGTCTGCGGCCCATAGACAGGAAAATCCTCCACACCAGCGGATTCATAATAGTCCGAAGACAACAGTGGGTTGACAGAGAAAGGATTGGGTTGCTCACCCAGATCCAGATAGTTGCCGCTATGTTGGCGCATATAGAAGCAGTCATCAGCGCATTGGTAGAAGATATTGTTCAGATAAGACTGGTTGTGGGCCATTTTGCGCAGTTGTTGATCATGACGCTGATATTGCATCAATTGCCCCTGAAAATTCGACATAGTCAGCACGTTATCATCTGGCCCCCAGACCAGTCTGTGCATAACCTGTGGTAACAGATGGGTATGCACCAGCTCCCCCGTGGCTAAATGCAGTAACAACAATTCGCCTTTGTCTTGTTCGACGCCACGCAGTATCGCCAGCAGCTCACCATTGTGAGATTCCTTCGCAAAGATATCGCCGTGACCTGAGACATTCGGCGCGCTGATATTTTCCAGCTTGCTGTTTTTCAGGTGAAACTGCCAGATCCCCTGTGGCTGGCCGGCGCTGAATTTATCTTTAAGGTAGACGGACGCCCCATTGCTGGCCCAGCTCAACAGGTACATATCATTGGTAACAGTGCTCAGAGGGCTGGTGCGAACAATGCCTTTTCCAGGGCTATAGCCTGCCAGGTAATGACTTTGTGAATGGATATCACTGCGGGTATAAAGCAGTGTCTTGCCATCAGGGGCCCAGAGTCCGCCGGCATAGTTGGCCTGCTCAGAGGTAAGTCTGGCTGTTTTTCCTGAGCTGAGATCTTTAACGTAAAGTTGCAGGTAGTCGTCTTTATTAGCGCGGTGAGAAAATAGCAGCCGGTTATGTACCGGATCATAATCGGGACTGACTTCTGAGCCGGACATGTCAGTAAGATAACTAATGCTCAGGTCTGATTCTGCAGGGCTGCCAATAAGCCTCCCAAGCCACAGACTGCTAATTAACACCGCCAGTATCAGGGCTGACACAACCCATACAAGGAAAGGTTTGCTGTGCCGGTTTTGTCTGGCAGGCGGCTGATAAGATACCGGCGCAATCAGCATATAGCCTTTTAGCGGCAGGGTTTTGATATAGCCGGGATCACGGGCGTTATCCTTTAGTGCCTCCCGTAACTTTTTAATCGCGGCGCGCAGTGCATCGTCAGTAACAACACGTCCGGGCCAGAGTTGCGCCGTAATGGCATCGCGACTTAACAGCTGTTGCGGGTGGGTGGCAAAAAATAACAATAACTCACTTATCTGAGGCTCCAGTTTACGCGGTTTCGGGTCCTGATTATCAGTTGCGGATACTAAAGTCCCCCGTTCGGAGTCAAAAATATAATCGCCAATGTGTAGTACCACATCTTTTTCTCTTAAATTTTTATTATTCAAATCAATACCTTGAAACTTGTGAACTGGTGTGACCGAGTTGCAGATGTCCCCGGTCACAAAGCATCACAAGGGTTCCGTTGTGGTGCGGGGCATTTGGCGATATTGCTTGGCAGTATTACATCACAGGCTCCGTTTTTGTCCAGTTTACAGAGTCATAAAACAACGAGGAAAACCATGACCCGACTTATTCAGAGTCTATTCTTACTGCTGTCCCTGCTGTTAATTTCCCAGGTCTGTGCCGGCCAACCTGTACCAGATAATCTGGAAGATCTCGGGCAGACGATAGATAAGATCCGCTCAGACACAAAAACACCGGGTATCGCAGTGAGCCTGCTGCTAGCTGACGGTAATCTCTGGTTTCACAGTTCCGGTTTTGCGAACCTGAACAAGCGTACCCGCATCAATCAGGATACGCAGTTTCGTTTCGGCTCTGTTTCCAAGATGCTGGTGAGTCTGTCTGTCCTGAAGCTGGTGGATCAAGGCGTGCTGAATCTGGATGATAAAGTGGCAGATCTGGTACCCGAGGTATATTTTGACAATCCCTGGCAAGTGACACATCCGCTTACAGTAGCGCATTTGCTGAATCATACTTCAGGCTGGGATGCACCGCATTTTGCAGAGCAAATCAGTGTCAGTGATAAACCGGTGAGTATTAAACACGCCCTTGAGATACATCCCCATTCCCGCACGTCACGCTGGCCGCCCGGAACGCGCAGCGCCTACAATAATACCGGGCCATTGGTGGCTGCCTATATTGTCGAAAAATATACCGGTCAGACCTATGAGTCTTTCGTTAAGGAACAGTTCTTTACGCCACTTTCAATGAAAGACAGCGATTATTTCTACACCGATCATTATCGCACCCATGCTGCAACCTTTTATCAGGGCACCAGTGAAACACCCTACTGGCATCTTAATAATCGTGCAGCAGGTGCATTGAATAGCAGTCTGGCTGATATGGGCAAGTTTCTGGCCTTTTTGCTCAGACGTGATCAAAGCCCGGCATTATTATCCGAACAGGCCCTGAATAACTTCCAGCAACCACAGGCAAGTCTGGCGACATCAACTGGCCTGCAGCTGACATGGGCTTTAGGTAATAACCTCTATCATGCCAATGGGCAGGTATTATATGGCCACCAAGGCAGTCTGCCCGGGGCCAGTGCGATGGTCGTTTACCAGCCAGCGCTGAATAGTGGTTATGTGATCGCGGCGAATACCGGCGGGCCTGGTGTATCGCAAGTGCATAAACTGCTAGCAGACTTTATCACCCGATCATCTAATCCGCCTGTGGTTAAGCCTGAGCGCATGATCACCGACGAGGATAAACGGCTCAGCGGCTTTTATCGCAATATCAGTCCTGTTGCCGAACTGACAGATTCCTTTATGCGTCTTATTCCCTGGTCGCTACGTGTGACTGAACAAAACACGTTGCTGTCGATACCCTTTGCCGGCCCGAAACGCCAGCTTGTTGCCAATGCCACTACCGGGTTTAAGCAGCAATCAACAGGCAAAGTGGTACTGGTACAGGCTGAGGATCCTGTCGTCGGTGACGTATTACACTATGGCCCCCACACCCTGAAAAAGGTCAGTGTGCCTGGCGCCTATCTGCCCCGGATCGTGTTGGTGCTATGGCTCGTCAGTATTCTTTTGGGATTAGCCTTTGCCCTGATCTGGATACCGCGGAAATGGATGGGGAAAATCAACAACAGCGCTAGTCTGCGTATCCGCAGTTGGCCCATGATAACGCTGATACCGCTCGTTATTGTTGTGGCTTGCCTGCTGATGATCAAAAGCAGCGCCACGCCTTTTGTGTTAGCGGGTCAGCCCACAGTACTGTCATTGATAGTGTTTTTTGCCAGCATAGTGTTTTTCCTGGCCGCCCTGTGGAGTGTTCGTATCTGGTATCTGATCAGAAATGACAAAATGGGACGACTGGTAAGGTGGCACTCAGGCATGCTGATATTTCTGAACCTGGTTATTGCGCTGTACCTGTTATCACAGGGACTGATTGGTGTCAGGCTATGGGGTTAATACCATCGGCCCGATAAAATTGGGCCTTTCTTTTTATATGTGAGGCCCAATGGGGTGAGCCCCCCAGGGCTCGGCCATTTTCCCTTTGCCCATACCAGTGCTACATTGGCTGTTGTAATTTAACACTGCCAGGAACACAGATGACGTCCATTTCTCAGACCTTTGCCAAAGGGTTACTCTTTTCGCTTCCCATAGCCATTACTCTGGGGGCGCTTTACTGGTTTTTCAGCTGGGCGGAATCCTTGCTCAGCCCTTTGCTGGAATATATGTTGCCGCATGGCTGGTATATCACCGGGATGGGAGTGTTATCCGGTCTGGTGATTATTTTTCTGCTCGGGTTATTGGTACAGGCCTATTTGCTGCGGCAGATATTTGAGTGGCTGGAAAACAGTCTTAACCGCATACCGCTGGTGAAAACCTTGTATGGCAGTGCCCGGGATATTATGCGTTTATTCTCGGGCTCAGATCAGCATGAGTTGCAAAAAGTGGTGTTGGTAAGGATGCATGAGGATATTCGCATGATTGGTTTTGTCACTAATGAGGATATTGATTTTGCCAAAGAGGATGATGTGATTGCCGTCTATGTGCCACTGAGCTATCAGGTGGGTGGTCATCTGTTGTATTTACCCCGCAGCCGCTGCGAGCCGCTGGATATGCCAGTGAAGGCCGCCATGCAACAAGTGCTGACGGCCCATATCAGCCAGTCAAAACCAGTAAAACACCCGGTCTGATTTTCGATTCAGTCGTTGAACACGAGCGACCAATAATCTGCTATACCTTGTCTGGTGAGTATTTGCAGCTTGCGCTTGTACGCAGGCTTGTTACAATCCGCGCCAGATTTGTCGCTTAATGCACAAGTCCATTAACCAAGGGGTGCCGTGAGGCTGAGATCCGTATCTGCTGAAAGATGCAGTAGTGGGAACCCTTAAACCTGATCCGGATAATACCGGCGTAGGAATGGTTCGGGAACCGCTCCCAAACATCTCCCATTGACCTGCCGTAATACCGGATCTTTTCATACTAAAACGAGAAGATCCCAAAATGACACCAGCGAAAAACACTCTATATCTGGCCGTGGCACTGGCTTTTTCTGCTAACGCACAGACAAGCAGCGACGAAACTAATGGCCTTGAACATATTCTGGTTACCTCTGATTTTAATGCACAAAATTTGCAGGTGGTGCCTTCCAGCATTTCAGTTATTGGTCAGCAGCAAATTACTGAGCGTCAGGCCCAGCATCTTGAACAGATCCTGAATGTGGCCCCCAATGTCAACTTTGCCTCTGGCGCGTCCCGTGGCCGTTATGTGCAGATCCGCGGTATCGGTGAGCGCAGCCAGTTTTCTGAACCCGTTAATCCATCAGTCGGTGTGGTGGTGGATGATGTGGATTTTTCCGGTATCGCCGCCATCGGCACTCTGTTTGATGTGCAGCAGGTTGAAGTATTAAAAGGCCCTCAGGCCACCGAATTTGGCGCCAATGCGCTGGCCGGCGCGATTAAGATTCAGACCACACCGGCAGGAGCTGATCAGGCTTCGCGCCTGAGTCTGAGTCTGGCTGAGCACAATACCTGGTCGGCGGGCGTGGCCCACGGCGGCGATCTCAGTGACAAGCTGGCCTACCGGGTCGCACTACAGCAATATAAAAGTGATGGCTTTATTGAAAATATCTATCTGAATCGGGATGACACCGGCAATCGCGACGAGCTGACATCCAGAATCAAACTGGCCTGGCAGGCATCGGATGATCTGACGCTGGATTTAAATTATCAGTATTTTGATATTGATAATGGCTACGATGCGTTTTCACTGGATAATGATGACAAAACCCGCTCCGATGAGCCCGGGTTTGACCGCCAGAAATCTCATGCGCTGAGCCTGAAGGCCGACTGGCAACTGTCCTGGGGTCGACTGCTTGCCATCGGCGCACTGTCCGATTCGGACATTGATTATGGCTATGATGAAGACTGGACCTATGTCGGTTTTCATCCCTGGGAGTACAGCTCCTTCGACGCCTATTATCGTCAGCGTGACACCAAATCTCTGGAGCTTCGGGCTATCTCTGATGACAGTTCGCGGTTGTTTGCCGATACCACAGACTGGGTAGTGGGCGTGTATTCCAAGTCGGTGGATGAAGACTTACTGCGTCAGTACACTTATGCAGAAACGGATTTTCAGAGTACTTACCAGCCCGACAATCTGGCCCTGTATGCCCAGACCCGCACCCATTTTAATCACAGCACCCGCCTGACGGTGGGTTTGCGTGTCGACCGCTTTAATATTGATTATCAGGATAACGGCGGTTTCGCTGAATCCCTTGAAGATACTATCGTCGGCGGCAAACTGGTGCTGGATCATAGTGTCGCCAGCGGCGCTATGGTGTATGCCGGTATTTATCGTGGTTACAAGGCCAGTGGTTTTAATCCTGATGAGCGGGTCAGTCAGCAGCAGCGGTTATTCGATCCTGAATATAACTGGAACTATGAAGTCGGCGTAAAAGGCAATACAGATAAGGGCCATGTGCGTCTGGCGGCGTTCTATATGGAGCGTAAAGATACACAGATCAGTGATTATGATCTGCAGTACAGAGACGATGGTTCCGCCACTTTTATCGATATTATTGATAACGCGGATAATGGTACCAATTATGGTCTTGAACTGGAAACCGGCTGGCAACTGACTCCATCTCTCAGCGTCTTTGCTAACCTGGGCTGGTTACGGGCAACATTCAAAGGTTTTGAGCGCGCAGACGGCTCTTATGTGGAAGAAAGAGATCAGGCTCAGGCGCCACGCTATACCTTTAATCTGGGGCTGGACTGGAATATTACTGACAGCCTGCGCTGGCATATCGAGGCCGATGGCAAAGACAGTTTCTACTTCTCTGACGGCCATGATGAACGCTCTGACAGCTCGGTACTGGTGAACAGCCGCCTGGCCTATTCTCATCAAGACTGGACGCTGTCATTATGGGGGCGCAATATCTTAGATCGTGAATATCAGGTGCGCGGATTTGGCGGCTTTAGCAACGATCCGCGAGAGTTTTATGAAATTCCTAAGCCCTACTATCAGTTCGGCGATGGTCGTATGTTAGGTGTGAGTCTGGACTATTTATTTTAAGGAAGAATGATGCAAAACAATCAGGCAAATAAACTGGTAGCAGAAATATCCCTGTATCCGCTGGCTGAAAAGTATATTGCGCCGATCAAAACCTTTATTGATCGGCTCAACCGGTATCCGGAACTGGAAGTGGATACCAGCATGACCAGCACCAGAGTCAGTGGCGACTATCTGCCGGTTATGGAAATACTGGCTAAAGAGATGCAACGCAGCCATCAGGAAATTGGCCAGGCCATTTTTGTGTGTAAGTTTTTAAATGGCGATGCCTTGGGCAGCGGCGAATGAGCGACACGATGGCGTTACTGGCTCAGCAATGGGCCAGTCAGTCAGGCTGGGAGATACTGGCTGTGGTGCTGGCGCTGGCCTATGTGTACCTGGCGGCCCGGCAGAATATCTGGTGCTGGCCCTGTGCGCTGATCAGTACAGGTATCTACAGCTGGTTGTTCTGGGAACACACCTTACCACTGCAGACCGTGCTGAATGTGTATTACCTGGGTATGGCCGTGTATGGCTGGTGGCACTGGCGTGCCATGGCCCATGAAGAGGATTCAGATACAGCTGTGCAGACACGCCCCTGGCTCTATCATCTGGTAGCCCTGGTGACACTGTTGCTGATTTCGATTCTGCTGGCCGGCGTATTGCGCCCCTGGTTTAATGCGCAGTTTCTGTATGTGGATGCGTTGGTTACCGTATTCAGCCTGTTTACTACCTACCTGGTCACCCAGAAAGTGCTGGAAAACTGGTTGTACTGGATCGTGATTAATATGCTGGCGGCATGGCTCTACTGGCAATCCGGTTTGCTGCTGACGGCATTATTGTTTACAGGCTACTTTGGTTTTGCTGTGTACGGTTATATCAAATGGCGCGGCAGTTATCTGAATCAGTCGCCGAGCCCTTATGCTGCCTGAATCTGTTGTGGCTGAACTGCGTGGGCTGGATTTTATCGGCGCAGATTTTCAGCTGCAGCCATTACCATCCGGTGCGATTAACCGCAGCTATGCATTGCAGGCAGGGCAGCAGCGCTACTTTTTAAAATGTTTTGCCGACAACACCCCAACCCGGCTGAACCGCCAGGCACTTTTTTCCATGCAAAAACAGCTGGCTGCGGCTGGCCTGGCCTCCGAACCCTGTTATCTGTCAGAGCAGTGCAGCTTTATGCTCGAAACCTGGCAGGAGGTGAGGACGCTGGAAGATATCGAGGTTTCCGTTGAGGAGAAAGTGCTGATTCTGGCCGGACGTATGGCGCGCATTCACCAACAGAATATCGATTGCCCGGAGCTGGATCTGGTATCAGACTGGCACCACTACCTGCAACTAGCCGGAATCGAAAGTGGGGTGCTGTATAACAAGGTGGCGGAATACCAGCAATACTGGCAGCAACTACCTAAAATCACCTTTTGTCATCACGATCTGGCCTTTGCCCATCTGTGTATTCAGCCGCAGGGCCTGGTGCTGGATTGGGAATATCAGGCCCGTTCGGTGGCTGAGTTTGATCTGGCCTGTGCCATTCTGGTGAATCAGCTTGATGATCAGCAGGCCCGTATGCTGGTAGAGCGCTACGGGGAAGCCACCAGGCAGGATACTCTGGCGCTGTGGCACCAGGCTCAGGCTCTGCTGCCACTGGCTGAGCTTACCAGCGAGCTATGGTATCGGGCTGCAGAGCACTCTCGATAATCTGCTTTTTGTTGCCGGTTTTTTTGTTCTCTGGTGTTGTTGCGTATTATTTATTCACTCAGTCAGGGCTGAGGGGAAATTTCCTTTACCTTTAGCCTTGCATGGGTATAATTCTGCCTCCATTGCAGGGGTGTAGTTCCAATTGGTAGAACAGCGGTCTCCAAAACCGATGGTTGGGGGTTCGAGTCCCTCCACCCCTGCCACAAATCTCAGAAACCAGCCAAAGTGGCTGGTTTTTTTATGCCCTGAAAAAGAGAAAGGCATTGGAAGTGTGGAGGGCGAGAAGCCCCATGGGTTCGACATCTTTGTCGGGAACAAAGTGTACCGCGTCAGCGCCGCTTGCGGTCAGGCACAGGGACGTGCCTGAGGAAATCCCTCCACCCCTGCCAGCATTTAAGAAGCCTGCCATAGTTGCAGGTTTTTTTATGTCCAGGGAAGGACGGTATGCCGGAAATGTCAGGAACGTTTTTTCGGCGATGTCCAGGGATGGACGGTATGCCCGGGTTGTAGGGAACATTTCCCCGGCGATGCTCAGGGAAGGACGGTATGCCGGAAATGTCGGGAACATTTTTTGGCGATGTCCGGGGATACTATTCGACCCCACAGCACTTCATGATAAACTCATCAGCGATGAAAGCCTTAAGTCCCTATCAACAAGCTATTCTCACTGAACTGGGTATTGTTCAGTGGCATTTGCGCGCGCCACAACGGCTGGCATTGCTCGCTACAGATGCAGATACCGGTGTTGAAACTATTGCTGCCCGGCAGTTTACGGCTGCGGAGGCTGAAAACATCCCCGACACCCGCTTAGTTGAAGCTGGAACTTTGACAGAGCAGGAGATTGCAGATTCTCAGCCTGATGCTCCGCCAGTGACTGAGCAACATGAATATAACCAGCCACAGCAACAGCCTGTGCAGCAGGTGGATAGTCAGCATCCGATGTTTCAGGATATTCAGCTGGCGCTGAGGTCGCAACAACATGGGGCAGCGTTAAACTGGCAGGTCTCTGATAACTTCAGTTTTGATGGCAAGGTACTCAGCGCTCCCACACCACAGACCCTCAGCAATACACCGGAGCTTAAAAAGCAATTATGGCAACTGTTGCAGCAGCACCTTTAATTTTCAGCCCTATCAATGCTGACAATTATGACGCCGTTTTTCGTTTGCAATGCGCCTGTCATTCTCACCCCTGGTCGAGGGGCACCTTTGCCAGCTGTCTGACCCCTCCATACTTTGCCTGGCAGCTGAAAGGTGATGAGCAGTTACTGGGTTTTTACGTGGGCCTGCAGGTGCTTAAGGAAGCTACGCTGATGGATATCGGCCTGGCCCCTTCGGCCCGGGGGCAGGGATTATCCTATCTTTTGCTGGAACACTTTTTTGCCCAGTGCCGGGCAAAGGCCATGGAAGAAATCTGGCTCGAAGTCAGGGTATCCAATCAGGGGGCGATCCATCTTTATCAGAAAACCGGCTTTGAGCTAATTGAAACGCGCAAAAATTACTACCCCTGCGCCGAAGGCCGTGAAGATGCGCTGATTATGAGGCGCTTGCTGGCGGACTGAGCGGTTCGCAAAGACTGAAATCATTGGCTGATTGATTTACTGTGTATTTTCATCTTGTCGATACCCTTTGTGCTTGATTTCAGGGCGACTTCTGCCATCAATTTGGGTACAATCCGCGCCCATATAGTGATATTCAAGTGACCCCTGCCAGTAGATCTGGCACAGCAATAACAACAGAGAGTAACGTGGCCAGTAAAAGCTATCTTGAACAACTTAATAAGCGCAGAACCTTTGCGATCATCTCTCACCCGGATGCCGGTAAAACCACTATTACAGAGAAAGTCCTGTTGTTCGGTAAAGCCCTGCAAAAGGCCGGTACGGTAAAGGGTAAAAAATCCGGTCAGCACGCCAAGTCAGACTGGATGGAAATGGAAAAAGAGCGGGGGATCTCCGTGACCACCTCGGTGATGCAGTTTCCTTATCATGACCACCTGGTTAACCTGCTTGATACCCCGGGCCACGAAGATTTCTCTGAAGATACCTATCGTACGCTGACGGCCGTGGACTCCTGCCTGATGGTGATCGACTCAGCCAAAGGTGTCGAGGCCCGTACCATCAAGCTGATGGAAGTCACCCGTTTGCGTGATACACCCATTATCACTTTTATGAACAAACTCGATCGCGATACCCGCGACCCTGTGGATTTGCTTGATGAAGTGGAAGATGTACTGAAAATAAAGTGCGCCCCTATTACCTGGCCCATCGGCATGGGTAAGGAGTTCAAGGGCGTATACCACCTGCTGCGGGATGAAACCATTTTGTATCAGACCGGCCAGGGGCATACCATTCAGGACAGTCGCAATATCAAAGGGCTGGATAACCCGGAGCTGGATGACGCCATTGGCAGTTATGCTCAGGAATTGCGTGAAGTGCTGGAGCTGGTGCAGGGTGCGTCACATGAATTTGACCAGCAGGAGTTTCTGCGCGGTGAACTGACGCCGGTGTTTTTCGGTACCGCACTGGGTAACTTTGGTGTGGATCATATGCTCGACGGGTTGGTGGATTGGGCGCCGCGCCCTCTTAACCGTCAGGCTGAGCAGCGTGAAGTCAGCGTCGAAGAAGAAAAGTTCAGCGGCTTTGTATTTAAGATCCAGGCCAATATGGATCCCAAACACCGCGACCGTATCGCTTTTTGTCGCGTGGTTTCCGGCACCTTTGAAAAGGGCATGAAGTTGTTTCAAAGTCGTATTGGCAAGGATGTGCGTATTTCCGATGCCCTGACCTTTATGGCTGGCGATCGTGAGGCGCTGGATAAAGCCTACGCCGGCGATATTATTGGTCTGCATAATCATGGTTCGATCCAGATTGGTGATACCTTCAGTGAAGGGGAAACGCTTAAATTTACCGGCATCCCTAACTTTGCCCCGGAGCTGTTTAAACGAATTCGTCTGCGCGATCCGCTTAAGCAAAAGCAATTGCTTAAAGGTCTGATCCAGCTCGCCGAGGAAGGTGCGGTACAGGTGTTCAGGCCGCTACAGAATAATGACCTGATCGTTGGCGCCGTGGGGGTGTTGCAGTTTGATGTGGTGGTGGCCAGGCTGAAGGCTGAATACAAGGTCGAAGCCATCTATGAGCCGGTAAATGTCAGCACAGCCCGCTGGGTATACTGTGACGATGCCAAAAAGCTCGATGAGTTTAAGCGCAAAGCCGAGGTTAATCTGGCGCTGGATGGTGGCGACAATCTTACTTATATTGCCCCCACCATGGTGAACCTGTCACTGGCTCAGGAACGCCACCCTGATATTAAGTTTGTGCAAACCCGCGAACATTAGCATTTAACTGTAGGTCGGGATTTATCCCGACACAAATGCGGATGACGCCAGAATTGTCGGGCTTAAGCCCGACAGCAATGGCAGGCATTACCAAGGTTGTCGGAATAAATTCCGACCTACAACGGCCGAAAAAAGTTGAACTTAACGATGAATATACAACAGCTATTACTGGACAGATTTAAGCAGGCGCTGGGTAAGATTGATGCGCCCAAAGATACTAACCTGCCTTTGACCCGCAGCACCCGCCCCGAGTTTGGTGACTACCAGTTTAATGGAGCTATGGCGCTGGCCAAGACACTGAAACAAAAGCCAAGGGATATCGCCGAGCAAATCTTAGCTGCGGTTGAACTGGATGATATGGTCGAAAAGCTGGAAGTGGCCGGGCCGGGCTTTATCAATATTCATCTTCGCCCACAGTGGCTGGCACAAACGCTGAGTGACGCCCTGTCCAGTGCACATCTGGGTGTCGATAAAGAAACTCCGCAAACCGTGGTGGTGGATTATTCCTCTCCTAATCTGGCCAAAGAAATGCACGTGGGTCACCTGCGCTCCACCATTATCGGTGATGCTGTAGTCCGGACTCTGGAGTTTATGGGTCATAAAGTGATCCGCCAGAACCATATGGGCGACTGGGGTACCCAGTTCGGTATGTTGCTGGCCCATCTGAGCGACAAACTGGCGTCCGATCAGGTGGCGGAAACCGCCCTGTCGGATCTGGAAGATTTCTATCGTGAGGCCAAGATCCGCTTTGATGAGGAAGAGGGCTTTGCTGACCGTGCCCGCGAATATGTGGTGAGGCTGCAAAGTGGCGACACACAGTGCAGCCAGTTATGGCAGAAGTTTATTGATGTTTCTATCACTCACAGTGAAGAAGTGTATAAAAAGCTCAATGTTACCCTCAGCCGCGGCGATATTATGGGCGAAAGTGCCTATAACAAGGAGTTGGCAGGGATTGTGGCCGAGCTGAAAGAAAAGGGTATTGCGGTAGAAGATCAGGGCGCTCAGGTAGTATTTTTGCCCGAACTGGCCGACAAGGAAGGCAAACCGGCCGTGTACATTATTCAGAAATCCGGCGGCGGTTATCTCTACTCCACCACGGATCTGGCGGCTATGCGTTATCGTTCGTTCGATTTAGGCGCCGATCGTATTCTGATCTTCACCGATGCCCGTCAGGCACTGCATTTTAAACAGACCGAAATGGTCGGCCGAAAAGCGGGCCTGATACGCGAGCAAACCACCTACGAGCATTGCCCCTTTGGCATGATGCTCGGCAGTGACGGCAGACCTTTTAAGACCCGCACCGGTGGCACCATCAAGCTGGCCGATTTGCTCGACGAGGCCGTACAGCGCTCAGCAACCCTGCTGGCGGGCAGAGAGTCAGATCTTAATGATCAGCAGCGCGAAGAAATCGTGCGCAAAGTGGGTATCGGCGCGGTGAAATATGCGGATTTAAGTAAAAACCGTACCACCGATTATATTTTCAACTGGGATACCATGCTCAGTTTTGAGGGTAATACCGCGCCTTATCTGCAATATGCCTATACCCGGGTACAGAGTATTTTCCGCAAGGCCGAAGTGGCACAGGATGGGATCAAAGGCGAGATCATTATCAGCGAGCCTCAGGAACGGGCTTTGGCGGTACAGCTGACCCAGTTTGTTGAAGCTTTGCAACAGGTAGAGAAAGACGCTGCCCCCCATGTGCTGTGCAGCTATCTGTTTGAGCTGGCCAGCTTGTTTATGACCTTCTATGAGGCCTGCCCAATCCTCAAAACCGATGTGGCCGCAGAGCACCGTCAGAGCCGCTTATTGCTCGCCAGCCTGACCGCCAGAACCCTGAAAACCGGTCTGGAATTGCTGGGTATTGAAACCATGGAGAAAATGTAGCCTTTCCTGCGTACTTATCGAGCGGTTGAAAAGGTTATTGCATCAAGGAGGCACAGAGGACACAGAGATTAGAAGGTTAATGCTCTTTAAGCCTCTGTGTTCTCTGTGACTCTGTGGTTAGATTGCTGTTGTCCCGGAACGGGAACCCTAATCAGCGCCGGACTCTATACCATCCTGGTTTTCCATTTCCCCTGTCTGAATACCCATAAGCCTATAACGGCCAGCAGAGACTCCGCGATGGTGATGGCGATAAAAACACCATTAGTCCCTAACTGCCAGTATTGGGCAAGTCCGTACGCCAGTGGGATTTGCAACAGCCAGTAGCAGATAAAGTTAATTCTGGTGGGGGTCATGGTATCGCCCGCCCCGTTGAATGCCTGAATCAAAATCATGCCAATGCCGTAAAAGCCGTATCCATAGGCGATAAATCGCAGACAATTGACACCGTCAGCGATCACCAGCGGATCCTCGCTAAACAGACCGATTAGGGTTTCAGCAAAAAGAACAAAAATAACGGCCACTGCCAGCATAAAATACAGATTATACCGGGCCACTTTCCAGACCGATTGTTCGGCCCTGTCCGGCTTACCTGCCCCCAGATTCTGGCCTACCAGCGTTGCCACAGCGTTACTCATACCCCAGGCCGGCAGAATGGTGAAAATCACAATCCTGATAGCAATGGTATAACCTGCCACGGCGGCGCTTCCATAAGTGGAGACGATTCTGACCAGAGCTACCCAACTGGCAGTGGCAATCAGGAACTGCAGTATCCCGCCCAAAGAGACTCTGACCAGTGCCAGCATATCTGTCCACACAGGCTTCAATTGTGCCAGTCCAACCCGGATTCGGCTGGCTCTGCTGCTGCCGTGATGACATAAATGGTATAGCTGATAGATGACTCCGCTACCCCGACCTATCAGGGTCGCAACCGCTGCGCCTGTTACGCCCATTTCCGGAAAAGGACCAATACCGTAGATGAGCAGGGGATCCAGGACAATATTGAGTCCGTTTGCCAGCCACAGCGAGCGCATCGCCACATTGGCATCTCCTGCACCCCGGAAGATGGCGTTGATCAGAAACAGGTAGATAATGGTAATCGAACCTGTAAGCATCAGCAGCGTATAGTTTTTGCCCATCTCCAGCACCGCATCGTCTGCGCCCATTAAACGCAGTATCTCTTCGGCGTAACTGATACCTATGGCGGCAATCAGCAGGGATACCAGCATGCCGGTCCAGAGAGCCTGTCCGGCAACCTGATTGGCTTTTACGGTATTGCCTTCGCCAATGCGTCTGGCGACCATGGCCGTTACGCCCATACTCAGACCAATGGCGATGGCATAGATCAGTGTCAGTACAGCTTCTGTCAGGCCGACAACCGCCACGGCTTCGAAGCCCAGGGATGCAACGAAGAATATGTCCACTACGGCAAAGATGGACTCCATCATCATCTCCAGCACCATAGGCACCGCGAGTAAAAAGGCCGCAACACCAATAGAACCTTTGGTGAAATCCTGTTGTATATTGCCTGTCAGTGCTTGTTTAAATAATCCATACACAGAGGTGTGTTTTGTTGTGTGTTCCGTCATAAGAAAATCCTGTCGAACTCGCTTCAGACTCAATACGTCTGTCCGTCCGTCACCCCTGAACCGATGCGCTAGGCAGGGCATCACGGGCGATCACGAACAGTTCGGTATTGTGAAACGTAAAAATATGGACCTGCAGGCCCGGTAAAGTAAAAAGGTTATTCAGGGTTGCTGAGATTGAATCCCCGGAAGGCTCCGGACTGATTATTTAACAATCAGAAAATAAGGGAATGACCGGGGAACTCAACCTGAATGCAATATCAGCAATGCGTGTGATGACTGAATTGTTCATTGGCTTATCCTCGGTTGAAGCTGGTGGTTAGACTAGTCGGATTAATTATCTGTGGAGATTAGTATTACCCGGCTGATAGTAATTTGCCACTGGCAGAGCACGGGTTCAAGAATATATTTGTTAAAAAATGCAACAGGGGTATTGGCGTCAACAGTGCAGACAGGTGGCTAGAACACAGAGTTCAGAACGTCACTGCCCTGAATCTCTCTGTTCTATGTGGTTGAAAATGCCGTTTCTCAGGCCGAGAACAATAACCGGCTTTGCAGCCTGTCCTGTATTTTTTGCAACGACTGCTGGTTATCACCCACCATAATCAGGCTCGCCTGTTGCAAATCCATTCCCCGGCCCTGGTATTGACCGTCACTGAACTGCTGTTGCAGCTTCTGATTGTCTTTATGGGGCACCACAAACACAGTGACCTTACCGTATTCACCCTCAATCACCATGTGCAGGCTTTTTACCCGGTTGAAGTCACAAAAATTGGCGTAGTAGACTTTACCAATGTCATCGGTGAACTGACCGCCAAAACTGGCCAGTTTGGCATTCACCTGTTCAAGAGGCACATTTTCATCGACCTGCAGGGCATTCGCATCATGGTATACGTGGGCCAGGGCGTGTTTGCTCAGATCCACGTCCTGTTGCTGCCACAGGGTAAAACTCACTCCCAGCATAAATATCACTGAAGCGGCAATCGACAAATGCCAGCGGCGTTTTATCTGTTGTTGTTTATGAGATTGCATCGACTGCTTTAACAATAAACGCTGCGCCAGGCCGTCAGGCACCGGTACTTTTGCCGTATGCTGCAATGCCTTGTCCAGCTGCTTCATTTCATCCCAGAACTGCTGTTTGGCCGGATCACTGGCGGCGGCTGCTTTGACCTCTTTATTGTCACAATAAGGATTGGCATAAATGGTACGGCGGAATTCTAAATCATCCATTTTTACGCCCTCTTGTCTGTTCACTGCTTTCTAAAGCCTCTTTAATCTGATTTCTGGCCCGGAATAAACGGGTCATTACGGTGTTCTTGTTCAGGTCCAGTTGCTCTGCGATTTCATCACCGCTGTAACCGAACATAATCTGTAAGATAAGGGGCTCACGGTATTCTTCGCTTAAACTTGCCATGAGTTTATGTAACTGGCGGTGTTCAAGCTGGGTTTCATGGCCGGGCCCGTCGTCAGACAGCGCGACATCATCCATATCCACCAGGTCGAACTGCTTGCGCTCGAAGCGGCGGGCATTCTCTCGCCGCAATATGGTGATCAGCCATGACTTTGCCGCTTTCTCATCGTTCAGTGAATCGAGCGACTTCCAGGCTCGCAGGAAGGTTTCCTGAGTAATATCCTCAGCGACGGCTTTGTTACCCACCAGCCAGTATGCATAGCGATAGATGTCGCTGTGCAATGCCTGCACCAGGGTTTCATAGCGTTTTTGTTTGCTTATCATGTCCGTATTGACCGGGGGCGATATACTTTGCTTTCGTGAAAACATAAAGTTTTGCTACTTATTTTGTAATACCAGTTTAAGTGCACAGGCTGTTGATACAAAAAGTCCGGCGTCAGCCGGACTTTTTGTTTCCTAAGTTTCAGGCTTTTTTGACCTCAGCCACCCAGTTACGGATTTTGCTCTCCAGAATGGTCATGGGTACCGGACCATCCTTGAGTACCTCATCATGAAAACCCTTGTAATCAAAGTCTTCACCTAATTCATCCATGGCCCATTGCCGCAGTTCCATGATTTTTAGTTTGCCAATCATGTAAGCTGTGGCCTGTCCAGGCATGGCGATATAGCGCTCAATGGCTTTGGTGGCATCGCCCGCCGGGTTAGGGGTATTTTTAATCAGGTAATCAATAGCCTCTTCGCGACTCCACTTTTTCGCATGGATACCGGTATCCACTACCAGGCGACAGGCTCGCCATAACTCCATCGCCAGGCGACCGAAGTCAGAGTAAGGGTCTTCATAGAAGCCCATATCTTTGGCCAGTTCCTCAGTATACAGTCCCCAGCCTTCAGTATAGGCGGTGAAAGAGACATATTTCTGAAACTCAGGAATACCATCCAGCTCCTGGGCAATGGCCCTTTGCATATGGTGGCCTGGAATGCCTTCGTGATAGGCAAGGGCCTCCATCTGGTAGGTCGGCATATCCTGCATATTATACAGGTTGGCGTAGTAAGTACCTGGACGGCTGCCATCTTTGGCCGGGCTTTGGTAAAAGGCCTTGCCAGCAGACTTTTCTCTGAATTCTTCTACCCGTTTGACCACCATGTCAGCCTGAGGCAGCAGTCCGAAGTACTCAGGGATCTTTTCTTCCATGGTATCGATCAGCGCTTTGGCTTCACTCAGGTAGCGATTACGCCCTTCGTCAGTGGCAGGATAGTAGAATTGCTCATCGGTGCGCATAAATTCGAAGAATTCACTCAGGTTGCCGTCAAACTCCACCTGCTGCATGATCTCTCGCATCTGGTTGTGGATCCGCTCTACATTATCCAGCCCAATCTGGTGCACCTCGTCGGCATTAAGATCTGTGGTGGTAAACCACCGAAGACGGTTCTGGTACCACTTATCACCATCAGGTAAACGCCATACACCATCACCCTCAGGTGAGAGTGTTTGCTGATGAGCCAGTTCGTCGATCAGCTTGTCATAAGCTGGTTTGACTTTGGTGATTAACGCAGTTCTGGCTTGTTCCAGCATATCTTCTTTCTCGGTTTCACCCACTTCCAGCTGCGCGATTTTGCTATTAATGTCTTCCCAAATCGTGGAGCGTTTCTCCATTTCGGCAAAGGGAATGCCTGTTACCACATTTTCTGCCGCGGTAATCATCTGGTCGTAAGACCATTTGGGAGGAAATACGCCCAGCTCTTCACGGATTTTTAACTGATCAATCACCTGGTTGAACAGTGTCTCAACACCGTTAAGACGTTCTATGTAGGCTTCGGCGTCATCCAGAGTCTTAACGCTGTGAATGTTAATCAGAAAGCTTGGGACAGTGGTATGCCAGGCGCGGAATTGATCCATAATGTAGGTATGATGGCGAAATTTGTCGTTGGCCAGCTTTCGTTCGACATCGGTTTTGTAAACCTTAAAACTCAGCTTTTCCTGGTCGCTGAGCTGGTCGAGATCGAAGCTTTCCAGCTTAGCCATGCGCTCTTTGAGCAACGTTACCGTCTCGTTGTTGTGCTGTTCTGAGATATCGTCCCACTTTCCGTAATCCCATTTAAGCCCCAGATAACTTTGGTACATGGGTGAGCGCTGCAGATCCTGTTCAAAACTCTGTTCGAAAAATTCGGCCAGGCGCTGAGATTCACTCTGTTGCTGCTGTGCCTGTTGCTGCTGTGCCACAGTCGATTGCTGTGATTCAGGGGCCGGACTGCATCCGGTAATGGCCAGGGCGATTAGGCTGGCCTGAAATAATTGCTTATGTTGCATTGTCATGTTCCTGTCGTTGTTGTTATTCGAAAGTGTATTATTCAATCTTTAATGAGACCAACTTGTGCCCGGGTCTGGATTTTGATCTTACAGCTGTCTTACGTTGGGTTTGCAGTAAAGTGATCAGTTTATCGGCCTGCCAATCACGCTCTGTTTTGCCGTAACGACTGCCAAGTAGCAGATTGATCTGTTCATTCAGGGCCTGGTCTTGCAGACGCTGCTGGCAATCTGCCAGGTTGCCACTGATACCTAAGTTGCAGCATAGCCATGGGGTTAGTGCAGCGATAACGGCCTGACTATCGTGGCGCTTTATCGCCTGTTGCAATTGTTGCCAAAGCTGCTTTTCATCATCTGTTGCGGCCGTATTTGGTTTAATTCGCGCCGCTGATGGTTTACGACGACTCTGGCACCACCAGAGCAACAGGGTCAACAGCCATAAGACCAACAGCAGGATACTAATGACAGACCACCAGTTGCCGGGGCTGTCCTGATTTTCATCGGCAGATGCGGATTGCGGCTTATCCGGCGCTGTCTGCTGTTGGCGTTCAGATTGCTGTTGATTATCAGTATTATCGCTGCTGACAGGCAGAGGTACATCCTCTGCGGAGCTAATCTGTGCCGGAGCAACCTCAATTGTCTGCTCCTCCAGTGTGGCATACTCAGTCTGGCCGGTGAGGGTGTTAAACCAGGCCACCTTTACTTCAGGTATGGTTAGTGTGCCAGCCTGGGTCGGGATAATGGCAATGGTCTCACGGCGCTGTGCCACCAGTGTGTCATCCTTTTCCACTGTACTGGTATTGGCCTGATCCGGATAGCTTTTGAATTCATCAGGGTACTGGCTGTTAATTTCAGGCAATTGCTCTTCCACCACACCCAATGCAGTCAGGGTCAGAATCCGGGTAATAGGTTCACCCACTTTGTACTGATCGCCTGCACTTTGCCACTCCTGATGCAGTTCCACATATTCACTGGGTAGCCAGTGCTGGCGGTAATTATCCGGCATGGCCAGTACTTCAATATCTATGGGTTTACCGACCCGGCTGACCGGTTTGGACTGATTGAAAAATCCGTAGGAACGGTTGCTGGGCTGGGTAATCTCGCCGTCAAAGATGGGCCCCTCAATAGTAAATTTGCCACTGGATTGGGGAATAATCGCGAAGCGCCGCTCTATTACCCGGTAACGCTGGCCACTGGAGATTTCTGTGTACTCTTTGTCTTTACCAATCTGACGGATATCGGCATTCTCCAGCTTCGGCGCGGTCAGGCTGCCACGCTGCAGATCTCTGGATAAATACAGCTTCGCCACATAGTGGATTTGTTGCTGTAAATATACCTTATTCAGATCCACTTCGGTTTCAATATAGATGTCTCTGGCCTGGTTGGCACTGGACTGACTGGCAGGTAATACCATCAGTTCAATAGGCTCCGAGCGCTGACCGGCAATCTCAAAGGCCGGAATGGTAAACCTGCCTGCTTTTCGGGGAATAAGCCGGGTGGTCCAGCGAGTGGTGCGGGTCATATCGAAGTTGATAATCTGAGTCTGGGTGCTGACAGAGGTACGACCAACAACAAAGTCTTTAAGCAGCACAGAAGAATCAAACAGGTTGTTATCCACTGCATCATTGGCGGAGACCTCCAGTATGATGGCTTCATCCACCATAGCCGGATTTTTATCCACACTGGCCGTGACCTCAGTCACATCAGCCAGAGCCGGCAGCGATAAAAACACTGTAGCGGCCAGCATGGCCCAATACGAATTCAGTGTTCTGATAACCTTGTGCATTACCAATTCCTTTGTAACCTGTTGGGTAAAGATTGACGGCGACGCTGCTGATTTTCCAGCATCATTTTGCGCTTAAGCAGATAAGCAGGATCATCAGGAACTCTGCGCAATAACTTCTCCAGCCGTTGTTGTTGTTCACGCTCCTCATCGCTCAGAGGTTGTTCCTGTGCCTGTGAAGATTGTTGCTGTTCTGCCTCGTCCTGTTCGGTGGAGTCGCTTTCCTCAGCGGACTGTTGTTGTTCCTGCTGCTCCTGTTGTTGTTCCTGCTGTTGTTCCGATTGCTGCTCACTCTGCTGTTGATCGTCCTGACTGTTTTCAGGAGATTGCTGCTGATCCTGTTGCCCCTGCTCATTCTGGTTTTCGCCCTGCTGATTCTGATCCTGCTGTTGCTGATTATCCTCTGAGGACTGCTGCTGATCCGACGAATCCGAGGACTGCTGTTCCTGTTGCTCTTGCTGTTCTTTCTGTTGTTCCAGCAGCTCTTTATTAAAGCGGGCATCCTTATGCTCAGGATCAGCCTTAAGTGCCTTCTCAT
Source organism: Lacimicrobium alkaliphilum (assembly GCF_001466725.1). Lineage (NCBI taxonomy): Bacteria > Pseudomonadati > Pseudomonadota > Gammaproteobacteria > Alteromonadales > Alteromonadaceae > Lacimicrobium > Lacimicrobium alkaliphilum. Next base: position 1,360,723 of record NZ_CP013650.1, read on the forward strand.
AGGCTTCTATTGCCTGATCCAGCTCGCCGAGTTTTGCCAGTGCATTGCCCTGGTTATACCAGGCCTGTGGCCCCTCGCTTGCGGAAAAGGCTTCCAGGGCTGCCTCATAATTGCCCTCACGGTAGTGGGCACTGCCGCGCCATAGTGGATCCCGGAAAGTTTCTGCGGCAGTGTCGTAATCTTTCTTCTTAAAGGCATTCTGGCCCTGCTGATCAGCACGCAGCCAGAGGTCGTCCCATAAACCGGCCTGTGCAGACGGGGTGTAAAAAACCGGTAATAACAGGTATAACATGGCCACACTCAACAGGCCGCGGCGAAAACCGTAGGCGGCCAGGGGTAATAAAATTAACAACAGATAGGGGCCTGCTTCGTGCCACTGATCTCCCTGATTATCTTCTTTTTGCTCCTTCTCTGCCTTGTCACGGCCCAGTAACGACTGATTAATCAGGTTGTCGATATCGCCGTCATCGGGACGCAGTTCGCTGAATACGCCACCGCCATTGCGGGCAATCAGCTGCAGATTGTCTTTGTCGAGCCTGGGGATCACAATACTGCCACTGCCATCTTTCATAAGCTCGCCATTTTGCAGTTTTATCGGCGCACCTTCTTCTGTGCCGACGGCCAGCACCGACAGACGATAATTACTCTGATTGATCAGTCTGGTCAGGGGCGCAACCTGAGCCATTTCCACCCCATCGGTGATCCAGAATATTTCACCTTCCTGATAACCTGCGCTTTGCAGCAATTCTGTTGCCAGTTGCAGGCCACTTTGCGGATCACTGCCGGGCATTGGCATGATCTCCGGTGACAGCGCCGGAATCAGGCTGATCAGCGTCTCACTGTCACTACTTAAAGGACTGATCACATAAGCGTCACCGGCATAGGCCACCAGCCCCGTTTCTCCTTCGGTGATCTGTTTAATCAGATCAATGGCCTTATATCTGGCACGGGTCAGCCGGTCCGGTGTGACATCGGTGGCGCGCATGGAAAAGACATATCCATTACCACCACCTTACCGGTATGTAACTGGTAAACCGGTTGTGGCAAGCGTTCCCAGGTGGGCCCGGCCAGTGCAACGCTGGCCAGTATCCAGCAGATGGCTACAAGATAAAGTGGCGGGCGGTTTCTGACTCCGCCCTGTGCTGTTAACAGGTGCTGATACAAATGGGGGGCCAGTACCTGCTGCCAGCCACTGCGATGACGATTCAGGTAAATCAGCGCAATAAACAGCACTGTGAGCGGGATCAGCGTCAGCAGCCACCAGGGGCGCAGAAAATGAAATTCGTTCAGCCACATCATACAGCCGCTCTCCTTCGCTGTCTTAACCAATACCAGACTGGCGGCAGACACAACAGGGCACTGAGCAGTAAAGCCAGTGCCAGCGGGTAGTAAAACAGTGCAGTTTGCGGGCGCATCTGCCGGCTCTCGCGGGCAATGGGTTCAAGTTCATCGAGGCGCGCATAGATGGCTTCCAGACTCTGGGTATCTCTGGCACGAAAATACTGGCCACCGGTACTTTGTGCTAACTCTGTCAGCATATCTTCATCCAGATCCGCAGAGGGGTTAACGCGCCGGTTACCGAAAAAACTCTGTACCAGCATCTGATCAGCACCAACACCAATGGGATAGATGGTGACATCGTTGGCAACGGCTAGTTCATTGGCCTGCTCCGGGCTGATATTTCCTGCGGTGTTCTGGCCATCGGTAAGCAGGATCAGAATCCGGTTTGATTCCTGTCTGGCCTCAAAGCGTTTCACTGCCAGGCCAATGGCATCACCGATAGCGGTCTGATCGCCTACCAAACCGATCACTGTTTCATCAAGAAGTTGCGCCACGGTCTCTCTGTCATAGGTCAGTGGCGCTTGCTGATAAGCTGTATCGGCAAACAGAATCAGCCCGATGCGGTCGCCCACCCGGCGCTGGATAAAATCTCCCAGTACATGCTTGATCATGCGTAACCTGTCTACCTGTTGACCGTTGACCACCATATCCTCAACTTTCATACTGCCGGACAGATCCACTGCCACCATCAGATCCCGCCCTTTGGCAGGAATATTAATCGGCTCGCCCAGCCACTGCGGACGTGCAGCCGCAAGCACCAGGCACAGCCACGCCAAAGTTGCCAGAATCAGTCGGGCAGCTCCGGGGCCGGCTGCGGATTTTACGCCGGGCAGGTCATTGTCTACCCGGGGCACCCTTAATGCTGCGGTCTGCACTTTCTGGCGGGATGGTAACAAGCGCACCAGTAACGGCAGGGGCAGGGCAAGCAGGGCCCAAAGCCAGGCAAATTCAAACATCACTGGCCTCCTTTTCAGAAGGGGGTAATGCCTTATGGATCCAGTCTCTGACCAGTGCTTTACAGGCTGCGCTATCCAGATTGGGCGATTTGTCCTGATACAATGTGTCCAGCAGCGGGCGGTATTGCTGCATAAAAGACGCCCGTTTTTTTTCAGGCAGCCTGGCGCCAAGAAATTCCAGCCATTGTTGTTGATGCAACGCCGCGCTTTGTGCTCTTGGGAAGTAACTTAAGGTCAATCGCTTAAGCAGGCTATTGAGTTGCTGCGGCCAGTCTTTGTCTGCCTCGCTGATCTGCTCCAGCTCAGATAAGGCCTGGCGCATGGCAGCGCGATAGCGATAGCGCTTTATCAGCCAGCGCACTGTGATCACAATCAGGCCCAGACAGAGCAGGGCTAATATCCACCATCCGGGGGCAGGAGGCCACCAGCTTACCGGCTCCGGCAGGTGAATATCTTTAAGTTGTTCAAGGGGGGAAGCGTTCATACTCGGCCCCCCAATTGCTGTTCCAGTGGCAGGCCGGCACTGATTGGCAGGACCTGACAACGGCATTGTTTGAGCTGGCTGTGGATATGTTCAAGTTGTTGTTGATGACGCTGCCGGTATGTCTGTGCCGTAGTCGCTTCACCCAGCGTCAGGCTCTGCGTCCGGTTGCCGTCGGTAATGCTGACATCCTGAGGGACCGGTACCTGGGGCAATTCATGCTCAAAAGGATCGCTGATAGGATAGGCCACCAGTTCACAATGACGACTGAGCTGGAACAGATGCTGGCGCGAAAGCTCGTCAAACTGACTGAAATCGCTGAGCAGAAAGATCAGGCTGCCGGGATGGGCCATACGCCGCATACGGGCACAGGCATCGGCAAAGGTAATTTGTGCGGTCTGCTCATTCTTTTGCGGATGCAGTCTTAATAAGCCATTGAGTAACGACAGTACGGCTTTTTGCCTTGTCATGGGCTTATATTCAAGGTGTTCGCTGTGATTGTAAATCAGCCCACCAATACGGTCCCCGCGTTTGCGGGCCGACCAGGCTATCAATGCGCTTAAATGAGCGGCCTGTACCGACTTAAACACGAAGCGGGTACCAAAATGCATGCTGGCACCGAGATCGGTGAGCACGAATATGGGCCGCTCCTTTTCTTCCCGGTACAGTTTGGTGTGGGTCTTGCCGGTTCTGGCCGTTACCCGCCAGTCAATGGCACGGATATCATCACCAGGCTGATAGTGGCGGGCTTCATCGAATTCCATCCCGCGCCCACGGGTTTTGGCCAGATAGGTGCCTGCCAGTTTTGACTGTATGGTCTTGCGCGGGGTCAAATCCAGCATCGATGTTTTGCTCTGGTAATAGAGCAACTCTTCCAGCGCCAGATTGACGCCGTCAGTATGATGGCGCTTCAGCCAGTCGGTTATTTCCTGCACTGACTGCTCCTAGGGTACCGGTACCAGTTCCAGGATCCGGGCCAAAACCTGATTGGTGGTAATGCCCTGTGCTTCGGCATCATAGCTGAGCAACAAACGATGGCGCAGTACATTGGCAAACACCGCCTGAATATCATCGGGGCCGACAAAATCACGGCCCAGCAGCCAGGCATGCGCGCGGGCACAGCGATCCAAAGAGATAGTGGCACGGGGGCTGGCGCCAAATTCAATCCAGCGGGCCAGATCCTGATCCAGCTTTTCCGGCAGCCGGGTAGCCATAATCAGTTGCACCAGATATTTTTCCAGCGCTTCAGCAAGATGGATTTGCAATACCTCTTCACGGGCCGCGAAAATATCCTGCTGGCTGAGATTAGGCGTCGCCACCTGTTTCAGGTGCAATGCTTCGTTGCGGGTCAGGCGCAGAATTTCCAGCTCTGTCTCGGCACCCGGGTAGTCGATTTCCAGATGCATTAAAAAACGATCCAACTGGGCTTCAGGCAACGGATAGGTGCCCTCCTGCTCAATCGGGTTTTGGGTCGCCATCACCAGAAACAGCTCCGGTAACGGATAGGTTCTGTTGCCAACGGTGATCTGCCGTTCGGCCATGGCTTCGAGCAGTGCCGACTGGACTTTGGCCGGGGCACGGTTAATCTCGTCTGCCAGCACCAGATTATGAAACAACGGGCCTTTCTGAAATACGAAGCTGCCGTCTTCCGGGCGGTAGATATCGGTGCCGGTAAGATCTGCCGGTAACAGATCCGGGGTAAACTGAACACGGTGAAAATCACCCTCAACACCGGTGGCCAGTGCGTTCACCGCACGAGTCTTGGCTAACCCGGGGGGGCCTTCAACCAACAGATGGCCGTCTGCCAGCAGTGCGATCAGAATATTTCTGGTGAGGGTGGATTGACCCAATACCTGGGCATCGAGATAGGTCTGAAGTTGTTTGAATTGTTCTACTGCCATTGCCCTTCCAAATCTTGTTTTGCTTAACTGCGCCGCATTTGCACTGATGCGATCCTGCGCCATTATTACCCTGTTAACTAGCTGTTATGGGGTCATTGCCCCCTAATCCAAGGTGATTGGCTATAAAAACTGGCAGTTGGAGGGCAAAGTCGGACAACAGTTCCCTGAAACACAAACTCTGTTACAACAATGTCAGGCGTTATAAAAATAAATGCATATTTTTCAATTGGTTAATTAATTCTGATTAAATAAATAACCAGAATTGTTCAGTTAGTATGCGGATTCTAATTTAGCGGCGTAATCTTAGCAGCGTCGATACATAACGGAGCGAAACAATGACTAAATTAGACAGCATCAAAAACACAGTAAATGACGCCGAAGACTTTGCCCGCAAAATCTGGCTGGCAGGCCTGGGCGCTTACGGTAAGAGCCTGGACGAAGTACAGGGTCGTTACGAAAAACTGAACGCCGACGCATCAAAACTGTTTGATGAGCTGGTAGTCAAAGGTACCAAACTGGAAACTGAAGCCAAAGGCAAAATCAAGGCGAAGACCAATGTCGAAGCCCGCGTTGCCGAAGTACGTCAGAAGCTGGGCCTGGACAAGCCTGAAATGGAGCAGAAAGTCGATGAACTCTCTGCCCGTATTGATGCCCTGACTGCTGCCGTTGCAGCACTGGCGGAAAAGCAAAATAAGGCGTAAGCCAATTTTTGTGAGGACGATAAGCCAGGGAGTGGCCTGAATATTGTGATCACCCTGCCAACGGGTAAAGGTGATCTGTACAGACCCTAAAAAGGAGAGTCATGGTGAAGACAATCAAGAAAGTCGAAAAAAGCGGACGCAATACCTGGTTGGCCGGCCTCGGTGGGTATGACACCAGTCGTGATGTGGCGGCAGAAAAAATCGATCAACTGGTTGAAGGCACCGGCTCGACTATTGACAGCCTGGTGAGCCGGGGTCAGTTGGTAGAAGCGGATCTGAAAAAACGTCTGCAACTGCCTCAGTGGCTGAACCAGAGACTGGCGACCATTCGTGCCAGCCTGAACCCTGGCCAGCAACAGCTTCAGACTGCTACCCATAAGCTTGATCAGGCGCTGAATACCTTAGAAGCCGTGCTTGAGAATGTTGAGCAGGAGCAGAAAAAGGCAGAGCAGGCTAAGAAGGCTGCTGCCACTAAAGCCGCAGCCGCGAAAAAAGCCGCTGCGAGTAAAAGCACAAAAGCTAAACCAGCAAATGCCTCTGCGGCTAACAAGACCACTGTTGCTAAGCCAGGCGCAAGTAAAAGCAGCTCAGCGACGGCCAGTGGGGCGAAGAAAAGTACGGGCAGCCAGTCAGGTACAGCTCGCAAGACCACAAGCCGCAAGACGGCGGCAAGTCGCACCAGGTCGAAGACCAGTGACACCAAGAGCAACAGTAACAGCTGATTGCAGGAATTGACTGAAAAGCCCGCTAAGCATAAGCGGGCTTTTTTATGGGAAAAGTAGCGGAATTGAAAAAAACCGGCCGCATGCTGGTATCAGGTCGAATGACAGACGTGGCTTTGGGTAACTTTATGGCTTTACATCAGAGGATTATTCCCAGCCAGGTAATAGACAGACCCAAAGGCTATTTTCCGGTGCCGGCCCTGCGCCAGATGCAGGGCGAGTATCTGAACCTGGCCAGGGATGTATTCAGTCAGCAGGTCGCCCGGCAGCGTAACCTGTTTGACATGGCCTACATAGACCAGATGCTGGCCAGCCCCCAGGACTTCACCGGGCCCTTCGGCTCCAGGCTCTGGCAGGTGACATTACTGGAACTTTGGTTGCAGGAGCTTGGTATACACCACTAATCTCAAAACCCCATATTGGGTCACCGGGTATATCAGCCCTGGGCTGTCATTGTGGCTGAATCGCATACTGCTGGAGTGTTTTAAGAGGCACTACCTTTAACGCAGCTTCATGCACTGCGGCCAGAACGACGCCAGGGGCAACTCCTGCTCTGTGGGCTTCAAGCCAGCGACTGGCACAGAGGCACCAGCGATCTCCTGTTTTAAGGCCAGGAAAATCATACAAAGGGTTAGGGGTGCTCAAATCATTGCCCTGAGCCTTTGAGTATTCCAGAAAGGCGTCTGTCATAATGGCGCACACACTGTGATTACCAATATCACCTGCAGGTACATAACAGAATCCTTCGCGGGTAAATCCGCCATTACCACAACAGAGTTGCAGTGGCTCGCCGAGAACATTTTTTGCATTTGCCATAGTCATCCTTCGTTGTCTGATTCGTATAAAGATACAGATTAGAGCGCGATAAGATCAGATGTGATCCGGACTCGGATAATCATTGATCTTGCTTGTAAGAGAACCGTCTTGGGGTTGAATAAATACTCAGTGTTGTCACAGCGATTAAAATCAACAACATACCCAGTATTTGCAGGACTGTGAGACCTTGATTTAAAACCACGACACCAAACAATGAGGCTGTGACCGGTTCGATCATCGCTACAACTGAGGCTACGGCCGGAGCCGTGTAGTTAAGGCCGGCAATATAGAGGATGAATGACAACCCGGCACCCAGTACCCCAAGCACCGCAAAGAGAGGCCAAACCGGCGAATTCAGAACCGCCACTATCCTGTTGATATCGCCGGGCCAGATAAGGATCGCCACCAGCACCGTGAAGGTGATCATCAGAATGGCCTGCGGACTACCATGCGGAGCTGCATACTTGAAGCCGAAAATAAATGCCGCGTAGGATAATCCGGATAGCAGTCCGGTTGTTACACCCAAGGGAGTAACAGCGCTGCTGCTGATGTCATAAATACCAGTAAGCAACACTATGCCAAACATTACGATGGCAATCGCAGCCCATTTCAAGCTTGTAGCACTTTCCAGCTTAAGTACAAACGACACAAGATAGACAAACACCGGCGCGCAATACATCAGTGTCGCCGCTACTGCTACGTTGCCCTGTGCAATGCTGATAAAATAGAACAGAAAGTTGCCGGCTACCCCAATCCCTGCGATTACCGCCCAGAACCATAACTTCGGACTGGTCAGCCCGCTTCCCTGAGGACGCAATGCAAGCCAGACCAGAACAAATAACAGCCCGATCGCGCCACGGAAAAACGCCACCACAAAGGCATCCCAGCCTTTGGTCATGAGAATAGCGCCGATCCCGCCAGACAACCCCCAACACAGTGCTGCCAGTGCCACGAAGACCGTTGCCATTTTGTAAGATGGAATCCACCGCATTGACGGTGGCGGGTGCGAGACCATTGTGTAGATCCTTTGCTATCAATTGCGGTCGGGCAATGCATCGCTATCAGGATCAGCGTAGTTGATATGGCAACAGGGATCTAATCTGTGTTTAATGCGCGTTAAAAGTGCTGACTGGTCGGCTCAAAGGGTGACTCAACATTGGCGTCGTTGTATTTGCCGACGGAATCTTCGATGACTTCACTTGCAATGGCGGTTTCCTGTTCGCTGCGGGTATTAGCCACCAGTACAACCTGACCGTTTGCGATCGCATCTTTGACCAGATCTGAAAGCCAGCCATCCTTTTTTCCGGAGCTGTCTGGTGAGCCTGTGGCGCCAGTTGCGGCTCCGATTAAACCGCCAATACTTGCGCCCCAGCCGATCAGCATCAGTGGAGCAACCAGCGGACTGGCCACAAACAGTGTGACGCTGGAAGCCGCCAACGCTACGCTGCCCAGCGCACCGATACCTGAACCAGTTGCGGTACCAATTGCGCCGTCTACTAATATATCTTTTAGTGCGGCATCGCTCTTGGCTTCCTGTGCCGACGAGACGGAAGCCGAATTGGCTGAGAATATCTGTATTTGTTCACGCGGTAAGCCTTTTTCGACCATCCTTGAAAGTGCGCTTTGGGCTTCGTCGCGAAGGGGAAAAAATCCCGATACATGATGGCAATAATCGTTCATGGTATTTCTCCTTAGATGTCCTTCATGAGAGGGGTGAAGTTCAAGTTTGTCTGATGAAAGTGATTGGGTCTGTACGCTGGCAAACAGAAAGAGCCAGGCTTTTAAGGTGACAGCGGTGTTGTGAGCCCCTATACCGCCCGCCTGAAACCTTAACAGCAGAATGCGGGCGAAAAAGCAGGGCGGGAATTTGTATTCGAATAAAAGATCTGTCACCGTTTTATAGTGCGAGTGCTGATCAGTCATGCAGCAAAGAGGTCGAGCCTGATGAGAAAATCAATCCGACATACCCTGGTGGCCTTGTTAACCCTTCTTGCGTTAGGGATTGGCTATCTATGGCTGACCTTTGCCAGTTCCTTTGGCTACAACCCGCCCGGTAATTTGCCTGTGGTAGATGACGACGCCACCTATTCTGTATTTGTCTATGGCACGCTCACCAAGCCCTGGGTACGCTGGCTGGTGATGGGGCGTGCCGGGGACAGTGAACCTGCCGAACTGCCCGGTTTTCGTAAAGAGGCGCTGGATATTAAACCTGAGGATGGCGCAATTACCCGGGGACAGGTAATCAGCGTAAGTGCCGATGAACTCAGAGCACTGGATCGATACGAGCGGCTGGGAGTGCGCTATGAGCGGGTTGAACTGACGCTGGAAAATGGTCAGTCAGCCTGGGTATACCGGCTGATGGAGCCGGTACTGCTGGAGATTACCGACGAGATTTCAGAGTAATCCAAAGATTCATAATCGTTGCAACTGAATATCAATTTTGTCGTAGTACAAGGTGGTTTTACCCTCAAAGCCGGAATCCGTGCCTACAAATAACCAGATACTACCATCACTGCCGGTAGTAAATTCAATGCGACTGTCGCTGGTGCTGGCCAGTACCTTCTCTACATATTTGCTGCCTTCACAGTTGGCGTCTTTGGCGGCAATATCGCCGATGATTTTGGCGTTTTTACCGTTATTGTTTTGTACGCCCTTGTCCAGATTAAGGTAATAGTCGGCCTGCCTGGGTTCCTGCTCGCCGAAACCGAATTTCATCCACACCGCTTCACCGGGGGCACCGCCTATACCCATACAGCCCTCACCGGCATTGGTCAGAAGGTTAACGCTGATATCTGCCTGGTAGCGGCTGCTGGGCTCCAGTCCGGTAAAATGGCCTTTGATGTACATAAACAAGTCGTCGCTGCGATTGTGGCCTGACAGCATAAAGCCTTGTTTCTGACTATCAGTAGGCAGGGGTTTCAGACCAGAGCTCAGTTCATGGGTGTCGGGATCATCGGGCGGATAATCGGAAAAGCCGGCTTTCCAGCCGTGGTCGCTTTGTTCAAAGTCAAAGCTGTAAACGGGATCTTCTTTGTTGCCGCCACTGTTAAGCTCAAGTTCACAGCCGCCCAGAAGCAGGCTCAGGGCCAGCACTGAAGTGATTTTATTGTACATGGGGTGTCTCGTTGATGAATTGGCTCTTATCCTAGGTAAGGCCAGGACTGTTATCTGTATCAGTTGTTAATCGGCCTCCGTCAATTTGTAAAAGGTTGTAGGCAAGACTCTCACTTTGTTTTTTGTGGTGTAACGCGGTGTTTGGCAGGGCCGATGCAAGGAACTGGCCCCATTTGTATGATTACGGGATTGTATTATTGAGCGTTGTTTATAGCGTACCAACCGCTAATCATGAATGCCTGAAAAAAGCGTACGGGTAAATGGATGCCGCTTTGCTTAAGGAGAGCTTCAGTTTCAGCCGGCGGGATAACGGTGAGCATGTCTCGTAACGTTAAAGGAAGATTGGCCAGTGATTCAGCGCTGGCCCCCATCAGTGATTGCACTGTTACCCAGTTTTTCAGCATGGACGCAAAGGCGTCCGAGTTCAGATCATAGCTAATTTCTGTGCTGACTAAGACGCCATTCACGCACAGGCGACGCCACATTTGCTGATAAAAATGTAATCTGTCTTCGCGCTTCACAAAGTGAGCAACCAGGATACTCAGAACGGCATCAAAAGCTGGCCCGGAAGGCACGTCCTCAATATATCCATGAATGAGTTCACAGCGGTTCAGTACGCCAGCTTCCCAGAGTCTTTCGCGGCATACATCAAGCATTCCAACAGATGGATCGACGCCAACAAATGTCCACTCAGGAAATGACGTTGACAGCGACAGTATTTCAGCACCCGTGCCAACGCCAACACAAAGCACGCGGGCGCGAATGGGTGCATTCTTTAAGATAAGACCAATCAGGAAATGCATATTTTTGGCAATAGGAGACAGCGCCGAGTTACGCTCATCATAAGCTCTTGCGGCTTCCGAAAAATGGCTGATGGTGTCTGACATTCTTTTCTCCGGAATAGTTAAGTAACTTTTATTGTTACATTGAGGGCTGATAAAAGGCAACACATGTAACTTAGAAAGTTCCATGATAAAGTGCTAAGTCAAAACAAGGTGAACTATGAGAAAAGACAGCAGACTTTCGCGGGTGCTGCACATACTGGTGCATTTAGAAGCGATTAACCAGCCCGTGACGTCCGAACGTATGGCAGAGATGATATCGACAAATCCGGTGGTCGTGCGCCGTACTATGGCACTTCTGCGCGAAGCCGGTTATGTCACTTCTGCCAAAGGGCATAATGGTGGCTGGCAGCTGGTTAAGCCTCTGAAAAGTATAACCTTGCTGGATATCCATCAGGCACTTGGTGAGGGCCGCATTTTTACCATTGGTCTGACCGATGAGCACAGCCAGTGTGTTATTGAGCAGGCCGTCAATGCCGCCTTAAAGGACGTTATGAATGAAGCGGAGGCGTTAATGCTGCAGAGATTCGGGCAAATCACGCTGGATAAATTAGGTACTGAAAAAATATCCGGTTACCTGCAAAAAGGCTGAGTTAAACACTTTAACTGGTGTTCAGTTAGTCAGCGGCATGGATGCTCAGAACAGCCGCTTTCCTGTGATGGCAATATAAAGGGCGACTACGCCAACCAGCGAATACACCAGCTCAAACGCCCCAATGTCAGCTATTCCTTCCTCCAGTGCGGTGGCGATAAGCATGTATCCAAGCACTATTGAAGGCAGGCCTGCAATACCAATTAAAATGCGAATGGCTGGCGAAAGTCCGGGTTTGTCTGCTGTGTTATTCATTGAGTACTCTGTTTATGTTTTTGATGGCCTGATCTGACGGGCCTTAAGACCATACAAGCCACCGCTGAATGAGGCAAGACCAGTGACAAGAAACCGGGGCATTACCGGAACTGGCAGGGAAGGGGTTATCTCTTTTCTTCCATAAGCCCCACCAGGTTGCCGTCAGGGTCGCGAACAAAACCCGTCCAGAGTTCATGGTCAGGCATCCTGGCCGCAAGCTGTGGGATACGCTCGTTTTTGGCTCCACGACTAACGATGGCGGCATGTACGGCTTCAATATCAGCAACGTTGAAATACAAAATCGAATTTGCGCCTGTCGCACCTGCGCCCTGGGGAGTACTGAGCATCAGTCGGATACCATCCGCATTTAGGAATGCAAGCTCGGGGCCTGCACTAAATAAAAACTCTAATCCCAATACGTCACGGTAAAATTCCAGGGCTTTTTCTACATCACTAACAGTAATGGCTATCTGGCCGATGGTGGATAGTTTTTCTGACATTTTGATGTCCTCTTAGCAGGTGTTTGTGACCCTGTTCTCAGTTAACCCAAAACTTGATTGCTATTGGCGTTAGATACGCCAATAGATGATTTTATTTCTGTTTTTAATATAGATAGCTGGTGATTTAAGTTTTTGTGCAAGCCGTCAATTTTCCGCTTTAGCTTTACGTCAAAAATATCCATCTCTTGGAATATCGGTGCAAGGCATATTCCAATCCAAACTAAGAAAACGGCAACGTCAAAGTAGGATGGGCTGCCTTTAATGAGGCTAGGATAATGACCAAAAAGGTAGTAACCAATTACAATTACTAGAAATCCCCATCATACAGTCTTGAAATTCTCCGAACTCCTCATGCTTCTCCTGGCTTGGATAGGGGCTTATAACGGGTTCACCTAAAGAAGGATTCCGTGATTAAGTGCGGAAGGCTTTCATGTTTCAGGGTTTTTTAGCATGTTTTTTAGTCAGATACTACTGCTGGCCGGTGGCTTGCAGCGGTGGGAGCAGGGCGCTGTTTAACGCCGGAAGATTTCTCTGTTTGTGATTTATGGTGGGTTAACTGTGCGGGTGAACAGTTAAAAAAGGGGGCCGCAGTCGGGCCCCGTACAGTGAGATTTCTTAGCTGGAAATACTGTATCGGAGACCGGTTAAGCTGTCTCCGATGCCAGATCTGTTTGGCTGTTTGTCTGCTGGCAGAAAAACAGCGCGCAAGTTCTTTAACTTCCCGTATTTGCCAGTTTGTGTGCGGGTTTTTCTTCTTTGCCCGAGAGTATCCGTACCTCGCGCTGTTTCAGCAGCTTCACATAGTGGTTAAAGGTTTTACTGATCTTGGTGCTGCGCTCAATAAGATCCAGTTGTGGCCAGGTGGCGCGTTCACCTGCGCGGATAAGCTCTTTAAGCCCCTCTTCAGTGGGGTTGGTGAGCAGGTGCTTTAGGCTGCCCAGGCTGCGCCGGGGCAGAATATTGATATCACCCTCATATTGCTGATCAATAATGGAGCGCAGTTTATGGATCCCCAGTTTGGTGGCATTACCGGGTATCAGGTTCTCCATCACATCAAAGGCATATACGCCGTTGCTTTTGGCCAGATTAACCAGGTGTTTTTTGGTCAGCGCATACAGGCCTTTGCTGTGCTGTTTGGTGCGAGATAAAAATGGCACCGCCAGCGGGTTGGTCTGGCTGACAATACTGTGGTTAACCCCGTACAGGCGGGCCAGGCGGTCAAAGGGCATATCGGCCATCAGTGAGCCATCGGCAAACCGGCGGCTTGGAATGTAGGGGACTATCTCACCGGCCTGATTCCGGGCTTTTAACTGCACCGGGTCAAATACCCAGGGAATGGCGCAAGAGGCGCGCACAGCCTGCGTAATAACCGCATTAGGTGAGGTTTTAGCGTTCAGCAGGCGCGAATACTGGTGTAAATCTGCCGGTGATACGGTAATGGTGACCTTACGCCCGGTCAGGTTGTAGGCATCCTCGAAGGTCATAAGATCAAACAGTTCGATCAGTGCGTTTTCCAGATTGGTGCTGTCCAGCCAACTGCCTTTCTTGAGGCCGCGCCAGCTGCTCCATTTCTGGAAGCGCTGATAAATGTTTTCTGCGGTGAGCATTTCCATCAACTGCGCATCGGTGCGGGTGGCCACCAGCGCGGCAATAATGGAGCCGGCACTGGCGCCAGAGATCACCTCTGGCAGCAAATCGTGTTCGAGCAGCGAGCGCACCACACCGCAGTGGAAAAAGCCTAATCCCGCACCGCCACTTAACATCAGGCAGCTCTGGCCATAGGCAAAAGAGGTTTCTTCAAAAAACGACAGTTTTTCATGAAAGTCGATATCGGCCTCATCGGCGGCGTAGATAAAATCCAGTGCCGCGCAGACTTCATTGAGAAACTCCTGGATCAGCACTTTCGTGCCAACTTTGCAAGAATGGGTCAGATCCGGGTTGGCAATATTGCCAAGGTTACCGTGAATGCCTTCATGAAGAATAAACATCAGGGCCGGGGCATCATTGGTGGCGCGGGCGTCTTTCATCCGCTGTACGCGTTTTCTGATCAGTTTGTAATCATAATCGCGGGATTTATCTTCTGCTTTCCATGCATCGGCACCAGAGAGGCGATCATGCTCAAGGCTGGCTTGCAGGAATTCCTGGTAGCTTTGTGCCCCGGCTATTGCCTGCTCAAGATGTTGTAAAGATTTGCTGTTGGCCATTTGCTGCTGCCTACATGGTTGATTCATGATACCGATTTAATGCCAATTAATTTGAAACGACAACCTAATTAGGGTTCGATTATTAAAGGGTTTTAGATTGACCATTCTAACTTCTGTGGTTAGCCTGAAGCTCTCCCGGTATTCCGATAATAATAGGCACTAAAGATCTGATATGGAATGGAATAGTGAGTTATTGATCCTGTTGCTGATCCCCATCATCAGTGCCTTTGTGGGATGGTTTACCAATTATCTTGCGGTGAAAATGATGTTTTATCCGCTGGAGTTTGTGGGCATACGGCCTTTTTTCGGCTGGCAGGGGCTGATTCCGGCTAAACGGCGCAAAATGGCCGAAATCGAAGTGGAACTGGTACTCGGCAAGCTGCTCAGCGTAGAGGAAATCGTCAATCGTCTGGATGCCGGGCTGCTCACTCAGGCTATTCAGCGGCGACTCAAACAGGTACTTAGGCGTATCGTCAACGATGTAATGCAGGAAGCGGCGCCAACACTCTGGTCTGCGCTGCCGGTGCAGGGCAAGAATCTGGTTTACGCCCGTATCGAGCTGGATATCCCCAATGTGGTGGCAAAAATGGTCAGGGATTTTCAGCAGAATGTTGGCGAGATCCTGGATATCCGCGAACTGGTGGTCGAGCATTTGTCTGATGATCCTGAACTGATTAACGAAATCTTCCTCAAGGCCGGAGCCAGAGAATTCCCCTTTATCGAACGCTCAGGCCTGTATTTTGGGTTTCTGTTCGGACTTCCCACCATGCTGGTGTGGCACTTCTATCAGTTGTGGTGGATTCTGCCCTTAGGGGGCCTGATTGTTGGTTATGCCACCAACTGGATCGCCATCAAGATTATTTTTGAGCCGAAACGGCCCACCAAAGTGGGTATGTTTACCTTTCAGGGCATGTTTTTGAAACGCCAGAAGGAAGTCTCCAGAGTCTATTCGGATATCATTCAGGAGCGGCTGCTGAATTCCCAGACTATTACCCATGCGGTGCTCAAGGGCTCCGGCTCGGCGCAATTACTGGAATTGATTGAATTGCATGTCAATGACGCCATTGAGCGATACGTGGCCGTGGCCCAGCCTTATTTTGCCCTGAGTGTGGGCTCTGATGATTACTTCAGAATGAAAGAGCTTGCAGTACGGCGCCTGTTCGAGGATTCTGATAAATTCCTGCGCTATGCCCATGATTACGCCAACCAGGCTCTGAATATCGGCGATGACCTGTGCCTGAAAATGGAAGGGCTGAGCCCGGAGGAGTTCGAAGGGGTGCTGCGACCTGCCTATAAACAGGATGAATGGAAGCTGATCGTGGTGGGCGCCATTCTTGGTATGCTGGCGGGCTTCGCTCAGCTATATTTTGTATTTGGCGGTTAATCACAACCAAAGGTTTTTTACAGGGAATTGTCGATGAAGGTTTTTTTCTCTGCCTGTTTATTGTTTTTGTCTGTCGGAGTGGCGCAGGCGGCCTCGGTCTGGGAGGTGACCTCCAAAGATGACAACGTCCTGTACCTGGGCGGAACGCTGCATCTGCTCACCGCTGAGGATTATCCGCTGGACAGCGCCTATAAAAGCGCTTATCGGCTGTCCGACAGATTGATATTTGAAACCGATCAGGCGGTGCTGGAGACTCCGCAATTCAAACAGGCCCTGATGCAACGTTTTGCGCTGGCAGAGGGAGAAGAACTGTCTGATTTTCTGGCGCCACAAACCTATGATGATTTACGAACAGCCCTGAAAAAGCGCGGCATTGCCGTGGAATCCATGCAGGGCTTTAAAGCCTCGATGGTTGCGCTGACCCTGACTATGAGTGAATTTCATCGCCTTGGCTTTACTCAGCCCGGTGTAGACAAGTACTTCTACAATCTGGCGCTTGAGGATGGCAAATCCACAGGTCAACTCGAGACGCCGGCCCAGCAACTGGATTTTCTCACCAGTATGGGTCACGACAATCCGGAACAGTTGATTCGTTACACGCTCAAAGACATCGACCAGATGCCTGAAATGATTGGTCCGCTGCGCCAGGCCTGGCTGGATGGTGACCTCAGGCAACTGGACAAACTCGGACTCAAACCTATGCAACAGGAATACCCGCGAGTGTACGAGGTATTGATTAAAGAGCGTAACCGGCAATGGATGAAGCAGTTAATACCCATGTTTGCGTCAAAACAAACCCATTTTGTGCTGGTGGGAGCCCTGCATTTAACCGGTGAAGATGGCTTATTGATCCAGCTCAGGCAACAGGGCTTTAAGCTGAAGCAACTTTGATGTCGCCGGGTATAAGGGTTTTCATCCTCACGGATTAGCGCTAGGCTGGTTATACCGGCTGGTCTGATTGGTATTATGTCAGCCGTCTCAGGGGGCGAAAAAGTGGCAACTAAAACCGCGGAACGGATACTCTTTACCAGTCTCGATCTGTTTAACGAACATGGCGAGACCGCTGTTACCAGCGTGGATATTGCCATGGAACTGGATATCAGCCCGGGTAATCTTTATTACCACTTTAAAGGCAAGGAAGTGATTGTGCTGGCACTGTTCGATATGTACCGGCACAAACTTAGTCGTATTCTCGCTGCCCCTGATCCGGATCTTTCTTTGCAGGACTTCTTCTGCTTTTTGTATCTGTCGTTGGATTGTTCATCGTTGTTCCGGTTCTTATACCGCAACCCGACCGATCTGATGGAAAAATATCCGGCCCTGTCCAGGGGCTTCAGGCAATTGCTGCTGACCCGTGAAGAGACCGTCGCCAGACAACTGGATTACCTGCGCCGGAATCAGCAACTGAAATTGCCTGCGGATTCCCTTGCGCCACTCAGTGAACAGATTGGACTGGTTTTCAGTCAGGCCGCCAACTATTATCTGATTAAAGAGCAAATGCTTGATCAAAAAGGCTTTATTCAGAAGTGCCTGGGGAGCATCCTGTTTTTGTTGCGGCCTTATCTGAAGGGCGACAGTGAAGATGTCGGGGTGTTGAAAGAGCTTATCGGTGAACTGCGGTTTAATCAGGAAAGCAGTGATGAGTAAGAAGATCAGTTTTTTAGACAAGGCCTTTTGGATCACTGAGAGTGAAGACAGCCCCAAACATGTGGCCAGTCTGCAGATTCTGGCCCTGCCAGAGTCAGCCGATGAGAACTATCTGCCCAATCTGGTCAACACCTTTCGCAAATTCGATCAGGCTGTCTGCCCCTTTAATACAGTGGTACAACGGGTGTTGGGTTTTCCCTGGGCCCTTAAGCCAGTGGATAAACTGGACATGCAATACCATGTGCAGTACCACGAAATAGACGATGTGTCAGACCGTCAGCAGTTGCATCAGTTTATTGCCCGCTTGCATGAGCCACGGCTGGATCGTGAGCAGCCCCTTTGGCAGTATCATATTATCAGCAGCCGTCAGGGCCGCCAGTTTGCCATCTATGTGAAAATTCATCACATCTATGGTGATGGCGCCACTCTGATTCGCTGGTTTCAGGCGGCTTACAGAGACAAGCCACAAAACGACGATTTCGCTCCGGTCTGGGCCCTTGAGCAGCCCATCAGAAAGCGGCGGGCATGCCACTGGTTTAAGGGGCTGATGACCAACTGCTGGCATTTTATCCGCACTATCACCGATCTGATCTGGATCCTGTTCCGCATTCTTGTCAAATTGCTGCGAATTAATACCCATTATATGCCGGTGCCTTTCACCGGTACCCGCACTGTGCTAACCGGGCAAGTGCACAAGGGCAGGGTAGTGGCGACAACGGATCTGGATTTTAAGCGGGTACAGGCGCTCTCCAGGCGTTTGCGGGCATCGGCGAATGAAATTCTGTTGTGCTGTTTTGATATCGGCGTGCATCGGTTTTTAAAAGATTATGGCCACAGTTTTAAGCGGGCCCTGTATACCAATATGCCGATCAATTTAAGAAAACCCGGCGAACAGGTTGGCGGCAATAAGATTGCTATTGTGCCGGTAATGCTGGCCCATGGTGAAACAGACCCATACCTGCGCCTGCGCCAGATTATTGAAAACCACCGCATCGTAAAACATGCGGCCAGGCGCTCAGAGCCCGGTGCCTTTGCCTATTACACCATTCTGATCCAGTCGGTGGCGCTGGTGTTTGAATTGCTGCGGGTCTCAGACTGGTTCAGGCCCATCGCCAATATTCTGATCTCTAATGTGCCGGGGCCGAAGAACAGGCGCTATCTCAAAGATGCCGAATTACTTGCAGTCTATCCCATCTCAGCCATTACACCCGGGGGCGGGGTCAATATTACCCTGCTGACCTATGGCGATACCGCTAATATAGGGCTGGTATGTACCGACAGGCGTATCAACTCACTCGATAATATGGCTCATTATTTTAATGAAGCCTTTGATATGCTGGAGAAATGTGTGGATGATCCCAGTCTGACCATCGACGATATTGGTGAGCGTGTGGAAGATGATATGCGCTCTATAGTTGCCGAGCAGGAGATTCATGAAAATGGTCATTAAAAGACAACTTGTATGTGGTGGTGTGGCGCTGATGCTGGTTGCCTGTGCCACGGTTAAAACGGTTCCCGGGGCAGAAGATGTCCGGCTGTTGAGTGCCGCAGAACTGGTAAACTGTCAGCGACTGGGTTCAGCCTCCGCCCAGGTGATGGATAAAATCACCTTTGTGGAGCGGGATAAGGAAAAGATGGCGAAGGAGCTGCTGAAACTGGCTCAGAATGAGGCGGTGAAGATGGGAGGCAATGCCCTGCAGATAGCCAGTGACATCAAAAACGGCAGTCGTCAGTTTGATGTTTATCGCTGCTAAATAAGCCTTCCTGATAGCATCAGCTGTGCCAGGGGCGACAAGTCATAGTCAGGCCAGGGCCTCAGAACAGAAATGCCAGCACCTGCTTTTCGGCTCTGACCTGCTGGCCATACTCTGCAAATAATCTTTCATCCAGTAGTGCGTTATCAAGCTTGTATTCGGGCTTATGTTGCTCAAGGTAGGCCAGCAGTTGCTGTTCAATTTGCCCTTTATGGTAATCCAGTATGCGCTGCTTACTGCCGTTGATATAAAGTTTCAGGTATTGGCTGAGATCGCCGTACAGACTGTTTTCCAGCATACTCATGGCGCTACTGATACTCAGATCAATACCCAGATTCACCATGCTGCTCAGGGGCCCGGGTAGCAGTTTTGTGAAAACCTCTCTGGCATCTTTGACCGCGGCATAATTGTCTTTAACCAGATGGGTTTGCAGTAACCTGATATTTTTGGCGCGGAGCATGCCCTGAGGTTTGTCAAAGGTGGGTGAGGCGCAAAGCGTAATCAGCAGATGTGCCTGATAAAGCGGGTTACCCAGAACGTCGACTTTAAATTCGCACAGCAATGCCGTTTGTATCTGGTCATCACCAGGCAGACTGGTAGTGGCTTCAATGACGTTAATGCGCCCCTTACCATTGGGAATACTGATACTGAAGTGCAGCGGAAGGTGGGGTTTTAGCATGGCATCGAGTTCAGCTTTATTCATTTCTACACGGCGCAATCTGCCCAGCCGTACCATCAGACTCAACAGCCAGTACTTTAACCTGCCAAAGCGCCCCGACTCCATGCGTATCACTGTTTGTTGTCCCCACTCGTTTTACCGACTAAGCCACTGTTATCAATAAATAAATTATATAAAAAGTGGATCTTTGACCCATTATCAACAATATTTTAATGCACTTGGCCTGATCCAGCTCCCATCATACGGGATTGCACCCGGAATCCGGTAGTCGTTCAACAATAAACACAACAAAGGTGGTTGATTTATGTTTATTCCAAGCATGCTGCTAAAGCAACTCTATAACAGAGGCTCGCTGGTGAATACCGGTGATGGTGTCAGGTTTATGCTCAAGAACCGCTTAAAAGACGCCCATGTGACCGAAATAAGCGAGGTTCGTATTGGTGATAAAACAATTCCCGAGCAGCAAATCAGTCTGCAACTGGCTGACGGGCAGAAAATGTCACTGAAAGAGTTTAATGAAATTGGCAGTTACGACTTCCCCCTGAAGAGCAGCATTGCCGTGTTTATTCATCAGTGCCAGCCACTTCCCAGACAGAAACACGCGGTTTTTGTAAGCTTTAAGGCTTCACCCTTTGGCACCCTTAAGTTTGAAGTGGAAGATGTGGTTACCGAGGATAAGGTGGCTGAGAACAAGATTCCCCGTGACGAAATGGACGACTATGGCGAGTCAATTATAAAAACCCGTCAGCAGTATTTTGAGAAGTTCAGCGGTGCGAAGATCAACCATGTGGGCAAGTATTCTATCGACCCCCAACAGTTGCATGGCAATATTGAGCATTTTATTGGTGTGGCGCAGGTGCCTATAGGCATAGCGGGTCCCTTTACCATCAACGGAGAACATGCTCAGGGAGAATTTATGATCCCGCTGGCGACTACTGAAGGCACATTGGTAGCGTCCTACAACCGGGGCATGAAATTACTGAATATGAGTGGCGGTGTAAAATCCACCGTAGTGGATGATGCCATGCAAAGAGCTCCGGTATTTGTATTTGAAGATGCCAGGGGAGCCAGGGATTTTGTCCAGTGGGTGAAGAATAACTTTGAGACCATCAAGGCCGAAGCCGAATCCACTACCTCTGTGGGTAAGCTCACCTATATCGATAATTTTCTGTCGAATAAATTTGCCTTCTTGCGTTTTAACTTCAAAACCGGTGACGCCGCAGGGCAGAACATGGTAGGTCGCGCCACCTTTGCGGCCTGTGGCTGGATCCTTGACCATTACGAAGGTATTAAAAACTTTTATCTGGAATCTAATTTTGCCACCGATAAAAAGGCATCTCATATAAATATCATGCGCACCCGTGGTAAAAGGGTGACAGCCGAAGTGACGATAAAACGGGAGCATCTGCTACAGGTGATGCGGGTGGATCCGCGGCAAATTGATTACCATGGCCGGGTCGCCGGCGTGGGCTCTTTTCTGTCAGGTGTTAATAACACAGGGCTGCACTCACCCAATGGCATTACCGCCATGTTTATTGCCACCGGCCAGGATGTGGCCAATGTCTCGGAATCTTCTGCCGCCATTCTCTACTCTGAACTGACCAGTGAAGGAGACTTGTATCTTTCTATCACCATCCCGTCGCTGATTGTCGCCACCCATGGTGGTGGCACCGGCATAGGCACCCAGCGGGAGTGTCTGGAACTGCTGGGATGCCATGGCAAAGGAACAGTCAATAAGTTTGCAGAGATTGTAGCGGCAGTGGTACTGGCAGGGGAAATTTCATTGGCATCTGCTATTTCATCTTCGGATTGGGTCTCATCCCATGAGCAATACGGCAGGAACAGATAGCGATAAAGGTACTGGTTTTCTAATTCCTGATTCACTGGTACGATGTGTTGATTGGCGGGTGTTCCGCGCAGGCAGATTGGCAGCATTGTGGCAGTGACAGACTTAAAAGACTTTGACTATATCGTAGTAGGGGGCGGGTCAGCCGGTGCTGCACTGGCGGCAAGGCTATCTGAAGATCCTGCCTGTCAGGTATGCCTGCTCGAAGCCGGTGTGCCTGACAACAATCCGTTGATCCATATTCCTTTCGGCCTGGCCCTGTTGACCCGCTTCAAATCAATCAACTGGAATTATTACACGCAGCCTCAACAACATCTGGATCAGCGTCAGCTCTACTGGCCGAGGGGAAAAACCCTGGGGGGATCGAGCTCTATTAATGCCATGTGCTATATCCGTGGCGCGAAAGAGGATTATGATCACTGGCAGCAACTGGGTGCTTCGGGCTGGGACTGGCAGTCGGTATTGCCTTACTTTAAAAAATCCGAGGATCAGCAGCATGGTGAAGATCCCTTCCATGGCGTTGGTGGCCCACTGGCAGTAAGTGATCTGCGCTATCTGAGCCCGATAACCGAACGTTTTATTCAGGCCGGAAAATCGGTGGGCCTGAAGCATTTGCAGGATTTTAACCGGGATAATCGCGAAGGGATTGGTGCCTATCAGGTCACCCAGAAAAATGGCCAGCGCTGTTCTTCGGCAAAGGCCTATCTCAGCGACGTCAAAAACCGTGAGAACCTGCATATCATTACCCGAGCAGCCGTGCGTCGCATCCTGTTCGAGAAGTGTCGTGCCACCGGCGTTGAGTTACATTCAGATATCGGAACAAAAACGCTCACTGCCAGCAGGGAAGTGCTGTTATGTGCCGGTGCTATCAACAGCCCGCAGTTGTTAATGCTGTCCGGTATCGGTCCTGCACAACATTTACGGGAATGCGGTATCGAGCCGCTGATGGATTTACCTGGGGTGGGGCAAAATTTACAGGACCACCTGGACGCCATTGTGCAATATCAATGTAAAGGTGCCGGTGGTTACGGCCTGACCCTGAGAGCTCTGCCTGGGTATCTGCGCGCCGGTTGGCAATACCTGTTTGACCGCAAAGGGTTATTGACCAGCAATATCGCCGAGGCAGGAGGGTTTGCCTCTACCTCAAAAGCCGGCGGAATACCGGATATTCAGTTTCACTTCTTACCCGCCATATTAAAAGAGCATGGCAAAACGCTGGTGGGGGGCTATGGCTTTGGTTTGCATGTGTGCTGTTTATATCCAAAGAGCCGTGGTCAGATCCGTCTGAATAAGGCCAGCCCGTGGGCGCAGCCGCTGATTGATCCTAACTATCTTGAGCACCCTGATGACCGCCAGGTGATGCTCGAAGGGGTAAAACTGGCACGCAGAATACTGGAGGATGACATTTTTGCTGATGTACAGGGTACAGAAATGCTGCCGGGCCAGAATGTCGTTGATGACGAAGGGGTACTGAGTTTTATCCGGGAGCATGCTGAGACCATTTATCATCCTGTTGGTACCTGCCGAATGGGCAGTATCGATGATCCTATGACCGTGGTCGGCCCTAATCTGAAAGTAAAGGGCATTGAAGGTTTAAGGGTGATCGATGCTTCTGTTATGCCGACCCTGATCGGTGGCAATACCAATGCGCCTGTGATTATGATCGCTGAAAAAGCGGCGGATATGATTCGTCTCGGTGATTGATTCTTTAAATACAGCGACTTATCCGCACGCTATTAGTAGATCCTTGTACTAGAATTTGAAATTTACCTGCTAAAGAGTACAATCACCACCTAACAGGTCAGACCACTATATAAGGATCTTTTATGCCTACCAGCAAAAAATCAGCTGCACCCCGTGTGGCGACCCAAAAAGGCGATCGCATAGCCATTGTCAGCGGATTACGCACCCCTTTTGCGAAGATGGCCACCTACTTTCACGGTGTTCCGGCCGTCGATCTCGGCAAAATGGTGGTCAATGAAATGTTGGTCAGGGCTAATGTCGACCCTAAGCTGGTAGAACAACTGGTCTATGGGCAGGTCGTGCAAATGCCCGAAGCGCCGAATATTGCCAGAGAAATCGTACTGGGTACCGGCATGTCGGTACATACCGATGCTTATAGTGTTTCCAGGGCCTGTGCGACAAGTTTTCAGGCTACAGTCAACATTGCCGAGTCGATGATGGCGGGCAATATTCAGGTGGGGCTGGCTGGTGGTGCCGATTCTACTTCCGTGTCGCCTATCGGGGTTTCAAAGAATCTGGCCAGGGCTCTGGTGGATCTGCAAAAAACTAAAACACTGGGGCAGAAGTGGAATGTGATCAAGCGTCTTGGCTTTAAAGATCTGTTACCCGTACCGCCGGCTGTGGCGGAGTATTCTACCGGGCTTTCTATGGGGGATACGGCTGAACAGATGGCTAAAACCCATCAAATCAGTCGCGAAGATCAGGATGCGCTGGCGCATCGCTCTCACAGAAATGCAGCGAAAAGCTGGGAGGAGGGCAAACTCAAAGACGAAGTGATGACCGCCTATGCCGAACCCTATAAAGGCGCGCTGGAGCAGGATAATAATGTGCGCTTCGACTCCAAACTGGAAAGCTACGCCAAGTTGCGACCTGTGTTTGACCGTAAATACGGTACCGTGACTGCTGCCAATGCGACGCCGCTGACCGATGGCGCTTCGGCAGTGCTGATGATGACAGAGAGCCGCGCCAAAGAATTGGGCTATACGCCGCTGGGCTATATTCGCAGTTACGCGTTTTCGGCCATAGATGTGTGGCACGATATGCTGATGGGGCCCTCCTACGCCACGCCCATCGCCCTGGACCGGGCAGGCATGACCTTAAAGGATCTGACCCTGATCGAGATGCATGAAGCCTTTGCTGCACAAACTCTGGCCAACATAAAAATGTTTGCCAGTAATACCTTTGCAAAGGAAAAGCTCGGGCGGAACAAGGCCACCGGCGAAATTGATATGGATAAATTTAATGTGATGGGCAGCTCTATCGCTTATGGCCATCCCTTTGCTGCTACCGGTACAAGAATGATTACCCAAATGTTAAATGAACTGAATCGTCGTGGCGGCGGAACCGGTCTGGTTACCGCCTGTGCTGCAGGGGGCCTGGGGGCTGCCATGATTCTGGAAACGGAATAAGGAGGCAATAATGTCAACAAATAAGAGTGCGTTTAGTTTATCGCGTCGTGAAGACGGTATTGCCATCCTGACCATGGATGTACCCGGTGAAAGCATGAACACCCTCAAGGCCGAATTCGCCGAGCAAATATCCGAACAACTGGATGAAATTGATAAAGATCCGGGCGTTAAGGGGCTGGTCGTTGCCAGTGGCAAATCCGGCTCTTTTGTCGCTGGGGCTGATATCAGCATGTTAGCTGACTGCCAGTCCGCCGAGGATGCAGAAGAGTTGTCCCGCTCCGGTCAGCAGATGTTCCAGCGTATCGAAAATATGAAAATTCCGGTGGTGGCGGCAATTCATGGCCCCGCCTTAGGCGGAGGACTGGAACTGGCTCTGTGCTGTCACTATCGCATCTGCAGTGATGAAGATAAGACCGCCATGGGCCTGCCGGAAGTGCAGTTAGGTTTGTTGCCGGGCTCCGGTGGTACTCAACGTTTGCCGAAACTTATTGGCATACAGAAAGCCATGACCATGATGCTGACGGGTAAACAGCTGAGGCCTAAACAGGCGAAGCGGGATGGTCTGGTGGATGATGCGGTGCCGCTGTCAATTTTGATGGATGTAGCGGTGCAGTTTGCTAAAAAACGCAAGCCCAATCGTGAAGGGCCCAAACTCAGCCTGATGAATCAGGTTCTTGAACGCACCCCCTTTGGGCGTAACTTTTTGTTTAAGCAGGCGCGCAAGAAGACGCTGACTAAGACCCGCGGCAATTACCCAGCCCCTGAGCGCATCATTGACTGCATAGAGGCAGGGGTCAGTGGCTCCAGAGGCTATGAGAAAGAAGCCCGCTATTTTGGTCAGTTGGTGATGACACCGGAATCAAAACAGTTACGCAATATCTTCTTTGCTACCACCGAAATGAAGAAAGAAACCGGTGTTGAAGGGGTTGAACCTGGGTCATTGCACAGAACAGCGGTGCTTGGTGGCGGCCTGATGGGGGGCGGAATAGCCTATGTCACCGCGACTAAAGCCGGTTTACCGGTGCGGATCAAAGACATACGCTCCGAAGGTATCGCCAATGCCATCAAATACAGCTATGACCTGCTGATTAAGAAGGTCAAACGGCGCTTTATGCGTAAATCAGAAATGCAGAAGCAATTGTCACTGCTGACAGGCAGCACGGATTATTCCGGTTTTAAGAATGTGGATATTGTGATCGAAGCGGTATTTGAAGATCTCAAACTTAAGCAACAGATGGTGGCCGATATCGAAGAAAATTGTCATGAAAAGACGATTTTTGCTACTAATACCTCTTCCATCCCGATTGGCAAAATCGCCGCTGAGGCAAAAAGGCCTGAGCAGGTGATTGGACTGCACTACTTTTCACCCGTGGATAAAATGCCGTTGGCAGAGGTGATTCCTCATCCGGGAACAGACGATCAGACTATTTCCACCACAGTAGATTTTGCCCGTAAGCAGGGCAAGACACCGATAGTGGTAAAGGACGGCGCAGGGTTCTATGTTAACCGTATTCTTGCACCCTATATGAACGAGGCGGCTAACGTGCTGCTAAGCGGTGAGCCCATTGAGCAGATAGATAAAGCATTACTCAACTTTGGTTTTCCGGTTGGCCCGATGAAATTGTTGGATGAAGTGGGAATTGATATCGGTGCCAAGATTTCTCCCATACTGGTAGAAGAACTGGGCGACAGGTTTAAGGCGCCTGATGCGTTTGACAAGCTGTTAGCCGACGACCGTAAGGGTAAAAAGAATAAGAAGGGCCTGTATCTCTACAGCGGTAAGAAGCCAGGCAAGGAAGTGGATGAGTCTGTATACAGTTTGCTTGGTTTGTCACCTTCACAGCAATTCAGCCACGAGCAGATAGCCGAACGTTGTATTTTGCTGATGCTTAATGAAGCGGCAATGTGTCTGGATGAGGATGTGATTCGCAGTCCCAGGGACGGCGATATCGGCGCCATCTTCGGTATTGGCTTCCCACCGTTTTTGGGCGGCCCATTCAGATATATGGATAGCCTGGGAATCGATCATGTGGTGGCAAGGCTGGAACATTACCAGGGGCTCTATGGTGACCGCTTTGCTCCAGCCGCATCACTCAGGAGCATGGCCGATGAGGGAAAAGGTTTTTACTAGCAACCTCTTCTTAACATAGCTTTAACGAATAAAGAACTAAAAAATAAGTTCGGATTGGTATAATAAGGCTGCCTGTGATCACACAGGCAGCCTTTTTCTTTTTCGGATGCAGATTATGATTATCGGATTATTGGCCTGTCTGGTTTCGGCGTTATTTTGCTATGTAGAAAGTTTTCGCAGTGGCCTGAGTGCCAAACGCTGGGGATTGGCCGGGCTGGTGTTCGGGCCCCTGGTTTTGCCGCTGTTTAATGTAAAAAGACGTATGGCGCTTCGCCGGGTGCGGAGTTTCAGCTGCGCTTATCTGCGAGCATAAAAAAAGAGAGCCAGGCTCTCTTTTTTGAATTCTTCTGCTATTCAGGCAATCCCGAACAACAAGCTTTGCATTATATGCGCACTGAACCTGGCTTCCAGATCTGGGTAGCAGGAGCCTGAGTCTGTACCTGCTTCTTGGCACCATCGGCCGCTTTATCAGCAACAGGGGCGGCAGTAGTCATAACAAGAGCCATTGCATAAGCTTTCAACATGATTTCTCTCCAATCGGGTTAATTATTCTTAACAGCTGTTGTCAGCTGCCGGCAAATACATAGCGAAAGCTGTGCCAGGTGTTGTAACTTATTGAAATGTATACAAAGGTATGGTTATCAGGGTTGCATTTTTTAAAGCTGTCAAAATCCCGTCAGTGACGCTAATCCTGTTCAGGCGCGCAATGGCAACGGTTTGACTCCTATGATGATTTTTCTCAGAGGCAAAGTATTTCAGGGGGAGGGATGAAAAGTGGCTGATGCGGCAAGGTTTGACCGCTTTGTCAGAAGCAATAGCAGAGGAAATCCGGGAGCCCGGTATCAGTTCAGAGATTTTGTTGTTTTATCAGCTTGGACAGGTGGCGATTTTCAATCAACAGTCGGGTAAAGCGCTCTGCGCTTAATGGCTTGCTGTACAGGTAGCCTTGTAGCATCTCACACTCATAACGACGCAATATACTTAGCTGCTGTTCTTCTTCTACGCCCTCTGCCACAACCTTAAGGCCAAGGTTATGGGCGATAGTGATAATCGCACTGGTCATATGCCTGTCCACAGAGCTGGTGGCAATTTCATCAATAAAGGCTTTATCTATCTTAAGCGTGTTCAGCGGGAAGCGCTTAAGATAGGCCAGGGATGAATAGCCTGTACCGAAATCATCCAGGGCGAGATGAATACCCATTTCACGAAGGCGCTGCATCAGCTGCAGCGACTGCTCAGGATGCTGCATCAGGGTCCCTTCGGTGATCTCGCATTCCAGGTGCAGTGCCGACAAGCCGGTTTCTTTTAGCACTTGCTCAATACGTCGATCCAGGTCCGGCAGCTCAAACTGTCGGGCAGAAATATTGATGGCGACCCGGCCGGTGAACAGCCCTTTCTTAACCCACTCCTGTGTCTGCTCGCAGGCCTTGCGCAGTACAATATCACCGATATCGATAATCTGTCCGGTCTCTTCGGCCAGCGGAATAAACTGATCCGGGCTGACAATGCCTTTTTCCGGATGTTCGAAACGCACCAGGGCTTCCATGCTGACTAACTGACCCGAAGCAATATCGACCTTGGGCTGATAATAGACACTGAACAGATCTTCTTTAATTCCATGTCTGATCAGGTTCTCTATCTGCAACTGGCGTACCGCATTCTGATTCATTTCACCACTGAAAAACTGGTACTTATTGCCGCCGGCATTCTTGGCAAAATACATGGCGGTATCGGCATTTTTCAACAGTTCCTGCGGGGTTTTGCCATCCTCCGGGTAAAAAGCGATACCCAGACTGGCACCCAAAACGAACTCCTGACGATTGATGACAAAAGAGCGTGCCATATCATCCAGAATACTCTGTGCCAGATGGGTGATGCGGTGCACATCGGTAGTGTTTTCAATCAGAATGCTGAATTCGTCGCCACCGAGACGGTAACAGGTGGAGCTGGTACCGGTAATCTTCTGCAATCTGTTGGCGATCTGTTTAATCAGCAAATCGCCGGTTTGATGTCCCATGGAATCATTAATCTTTTTGAAATTATCCATATCCATACAAATCAGGGCATGAGAGGTGGTGCGCCTGATCAGGTTCTGGTGGCTGGCCTGGAAAAATGAACGGTTTGGCAGGCCGGTCAGCGTATCGGTGTTGGCCAGCTGCAACAGTTCTTTTTCTGTCTGCTTGCGCGAGGTGATGTCGGAGAACACACCGACAAAGTGACTGACATTACCATTTTCATCATGAATGGCGTCGATATTGAGATCGATCTCATAACGCTCATTACCATGGCGTGTTGATTCAATTTCACCACTCCAGTTGCCTTTCTGTTTCAGCGCCTTGCGCACCTCTTCGGTGAAGGCTGGCGGGTACTGCTCGAAATTCAGATAACTGGCAAGGGCTTTTTGTTTAGTCTCACCGGTATGATGACAATAAGCCTGATTCACAGAAACGATTCTGAAACTGGTGTCGGTAATAAAAACGCCGTCTGAAATGGTTTCGATAGAGCGTTTAAACAGGCGAAGCTGCTCTTCTGCTTCTTTAAGATGACTGATATTTTTCAGGGTGCCTGTCATTCTCAACGGCTTCTTGTCCGCTGACCAGGTAACGACTTTACCCCTGTCGAGTAACCAGACCCACTTTCCGCTGAAGTTCTTTACCCGGTAGGTGATTTCATAAAACTCACTCTGTCCCTGCAGGTGTTCAGCCAGTGTCTCACGGACTCTGGAGATATCTGAGGGATGAATATTTGAGGGTAACTCGGTGACTACCCGTTGATTATCCTGTGGAAAATCCATAATACCCCAGATATTGGAACGGAAAACTTCCCCTTTGGGGATATCCCAGTCCCAGAGTTCGTCGCCGCTGCTCCACAGCGTCAGCTTCAGACGCTCTTCACTGTCCTGTACTCGCTTCTGACTATTCCTACGGTGCTGATATTGATTGTACCAATAGCTGAGGATTAAAAAGCCACACAGGGCATAAATAATCAGTGCATAGCGGTGCAGCCACAATGGCGACTTAATGCGTATTTTTAGCGCCGTAGCCTCAGACCAGGGACCGTCAAGCTCTCTGGCCTGAACTTTGAAAACATAGTCTCCGAATCCCAGATTAGTAAAACTGGCCTGGCGAATGCGATTATCCGCTTCCAGCCACTGATCAGACAGCCCCTGCATCTGATAGCGATAGTTGATGGAATTGGCGTTGACGGGGTTAATCCGGGCAAACCCGAACGAAAACGGGGAGGCGTTATTCTCAAGCGTCAGTTCCGTTGTGCGGTGAATAGGCTTGTCCAGCGGACTGCCAATATCATTAAGTCCTACCTGCTGATTAAGAATCTGCAATTCAGTAATCGTTGGTTTCAAGTCGGTGGCTTTAACTGAATCTGAAAGCCTTTCCGGCCTGAATACATGAAAGCCATTGGTGCCGCCAAAAAGAATATTGCCATTTCTGGTAATCAGCCCGGCTGACTCATTCAGTTCATTGTAATCGAGTTGCGCCCTTGAAATATGCCGGACTATTTTGCCATCCCTAAGGGCTATCTGGTCTATCCCCCGGAAGGTTGCCACCCATAAATATTCTTTATCTAATAACATGGTCAGCACCACATTATCAGACAAGCCGTTATCTTTATTAAAATGCTGAACCGGTTGGTATGTCTCTTTATCCAGTTTGTACAAACCACTTTTGAGGCTTGAGACCCAGAAATAGTTATCGCCCTCAATTACTGAATTTGCATTAGAGAAAGGTGATGAATCCTGAACTGATTGAGTGAGTAAATGATTGAACTGTTGGGTCTCCAGATTAAACAAGCTTATGTTGCTGTTAGATATCAGCCACACATTTCCTTTGCTGTCCACTATGTCAGGTTTTACTAGTTGCCCCTTGCTGTTAGCAACCTGCACACGCTCTACTTCGAAATCCTCCAGTGAGATGGAGGTAACCGTTCCGGCGGATGATAACCATGCTTTGTTAGCTGCCAAATTGATATTTTCAATTAATTCGCCGGCCAGAAGATGCTTTACCTGAACAGGAGCTTTATCTTTTGCCAGTTGATAAACAAACACGCCATCAATTGTTGCCAACCAGATTCTGTCTTTCTCATCGATCGACATATCCCAAATAGAGTGAGAAAAGTCCTTTAGGAAATGTGTAAACTCACCCGTATTAGGATCAAACAGGTTAAGTCCACCAAATTGTGTAGCTATCCAGATATTACCATCTCCCGACTCCGACAGTGCCCATACCATGTTGTCAGACAACGCGATATTACTTTGGGGGATGGATTCATAATGTTTAATAAAGGCGGCGTTCTCATTAAATCTGTGTAGACCACCGGAATAACTACCCAGCCATAGACTACCTTTGCTATCAACAAACAGTCTAAAAATATATCGGCTGCGCAGAGATACCAAAGCGTCGTTATTCTGACCGATGGTCAGACTGTTATTTGTGTCAGGGGTTAATATGCTTAGACCTTCCGTGGTACCAATCCAGATATCTCCATTTTGTCCTTGTGCCAGAGTGCGCACTGTATAACCTGGTAATGAGGGGGATGACAGAGGGCTAAGAGATTTTACCAATTTCAGATTCTTGTCCAGCACAAAAACCCCCTGTTCTGTTGCCAGCCAGAGTTGGTTATCAACTTTTAAGACATCAAGTAGAGTGCGTGCTGGTATGACGAGTTCCCATGGATTATCGCCATTCAACTCATATAGTTTATTGTCAATTTGGTCTAGGATCCGGATTCCATGACCATAACTTCCTAACAACAATCGGTTGTGTTCTTCTTTGACTACTGTTATTTCGGGAAAATGCTCGGTTCCTGCCAAGTTAACAATACTGAAATTATCAGATTGTTCATGATATTCGTAAATATGGGATTCATCAGTGATCCACAGAGTCTGTTCTGAGGTTTCTGTGATTGTCCAAATCTTCCCACCTTTTAGGTTACTGTTTTGGCTGGTGTAACGGCGAAAATTATCACTATCTGGGGAGTAGCGGGCCAGTCCTTTTTCGGTACCTACCCACAATCTTTCCTTTTGGTCGATAAACAATTTTCGTACAAACTTATTCGGCAGGCTGGAAGGATCATCCGGATTATGACGATACTGCTTAAACTTATAACCATCGAAACGATTAAGTCCGTCAGCAGTGGCAACCCAGATAAAACCTTGTTTGTCTTCAATAATATCGATAACAGTAGATTGGGTAAGGCCCTCGGCGACAGAGTAATTGTCAAATTGCAGCGCAGAAATATCCGTTGTGGCAGCGGCTGTCAGGGGATAACAGCCGAGCATAGTCAGAACTGACAATAAACAAGCCAGATTAGTCAACGAAACACGCAAAGGACACCTTTGTGGCAGCGTACGCTGCTTTTTATAATAATTTTAGTGTTTCACCTTCAGTCATCCTTAACCCGAATATAGATCGCGCTATCCCGCTGCGCATAAGGCGTAAGGCTTCCTAAAGTAAAAGATGTTGGCATGCAAGTCAAAGAATATGCTGCTAAAAGCAGGGGCTTTATGGCACCAGAGCGGCATTTGCCTTGAAATTGGTCATATTGCTGATCATTTGCCCTGCCAGTGAAGTGTGGCTGAGTTGGGTGGGTTGGCTATAAAGCAATACCTGAGCGGGATGCTCTTTGTTGATCTGCTGTCTGAAAAAATCGGCCACTTGCGCCCTGCTGATATCCTGAATTTGAGCACTTAATCTGTGTTGCTGATTGAACTCATAGTCCTGATTGCCAATCGCAAGCCACAGACGCTGACTGCGCATCGATAAACTGGTGTCACGGGCGATTAATTGTTTGCTGATACTGGACTTAACCCCTTGCCATTCCTGTTCTGCTATAGACAGCATCAGCTCGGGTCCTTTAAGTAAAAAGTCGTCAATGTGCATCACCAGCTCTTCCAGTGAGTAATTTGGTGACTGAATATAAAAGCCAACACCGGGGTGCTGGTTATAGGGCATATATCCTGAACCCACTACATAGCCCAGTTGTTTTTCAGTGCGTAGCTGGTTGAAAAAGGGGCCGGCCAGCAACTGTTCAGTAAGTATCGTGCTGGCGATACTGGTAATGCTGTTATCCGGAGATTGCAGATAAAGCAATACCGCATTCTCGCCAGGTTGGCAGCGCACCGGCAAAAGATACCGCTGTGCAGACTCGAGACTGACAATCCGGCGCGCAATGGCAGACATAGGTTGTACGTCTCTCAGCACTTTTGTATTTATGTTATCGGCAAACTGACGTGCCTCGGTTTCTGTGAAGTCGCCGTAGGCAAAACCATCGAGGTGCATCTTCTCTAAAATACGACCTTGCATTGTCCGCATGGTGTCTGGAGTGGCTGAGTCCAGAATTGGCAGCATCTCCAGAGGTGAGTCTGACAATGGCTGCAACAGTACTGACAGGCGGGTAAATAGCCTGTTGATTGGTTTGTTCAGCAGGTTATTCTGCATCGCCTGCCATTGTCTTGCTCTGGCCCGTTCAAATTGGCTGTCGCTGAAGTCAAACCGGATCACATCCAGCAGCATTTTCTCAGCCAACTCAAACTGTCTGTCACTAAAGCCGCTGGTATGCAGGGAAAAGCCTCCCTGATGCGCATAAAAATGAAAATTCAGCCCGGCGATCATGGCCTGATAATAATTCTGGCTGAGTTTTTCCTGCACAATGCTGGTCCAGATACGTTTATAGCACCGCAACTCAGGATCGTTCTCAATGGCGCCGCTGTCGAAGGACAGATACAGCTCCCCCTTTGGCTGTTTGAAATCGGGGTCCTGACCAAACCAGAATTTGAAGCCCTTGTCACTAATCAGTGGCTGTGGCAGATGGAATTCGGGATTGGCGCGTCCGGGCTCGGTGCGTACGCAAAGATAAGGATTGGCCTCTGGCAGCTTCATTGACGCAGGCACCGGGGCATCAAGCAATTGTTGGCGCAGAGGCGCGGAGAGTTTCTCTACGGCATACGGGGTAGAGTACCAGCGAGCCTCCCGGTTCGTTTTCAGCTCCGGCATAATCAGTTTCAAACGCATATTATCCGGATTCATCTGTGCCAGTAATGAGCTGACCAGCTCCGGCTCATAGCTCTCCATCAGATAGTCTCCTATCAGGACATGCTCAGCAGGATAATGATGCATTTGTACGGAAAGGTTTGATGCCATATCCATGGCTTTGGGTTTATCATGAAAGTCGAAGGCCAGTTGATTGAACTGTTTTCTTTCATCGAATCGCCAGGGGCTGACCCCCTCAGTTTTGATTAATTGCAGATAGGCGAAAACATCTGACAATACTTTTGGCCACTGTTCGGCTCCTTGCGCAGTCAGCTGAAGGTTAATATTAAAGTCTTTAAAATTGCTACCCTGAATGCCACCGCCGGCACTTAGATTGGTCGCCAGGCCTTGTTTTTTAAGATGATAAAGCAGGCTGCCCTGACCTTCGTCCCCAATCAGATGACTCAGCAGATAGAGCGGTTTGCTGCGGTAATAGGGTTGTACATCGGGCAGGGCAAAGGTGACGATCATCCGTCTGGCGGTCTTAATCGGCACCACTTTGAGAATTAATCCGAGCTGCTCGGGTAAATACAGTGGCGGCAATTCGTTGGGCGCAGAGGCTTCTTGTCCGCCAGATATAGACTCAAAATAGTTGCATACCATGCTCTTGCTCTGACTGAGGGGTAAATCGGAAACCACACACAGAGTGATATTGCTGGCCCGATAATGTTCAGTGTGCATTGTCTCCAGCATGTTTTTCAGCTCAGAGCTGCTGAAGCGGGAAAAAACCTGCAGGTTGCCGACCGAAAACTTGCTGAAAGGATGCTCAGGATTACAGGTTTCTTTGTGTACCTGGTACAGGCAGCGCAGGTCGTCCTGTTGTTTGAGACGGAATTCCGCGTCAATGGACTGCGTTTCAGATTCAATATTAGTGGCGGAAAACTCAGGGCGTTGCAGCATCGCAGCAAATTGGGCCAGTGCGGGTTCCAGACCTTGTGTCAGCACATCAAAATAAAAGCTTGAGTGTTCAGTACCCGTCCAGGCATTAACATGTCCCCCCCATGAAGACAGGTAATCCGCCAGATGGTTGGGGCTGTTATAGCCTTCACATCCCAGAAACAGCATATGTTCAAGCAGGTGTGACAGACCTTCGCAGTCTGCGGGATCCTGAAAGTGTCCCATAGCAATAGTTGCCGAAACCGCAGACTTTCTGGTGTCGGTGTCTTCTACCAGTAAAACGCGCAAGCCATTAGCCAGGGTTAAATGCTGGTAGCGGCATTGATCATGTTTGCTTTGAATCACCAGTTGTCATGCCTTCGGGGGTGTTTACAGGTTATGAAATAGGATAATCTATGCAATTGCAACTCCATTGCAGTTTTCAGGATATTTCAAGTTAATGCAAATCTTCATTATGCGTCATGGTGAGGCACAAAGCCGTTTTTCCCAGGATGCCAGCCGGGAGCTTACGCCCCTGGGGCAAGCCGAGTCTGTTGCTACGGGCAAGTGGCTTAGCCAGAGTGCTGAACAGGTCAGTTTGGCTATTGTCAGTCCCTATGTCCGGGCGCGGCAAACGCTCAGGTCTGTGCAGCGTCAGGTGCCGGTGACAGAAGTGATGCAAACCGAAGATGTAACCCCTTATGGCGATGCGACAGACTTTCGTGACTACCTTCGGGCGTTGATTGAAACCCGGCCAGAGCTGACCAGTATACTTATTGTCAGCCATATGCCTTTTGTCAGCGCTCTGGTTGATGCTCTGTGCCAGCAACAGCATTCGTTGCTCTTTGCAACGGCCGGTGTCGCCGAACTCAGTTTTGATGTCAGCTCGGCACAGGCTAATCTGGTTCGTCAGTATATTCCCTGACAAAGTTGTTAACCCTGAACAAATTGCTAACTTTTTCTTCAGCTTCGCGGGCGACTTCCGATAAAGAGCAGAGGAGGGGAGAGGCATGTCAGGTAAAACACTACCTGCTTATTTGCAGCAGGTGTTGGAAAATCATATTGAGCAGTCAGATCTGGTGCGGGATAAAGAACTGGAAGATATCTTCAGTGGTTTAACGCGCCTGAACGATAATGTTGAGCGACTCAAGTCCATTATTCTCAAACGCAGGGAAGAGGCTGACAGGGCCGCACAATCCGCCTCGGAGAAAAACAAAGACTAGTTGTTCTGATTTTCTGCCTTATTGTCAGTTGGGGTCTGATAAAAGGTTGGCATTACGCGTACAGATTTCACCATATTCTCATTGTTTTCAATGATCTCCAGTGGGTAACCTGCGATCCTGCAGCACAGATTCACCTGGGGAATTTCCTCAAAATGCTCAATGATTAAGCCATTCAGTGTTTTTGGGCCCTCGGTGGGGAACTGCCAACCCATTTCTTTGTTGAGGTCGCGGATATTGGCGCTGCCATCAACCAGCACACTGCCGTCTGACTCAAGATTCACCTCTTTGCTGTGTGTGGGCAAAATAGTGGTGGTGAAATCACCCACAATCTCTTCGAGAATATCTTCCAGCGTTACCAGCCCCTGAATATCTCCATACTCGTCTACTACCAGACCGATGCGCTCTTTGGCCGCCTGGAATTTGTATAACAGTGTATGCAGAGGAGTAGATTCAGGGGTGAAATAAATTTCCCGTACCGCCCTCAGTAAGCTGGCTTTGGAAAACTCATCTTTAGTCAGTAATTTAAGCGCGTCGCGCATATGCAAAAAGCCAACAGCGTCATCAATATTGTCGCGATATAACAATACCCGAGTGTGCTGCGAATGAAACAACTGCTTTTGAATAGACTTCCAGTCATCGTTAACATCAATAGCGACAATCTCATTTCTTGGGATCATGATGTCTTCGGCGGTGACTTTTTCCAGATCCAGTATGCCCACCAACATCTCCTGGTGCTGTTTGGGGATCATGGCGCCCGCCTCATGTACGACGGTGCGAAGTTCCTCACGACTGAGGCTGTCTCCACCACTGCTGGCCGGGTTGATTCGAAACAGGATTAAAATGCCGTTGGTAAAACCGTTGATGATGTAGACCAGCGGATAGAAGATTTTCAGCAGAGGTAAAAGAATAAAAGAGCTTGGGAAGGATATTTTTTCAGGATACAGCGCTGCCAGGGTTTTCGGGGTAACCTCTGCAAACACCAGTATCACTAGTGTCAGTGCAAAGGTCGCAATAGCGATACCAATATCCCCGAACAGTCGCATCCCAATGATCGTTGCCACTGCCGACGCTGCGATATTGACCAGATTGTTGCCAATAAGAATGAGACCGATCAGCCGATCGGGTCTTAGCAACAGTTTATGCACTCTCCTGGCGCCGCTGTGATCTTCTTTAACCAGATGCTTGAGCCGATATCTGTTTATCGACATCATGCCGGTTTCCGAGCTGGAGAAATATGCAGAGAGTACAATTAAGACGGTCAGCAGAATAAATAGCGAACCGGTGGTGATTTCGTCCAAAAAGGATTCCTGTTTAGTTTTCTGAACCGGCTGCTAACAGCCATGCCCTTCTCATCAGACCAGGGAGTGTGCCAAACTTGCCATCACATTCCCAGCAAAACTTCTTTTACGAACCGACTGCCAAAATATGCCAGAGTCAGAATCAATGCGCCAGTCACTGTGCCGATGATGATGGGTCTGCCGCGCCAGCCCAGTTTATGGTGGCCAAGTAGCAAAATGCTGAACAGCAGCCAGGCAATCAGTGACAGCAGGGTTTTGTGGGCCTGATGCTGGGCAAACATATCATCCAGAAACACAAAGCCGCTGATCAGCGACAGGGTGAGTATCGCCGTGCCGATCAGCAGCAATCTGAAGAAGATCCTTTCCACTATCATCAGTGGCGGCAGTGAGGAGTGCAGCAGCGATACCTGTTTGTGTTTCAGCCTGAAATTAATATAGGACAGCTGCAGCGCGTATAACATGCTGATCATCAGACAGCCATAGGCAAACAATGCCAGGGTGATATGAGCAATCAGTGCCGGGCGCATATCGATATATATCACATAGGAATCGGGAATGAGCTGATTGATCAACACCACTATTGCTGCAAAACCGTACACCATCGGCAGGAGCAGGGCATTGGGCAGACTGAATGAGGCGATAGTCATCGACAGGGTAATCATCAACGCCACCAGTGACGCTACGTTAAGGATACTCATATTCTGGCCGGAGCCACTGAATATACCGTCGAGCACCAGCACCAGGTGGGCTATTACTGCAAGACTTCCCACCAGGATTGACAGCTTATGTTTTGGCCCTTCATGGTGAAATAATCTGGCGCTGATATGGCCTGTGGCGATCAGGTAAAGAGCACAAACGGCCAGTGCCAGTATCAACATGCGGTATTCTCCTTTAGCAGCATAAGGCGCTTTTTTCTCCCGCTGATTTCCATACTTTTAAGTTAATTGAGTATAACTGATTGCTTAGCCAGTTAATTTCTGTGCCAAGTATATCCCCTGAGTTCAGGCTAAACCAGTGGTGATATGCGGATGATTTGATTACATCCTTCATTGCCGTATATAGATTCGCGACGGACTTAGGTATACTTTGCAGCATAAAAATCATTCTTTGAGCCTGTTGTGTTTGTGTCAAGACACAAAGGTGGTAAGTCAGGAAAAATAGATGTTTGAGAATCTGAGCGAACGATTAGGTAAAACCCTTAAAAATATCAGCGGCCGGGGCAGGTTAACCGAAGATAATATCAAGGATACCCTGCGTGAGGTCAGAATGGCCTTGCTGGAAGCCGATGTGGCCTTGCCGGTGGTACGGGAATTTATCGGCCAGGTTAAGGAAAAGGCCGTCGGTATTGAGGTCAGCAAAAGCCTTAATCCCGGTCAGGTGTTTATCAAGATTGTTCAGTCAGAGCTTGAGGCCATTATGGGCCAGGCGAATGAGAAACTGGACCTGTCTTCGAAGCCGCCGGCGGTGGTGATGGTGGCGGGCCTGCAAGGTGCCGGTAAAACCACCAGTATCGGTAAGCTGGCCAGATTTTTACGGGAGCGGGAAAAGAAAAAGGTACTGGTGGTCAGCGCCGATATTTACCGCCCGGCGGCGATCAAACAACTTGAAACCCTGGCCTCTGAAGTTCAGGTGGGTTTCCATCCCTCCAGTGTCGACCAGAACCCGGTTGATATTGTAGAGGGCGCCATCGAGCAGGCACGTAAACAGTTCTACGATGTGTTATTGGTGGATACCGCCGGCCGTTTGCACGTTGATGACAAGATGATGGGCGAGATCAAGGCCCTGCATCAGGCCATTCAGCCGATTGAAACCCTGTTTGTGGTGGACGCCATGACAGGTCAGGATGCCGCCAATACCGCACAGGCTTTTAATGATGCACTGCCACTGACAGGTGTGATCCTGACCAAGGCCGACGGCGATGCCAGAGGTGGTGCTGCGCTCTCTGTGCGTCATATTACCGGCAAGCCGATAAAATTCTTAGGCATGGGAGAAAAATCCGATGCCCTTGAGCCTTTCCATCCGGATCGTGTTGCCTCCCGTATTCTGGGCATGGGCGATGTACTCAGCCTGGTGGAGGAGATTGAGCGCAAGGTTGATAAAGATAAGGCTCAGAAACTGGCCAAAAAGGTCCAGAAGGGCAAAGGTTTTGACCTGCAGGATTTTAAAGAGCAGCTTGAACAGATGCGCAACATGGGCGGTATGATGTCGCTGGTGGACAAGATGCCGGGCATGGGCAATATGTCGGCACAGATTAAAGACAAGGCTAATGACAAGTCCTTTAATCAGATGGAAGCCATCATTAACTCTATGACGCCCGGTGAACGCCAGCGCCCGGAAATTATTAAGGGCTCAAGAAAACGCCGCATTGCTTCGGGTTCGGGTACGCAGATTCAGGATGTGAACCGGCTGCTTAAGCAATTTACCCAGATGCAGAAAATGATGAAGAAGATGTCTGGCGGTGGCATGGGCAAGATGATGAAACGTATGAAAGGCATGAT
This sequence comes from Lacimicrobium alkaliphilum, assembly GCF_001466725.1. Lineage (NCBI taxonomy): Bacteria > Pseudomonadati > Pseudomonadota > Gammaproteobacteria > Alteromonadales > Alteromonadaceae > Lacimicrobium > Lacimicrobium alkaliphilum. The sequence continues at coordinate 1,400,682 of NZ_CP013650.1, forward strand.
GCCCCCAGGTGGTCCAGGCGGCCCGGGCGGTATGTTTCCGCGCTGATCATAGTGAGGGGTGAGGACAAGCCGCCCCTCTCAATTTTTGCTACTACCCACCACGAAGCGCGAGAAAAAGCAGACCACGAACCACACCTAAAGCACGAACAAAAGAAATACTAACCACGGAGACGCAGAGGGCGCAGAAAAGCGAAGGGAGTACGCCGTTGAGATCAAAGGGATCAGAGTGGTTGAAATACCATCCATGCTGCCAGCAGGTTTCTTCGTGCTCTTCGTGCTCTTCGTGCGCTTCGTGTTCTAAAAGCCTCCAACCACGAAGGACGCGAAGATGGCAGAAGGGAGGGGGATTCGCCATCAGGATCTCTGTAAACAAAAGCCTGCCCGGTTAATGATCGGATTTTATATTAATAGACAGAAGCAACTCATCCAGAACGCTTTGCATATCTGACCACCTCTCGGTTGCAATAAAGATACTCATGCTGGAGCGGACATTTATCCTGTCATGGCTTGGTGGCCCCATACGGGTTTCATCCAGTTCCTTTTGCAACCTGTCAAAAAAACGCATCGCACTCTGCTCTTCAATATTAGGAAGACATAACAGAAACTGCTCTGGCCCATATCTGCCAAGAATGTCGGTATCCCGGGTGACTTTTTGTAAGGTCTTTGAGATATCTCTTAGTATCTCGTTACCTTTTGCCAGGCCGACTGCCATGTTGAGCTCCCTGAAATTACTGAGATCAAGCAGTGCCAGCGCATTGGTTTTGCCTTTTTCCGGGGCCTGGACTCTTTGAATCTGGCTCACGGCAACATCGCTGTTCAATAAGCCTGTAGCAGGATCGATGGTTAACTTCGCATGGTGCTTTTTACGCAGGTAATAGGTTATTGTCAGCGTGAAGAGCAGAAATGCCGCAATACCGACGCCAACAATGGTGCGCTTAATGCGCCGGGCTCGTTCAATCTCAGATTCCAGAGAATAAATCTTGGAATAAAGGTTGGCGACCCCCAGAATACTGGCCGAAGACTGGCTGTGTTTATTGTTAGCGCTGCTTCGGCTTGCGTATTTATCAAAGGCCTTTTCGGCCTGCGGCCAGTCTCTCAACACCATCTGCATGTCAACCATCAGCTTCAGATAGTCGAGATTACTTTCCAAATGGCGCTTCACCGCAGGATGCATAGACTGCAATGAATGAAGATAATCTGCTACGCACTCCTCATCTCGTTCGTACACGCATGGCACAACCTGGTACCACATTACCATCGCTTTATAAACTGGGTTAGATAAGGGTTCCACGGCCCTTTCCAGCGCTGGTAGCTCGGCTTTGAGGTTTTCAATATCACCGGTCCGATAGTAGTAGCCCGTCAGAGCATGATAGTAAAAGTAATTGGTCAGTGGCGTCGCAACATCGCGGTTTATCCGCTCAAATTCATTGATGGCTTGCATGGCGCGTTCATACTGACCACTTGCCAGTAGCGAGCTGATGGCACTGATCAAAATCGTTAACTGGTTACTTCCGGTGTAGACTTTGAGCCCCATTTCGTGGGCTTTAAGGTATTGTTCAGCGGCAAGGACGTGCTGCTGCAGGTTGCCATAGATAAGACCGATACTGTTATGAATGTGAGCCAGGGCCTGATAATTATTGGTTTTCGAATAGCGTTCGAGAACATTAAACATCATGCCCAAACGTTCACCTACCGACAGATCCATACGACAGTTTGTGATCAGACCAAGGGTAGCACTCAGGTAAATATCGCTGTGCCTCTCTGTAGCCAGTGATTGTGCTTGGTCATAATACTCACAGCGCTGTGGCTGCTCTTTAAGATCGTATGTAAATCCAATCTGATAGATCGCTGAGGCGTAAAAATAGCTTTGCTTATCTACACCTTCTCCGCGGGTAATCTCAAACAAAAGCCTTTGCGCATCGGATGCCTTACCGTCACAAATAAGAAAATGTGATTTTTCCACAAGTAGCGCAAACTTTTGTGACTGAGTCAGGTTATTGGATGTTAAGTGATTTTCAAGCTCGGCAAAGTCGTCCGGATTTGGACAGTCGTAGGTAACGGTTTTAGTCCGTTCAATAAATTCATCAACAGGTTCGGCCACCTGAGCATGGGCTATTGGCGTTCCAATCACCAGTATAAACTGAGCTACCAATAGCAATCCCTTATTCATCATCATCTTATTTATTTTTATTGCAGATAAACCTGATTGTACCTTGCTCAAATGAAAAAACACATTATAACCCCTTACCCCGCACGCTTCGCTCCAATTATTTCCTTGCATTCACACCCCAGATCCGTACAATACTGCGGCCCTTCGACCTGCCGGTCGTAAGGGTAAGTAAGTTAATGTCAACGCTTAACGAGTTTGAGGCACATATGGTTACTATTCGTTTACAGCGTGGTGGCGCAAAAAAGCGTCCATTTTATCAGGTCGTGGTGGCTGACAGCCGCCGTGCGCGCGATGGCCGTTTTATTGAAAACATCGGCTTTTTCAACCCGACTGCACAAGGTCAGGAAGAAAAGTTGCGCTTGGATCTGGACCGTGTTGAGTACTGGGTAGGACATGGCGCAAGCCTGTCTGACCGCGTTACTCGTCTGGTCAAAGATGCAAAAGCTGCAGCTTAAGCTGCATAACTGAGGTATAGGATGAGTGACGCGTCTGAAACTCTGGTGGTCGGCAAAATCGGAGCGCCTTATGGTGTGAAAGGTTGGGCCAGGATCACTGCCTATACTGATACCCCTGAAGGGATATTTGATTACGCGCCCTGGCTGATTAGTCAGGATGGCAAACAAGTGGAAGTTCAGGTGGAACAATGGCGTCAGCAAAGCAAGGGGCTGGTGGCGAAGCTGGTGGGTATTGAAGACAGAGACCAGGTCGACAGACTGAAGAATCTGGAAATCAGTATCCGCAATGAGCAGCTGCCGGAACTTGAAGCCGGTGAGTTTTACTGGCGTGAGCTTGTGGGTATGCAGGTTGTGACTGAAAAAGGTTATAACCTGGGTGTAGTCCGTGAGTTATTTGAGACCGGCTCTAACGATGTCATGATCGTGCAGGCCAATCTTAAAGACGCTTTTGCCAAGAAAGAACGCATGATCCCTTACTTGCCTGAACAGGTGATAAAGCAAGTGGATCGGGCGGCCCGTACCATTAAGGTAGACTGGGAACCGGATTTCTGATGACCCGCTGGTTTGGGGTAGTCAGTTTGTTTCCGCAGATGTTCGACAGTTTCACTCAGCAGGGTGTATTCGGTCGGGCGGTAAAATCCGGTCTGCTGGAAGTAGCGTGTTTTAATCCAAGAGATTTTACTCAGGATAAACACCGTACCGTGGATGACCGGCCTTATGGTGGTGGTCCGGGTATGCTGATGATGGTGCAGCCGCTCACAGACGCTATCCGTTCTGCCAGACAGGCAGCCGGAAAATGCCCGAAGGTGATTTATTTATCACCTCAGGGTAAGAAACTTGACCAGCAAGGGGTCAGGGCATTGTCTGAACAGGACAGCCTGATCCTGGTTGCCGGTCGCTATGAAGGCATCGACGAGCGAGTCATACAAGCCGAGATAGATGAAGAATGGTCTATCGGTGATTATGTCTTAAGTGGCGGGGAGTTACCTGCCATGGTGCTGATGGATGCGATAGCGCGTTTTGTGCCCGGTGTACTGGGTCATGAGCAATCCGCCGAGCAGGACTCCTTTAACGAAGGCCTGTTGGATTGTCCGCACTATACGCGTCCGGAAAACCTCGACGGTCGCCTGGTTCCTGAAGTGTTGTTATCAGGAAACCATGAAAAAATCAGGCAGTGGCGGTTAAAACAGATGCTGGGGAGAACCTGGCAACGACGCCCTGAATTGTTAAACGACCTGGCTCTGACTGAGGAGCAGAAACGTTTGCTGCGAGAGTTCTTAGATGAGAATGACATCTTAAATGAGAATAACAACAGCAAGCCCTGCAGCTAGATGACAGTTAATCCAGGATGAGAGGTTATGATGAGCAAAGTCAATCAAGATATCATCAAGCGTATTGAAGAAGAACAGTTGAAAAAAGACGTTCCTGAATTTGGCCCCGGTGATACCGTAGTCGTTCAGGTACGGGTTAAAGAAGGCGAGAAAGAGCGTCTTCAGGCTTACGAAGGTGTTGTAATCGCCAAGCGTAACCGTGGCCTGCACTCTGCATTTACCGTACGGAAGATTTCCAGCGGTGAAGGCGTTGAACGTGTATTCCAGACTCACAGTCCTGCGGTGGCTTCAATTGAAGTCAAGCGTCGTGGTGCTGTTCGTCGCGCCAAACTGTACTATCTGCGCGAGCGTAGCGGTAAGTCTGCACGTATCAAAGAGAAGCTTAACTAAGATAAATTTTCCCGTTGACATTACTTACCAAAAAGCCCGGCAATTGCCGGGCTTTTTAATGGCTGGAGTTCGCGTTTCCTCTTGTAGAGTTTATACCAATCAGACTAAATAATTGGTCACTTAGCGAGCGCTAAAATGCTTGCTGGCAAGGCATGGTCCTGAAGGTCTAGTGGGTCTAAATCAAAGGACCATAACACAGCCAGGGGGCATTTTAGCCTCGCCCGGGGGAGCGGTCAGAAGGGCTTATCTCTGTGTTGGCGCTCCTTGACGTAGAGCCACTATGCCTGCGAAGCGCCGCCTTGACCTAAGCCCTTCTGACTCGCTCTAAGCTGACCAATTATTTAATCTGATTGGTATTACTCATACTCCAGCGGATCTGTTGCCCCGTTCTCAGCAAAGGCTTCTAGTCGTTCATTACAGGCGCCGCATTTTCCACAGGCTTTTTCTCTGCCGTTATAGCATGTCCAGGTCTTACTGTAGTCCAGCCCCATGGCCAGGCCATCGGTAAGGATGTCGGTTTTGCTGACGTCCAGATAAGGGCAGGCGATTTCAACCGGTTCATAGTTGGCAATCGCGCAAACGTCATTCATCTTATGCACAAACTCAGGCCGACAGTCGGGGTAAATGGCATGGTCCCCTGAGTGGGCGCCATAGAAAACCTGTGAGGCGTTAAGAGAAACAGCATAACCCACCGCCATTGAGAGTAAGATCATATTGCGGTTGGGCACCACAGTGTTCTTCATGTTCTCGGCGGCGTAATGACCTTCAGCCACCTCCATGTTATCGGTCAGGGATGAACCGCCGATCAGGCTGTTGATAGCGCTGATATCCACAATCTTGTGGGCGATCCCCAACTCCTGGCAGACGGCTCTGGCATAATCGAGCTCTTTGCGATGGCGCTGACCGTAGTCGAATGACAGGGCATAGAGCTCCAAGCCTTGTCGGTATGCTTTGTTAAGTACGGTAAAAGAGTCCATGCCGCCGGAAAAGATCACTACTGCTCTTTGTGTCATATCTGTTGCGCCTTTATAATCATTTGCTTGCACTAATTTTACCAGCCTGAAAGGAAAATCCCTACGTGAGTGTGTTAAAGGTCAATGAAATGTTTGAAACTATCCAGGGGGAGGGGTTCTATACCGGGCTACCAGCGATTTTTGTCCGCTTGCAGGGTTGTCCTGTGGGTTGCCCCTGGTGCGATACCAAGCACACCTGGACGCTCGATCCGGCCTTTCAGACCGACACGCAACAGGTGCTGGCGAAAACCTCAGACTCAGAGCAGTATTTCAGTGCCGATGAGCACAAACTGCTGAGTTTATTTGAGCAGCAAAAGTATCATGCCAGGCATGTGGTGATCACCGGCGGTGAACCGGCCATGTACGATCTGACTTCGTTAACCTCGTTGCTGATTGACAAGGGCTATAGCGTGCAAATCGAAACCAGTGGTACCTTTGAGATCCAGGCCCACCCTGGAACCTGGATAACCCTGTCGCCAAAAGTGAATATGAAAGGGGGCTATAAGGTGTTGGATCAGCCTCTGCAAAAGGCCAATGAAATTAAGCATCCCATAGCAATGCAAAAACATATTGATGAGCTGGATGCGCTGCTGGCCAGAACGGCGACTAACCCAAAAGCAATGATTTACCTGCAACCTATCAGTCAGCAACAGCGGGCCACGGACCTCGCGGTTGCTACCTGTATCAAAAAAAACTGGCGCTTATCACTGCAAACCCATAAATTTATCGGCATTGAGTAATACCATTATCTCTGCTGATTGGTATGAAACAGTTAATCAGCTTGTCTGTACAGACTCGATTCGCTAAGGTAATAACATCACAGGCGAGAGAAACTACGCAATGAGACTGTCTGCGCTTTTAATCGGTCTGATGGTGGCCATGCCAGCCCTGTCAGCCACCTGGAATATCAAGTATCCCCGCCCCATGTCGGATGAAGACAGTCGCCATCAGTACCCACTACAGTTGTTGGAAAAAGCCCTTGAGAAAACGGGGGTTAAATACCAGTTGACTCCGACCGACAAGATCCTGTTGCAGAGTAAAGCGCTGAAACAGCTTAAGGGTAATCGTGAAGTCAGTGTGGTCTGGAGTATGACCGATGAGCAGCGGGAGGAGGAGTACCTGCCTATCCGCATCCCCATCTATAAGGGCCTGATTGGCATGCGGATCCCCCTGGTCAGAAAAGCCGATGAGGACTTGCTCAAATATGTGCAAAGTATGGAAAAGCTCAATCTTTTCAGTCCCCTGTCAGGGCATGACTGGCCGGATACCAAGATCCTCCAGGCGAATGGCTTTGCCGTGGTCACAGAAGAAAACTATGAACAGCTTTTTACGCAGTTGGCTGCAGGTAAGGGGGATTTTTTTCCACGTTCGGTGGTAGAGGTCTGGCAGGAGCTGGGTAAGCATGAGAACCTGATCTCAGAGTCTCATATTGCGCTGCATTACCCTACAGCCATGTATTTTTTTGTGAATAAAAACAACCAGTCCTTGGCCCGTCTTATTGAAAGTGGTCTGGAAAAATTGATTTCATCTGGTGAGTTTGAGCAGCTTTTCCTTGCCGCTCATCAACAAAGTCTTACCAAGGCCGAATTAGACAAGCGGCGAATCTTTCGCCTCGATAATCCTGTTCTGCCAGCGGCAACGCCACTCGCCCGGGATGAGCTGTGGCATCAGCCAAAGAGCCCTGACTGATCAGTCTTCAAAACCCAGTTTAAGCTTGGCGTAGTCCATCAGGCGTTTGAACAATCCGCCCTCATTGACCTGTTGCAGAGTTACCAGTGGATAACTGGCGACATCTTCACCCTCTAGCTGTAAATACAGAGTGCCAACCACCTGACCTTTTGCCAGCGGCGCTTCGAGTTTGCTATCCAGTTCAAAGTTGGCTTGCAGGTTCTTACTCTGACCGCGGGGAATGGTAATAGGGGTATCCTGCATAATGCCCAGGTCTACCGTATCTCTGTCACCCATAAAGATTTTGTGAGCCACAAAGCTCTCTCCTGCCTGATAAGGCACGATGGTCTCGAAAAACCGGAAGCCATATTTGAGCAGCTTGCGGTTTTCTTCTTTACGTGCTCTTTCGCTTTCCGTGCCCATGACTACAGAAATCAGACGCATATCATCCTGAATAGCTGAGGTAATCAGGCTGTATCCGGCCTCAGAAGTGTGGCCGGTTTTTACTCCATCGACCGCGAGACTTCGATCCCATAACAGGCTGTTGCGGTTATATTGTTTGATGCCATTAAAACTAAACTCTTTCTCAGAGTAGATTTGATAGACCTCCGGAACATCACGGATCAGCGCCGCAGAGAGAATCCCCATATCCCGCGGTGAGGTAAACTGTTCAGGGTTATCCAGGCCGTGGCTGTTGGCGAAGCGGGTGGATGTCATACCCAGCTTTTCGGCATAGGAATTCATCATACTGGCAAACGCATCCTCACTGCCGGCGATGTGCTCCGCCATGGCCACGCAGGCATCGTTGCCGGATTGCACAATAATTCCCCGTAGCAGGTCGCTGACACTGATCTGCTTACCCACTTCGATAAACATTTTTGAAGATTCCGGAAAGTTCTTGGCCCAGGCGTTTTCTGATACGGTCACCATATCCTGCATGGTAATGGCACCGGAGTTGAGCTCCTGACCAATTACATAAGCTGTCATGATCTTAGTCAGGCTTGCAGGAGCAAGGCGCATATCTGCATTTTTGGAGGCGATGACTTTACCCGTTTGGTAATCCATCAGCACATAGCCTTTGGCAGCCACTTCTGGTGCACTGGGAATGACTACCGCAGCTTGCGCTACTACGCTGGAGAAAAGGAAAAAGATGCTGAAAATTAGTCTGCCAGAAAAGTCTGTTATTGCTTGCATTACCCGTCCACTAAGTTGTTGTTAATCAAATATGTGATTGTTATTTTGCCCATTCTGGCAGCGAATCAGTAACACGTTATTTGCTGATACCGGTCCGGACTACAGAGGTGACAATATAACATTAAAAGCCGTAGCTGTGTGCCTTTGCCGTTATTGCTGCTTCGGAATAAGGCACTTAATGCGGTGCATAGAGCTGGTAGGCTCCCTGATAACCACTGCGTTTCAGTTCTTCGACTAAATCGCCCGCCGTCGATTTATCTTCAATGGGCCCAAGCCGCAATCTGTAGACACCATTAAACGCCAGTAATTTCGTAGGTAACTGATAAAGATTTTCCAGCCCTCTGGCCAACTGTCTGACCTTGTTCTCATCACTTAAGGCCGCGACCTGTATAAACAGGGCCTGAGCGGCTTCCTTCTGCTCAGGAAGCAATGGTGGCTCACCGGCAATCATCATGCTGCCACTCTCATCAACATAAATGCTGTCGACCTGTACTTTTGCGGTACCGGTTTTGAGCATGTCCAGTTTCAGGGCAGCGGCGTAAGACAAATCAATGATGCGATTCCCGTGAAATGGCCCCCGATCATTAACCCGCACAATCACCTGCCTATTATTTGCCAGGTTAGTCACTCTGACAAAAGAGGGCAGGGGGAGGGTTTTGTGCGCGGCACTCATCGTATACATATCGTACACTTCGCCATTGGAGGTCAGGTGGCCGTGAAATTTCTGGCCGTACCAGGACGCTTCGCCTTGCTGGCTGAAATTCTGAGCACTTTGCATAGGCTGATAGGCTCTGCCAAACACCTCATAGGGTGCGTTGCCCCTTGGTGTCAAGGGGACATAGACAGGTTGTGCATCGGTCAGTGAAATGTCCGATGGCGGACGCACAGGGGGCGAGTCATTACGTTGACTGTAACGGCCCTGTTGTACTGTGCAGCCGGTCAAAACCAGTATCAGCGCATAAATGAACAGCTTCATCTTTTGTTATTCTCTCGATAGCAGACGTTTTTGCGTACCTATCCCCATCAGAATGCCAAATCCGGCCAGCAATGTCACCATTGATGTACCACCATAACTGATCAGCGGCAAAGGCACACCGACCACAGGCAGCAAGCCAGAGACCATACCCATATTGACGAAAACGTAGATAAAAAATGTCAGGGTTATGCTGCCGGCAAGCAATTTGCTGTAGGCTTCCTGAGCACGCATCGCAATGATCATTCCTCTTACCACAATAAAGGCGTAAAGGGTCAGCAGCAGTACAATACCGGTAAAACCAAATTCCTCACTGAATACAGAGAATATAAAGTCAGTATGCCGTTCCGGTAAAAACTCCAGTTGCGACTGGGTGCCCTGTAACCAGCCTTTGCCGGGAATACCACCGGAGCCGATAGCAATTTTCGACTGAATAATATGATAGCCCGAACCCAGCGGATCGGACTCAGGGTTCAGAAAGGTCAGTACCCGCTGTTTCTGATAGTCCTTCATCAGGAACATCCACATTATCGGAGCAAATGCAGAGCCCAGTGCGGCGATAGTGCCGATAATTTTCCAACTGGTACCGGCGAGAAACAGCACAAACAGCCCGGCACTGGCCAGCAACAATGAGGTACCCAGATCCGGTTGCTTGGCAACCAGCAATGTCGGTACAGCCATTAACCCAAAACCTACCACGATATGCAGGATCCGCGGGGGCAAATTAAACCGGCTGATATACCAGGCCACCATCATGGGGACAGCCAGCTTCATGATCTCAGAAGGCTGGAAGCGCATAAACCCCAGATCCAGCCACCGCTGCGCGCCTTTTCCTACGGTGCCGAACAGCAATACCGCAATCAGCATCAGTACGCCCAGTACATAAAAATGTATGGATAAGCGGCGGTAAACAAGGGGAGGAATCTGCGCCAGCAAAATCATAACGCCAAGGGCCACTGCCAGCCTGATACCCTGGCGGATGATCAGGTCTATGTCTTTACCCCCGCGCTGTATATCACCACCAGCCCGGTGCCCATTAACAGCAACAAACCGAGAAGCAGAGGCAGATCAATATGCATCCGCTGCCAGATACTGTTTGGGTTGGCTTCCAGTTTATTTCGCAGCATAGTTACCACTTTCTTTGTTAGCGAAATAGTAATCCATCACTTTTCGGGCAATGGGGGCGGCCTGAGAGCTGCCGCCACCGGCATTTTCCATGGCAACCGTCACCACAATTTCCGGCGCATCGTAGGGTGCATAGCCGATGTACATGGCATTGTCTTTGTGGTGATCCGCGATAGTTTCTTCATCATACTCTTCGTCCATCGCGATACCTATTACCTGAGCGGTGCCCGTCTTACCGGCGGAAATATAATCTGTATCCTTGAACGCATTTCTGGCTGTGCCATGTTCACTGTTTACCGTGCCATGCATGGCATCGAGCACCACGTCCCAGTTTTCTGGTGAATTGAGCACGATGGGCTGGAGTTCTTTGGGGGCTGCCAGATGCAGTTGGTTGTCAGTATAGTGCCCGCGCAACACCTGCGGCACAAAGCGCACACCCCGGTTGACCAGCGTGGTGACGGATTTTGCCAGTTGCAACGGGGTCGATGTCCAGTAGCTCTGACCTATGCCAACGGATATTGTATCGCCAATGTACCAGGGCTCGTTATAGCGGGCCCGTTTCCAGCCTCGGCTGGGCATATTGGCCGCAGATTCTTCGTACAGATCGATGCCGGTGTAATCACCGAAACCGAATTGCGTCATCATATCACTGATATTGTCTATGCCGGTTTTATAGGCCAGATCGTAGAAAAAGATATCACAGGAGACCTCAATAGATTTTTTTACGTCCACCCAGCCATGGCCCCATTTTTTCCAGTCACGCCAGGGGCGTTCTACATTTCGAAGCTTGTAGGTGCCGCGATCAAACATGCGGGTCTCTTCGGTAATAACACCCTGTTCCAGGCCCAGCAGCGCAAGATGTGGCTTGACGGTAGAGGCGGGTGGGTACTGCCCCTGTGTCGCGCGGTTAATCAGTGGTCTGTCTCTGGATTGCAGGAGTTTCTGATAGTCTTTGCTGCTGATGCCATGTACAAACAAATTGGGGTTATAACTGGGGTTACTGTATAGCGCCATTACACCGCCATTTCTTGGGTCAAGAACGACAACGGAACCCCGGTATCCCTCGAGTGCCTTTTGAATAACCTGCTGCAGTCTGACATCCACATTCAGTACCAGATCCTCTCCGGGTACCGGAGGCTGGAATTTCAGCGTACGAATAATACGCCCCTGATTGTTGACTTCGACTTCCTGATAGCCGACCTCACCATGCAATTTTCTCTCGTGGAATTTTTCCACACCCAGTTTGCCAATGTTGTAGGTGGCAGCGTAGTTCTCGGCTTGCCCCCCTTCGATCAGCTTTTGTAGATCTTTCTTATTGATTCTGGCTACATAGCCGAGCAGATGAGTCAGTGTTTCAGCATAAGGGTAATGTCTGGTAAGACGGGCCTCTACGGAGATGCCCGGGTATTTATGTTGATGTGCGGAAAATAATGCCACTTCCTCATGGCTGAGTCTGGCCTTGAGGCTGACGGGACGAAACCGTCGATGATTTTTCAGTTCATCGCGAAAATCACTGATGTCGTCCTCCGACAGATCAAGCAACTGGCTCAGACTGGTAAGGCTGGCTTCCAGATCTGTTACCTGCTCCGGTATTACCTCGAGACTGAAGGTGGGACGATTCTCAGCCAGTAACAGTCCGTTGCGGTCATATATCAGACCCCTGTTGGGCGCCACCGGCAACACTTTGATGCGGTTACCATTGGAGCGCGTCTGATAGTCAGTGTACTTGGTGACCTGAAGGTAATAGAGGTTGCTCACCAGGGTTACGATCAGTGCTGCAATGCCCAGCAGCGCGATCACAGTCCTGCGCGCAAACAGATTAGCTTCTGCGGTATGATCTCTGATGGTAATGCGTTTTGGAGGCACGTTACTCTCTGTGGTATGGATGGTTATTATTCAACGACCAGGCCCGGTATAAACTCTCTGCCAATAATATCCGCACCAGTGGATGTGGCAAGGTCAAGGCCGACAGAGACCAGCGTTGTTCGGCGGCTGAGATACAATCTGGTGCGAGTCCCTCAGGGCCTCCTACCAGGAGGCTGACATCCCGACCGTCCATCTGCCAGCGTTGCATCTGTCCGGCCAGCTGTGGCGTGGTCCAGGGCCTGCCTGTAACCTCCAGGGTGACAATCCTGTTGCCTTTCGGGATGGCAGCAAGCATGGACTCTCCCTCTTTTTTCAGAATACGGCCGATGTCTGCGTTTTTACCACGTTTGCCTGCGGTGATCTCGGTCAGTTGCACCGGCATATCCGGTGGGAAACGACGCAGGTACTCGTTAAAGCCTTGCTCAACCCAGTCTGGCATTTTACTGCCTACCGCAATTAACTGAACGCGCAAATTACCCCCAGAGTTTTTCCAGCTGATAGAAATCCCGGGTTTCATCCTGCATCACGTGGACGATGATATCACCCAGATCTACCAGCACCCACTCACCGGTGTCCTGCCCTTCAATGCTCAATGGTGCGTGATTGGCGTGCTTTGTGGCCTCAACCAGCTTTTCGGCGATCGAATTAACATGGCGTTTCGAGTTGCCTGAGCAGACCAGCATCATATCGGTAATACTGGATTTTCCGGTCACATCCAGAGTCACTATGTCCCTGCTTTTTGCGTCTTCCAGTTTATCCAGAACAAAGTCTTTAAGTTGTTGGGTTTCCAAAAAAGCTCCTGATTGTTTAAATATGGCGACTACGCCCGTTTTTGGTAAAGTTGGTGTTGCTGAATATAGTCCAGTACACCGGCCGGTAACCAGGCAGGATTAATATCACCCTGATTAAGCGCTGTCCTGATAGCGGTCGATGATACCGGTACAAGACTGGTCTTGGCCAGATAGATCAGACCACAGGCCTTGTGTTTTAGCGCCCCGGGGTCATCAGTTTGTCGCTCACTCACCAACCTGGCTATATTGACATTAAAATCCGGTAAAATATCCCCCCGCTGACAGACCACCAGATGACAGTACTCGAACAATGATTGCCATTCATGCCAGGAGTCCAGATTACACAGAGAATCCATACCGATAAAAAACACCAGTGGCAGGTGGTTGCCGAACTCAGTCCGAAAGTCTCTCAGAGTATCTACGCTGTAAGAAGGTTTATTCCATTTCAGCTCTCTGCTGTCGACTACAAATAACGGCCACTGCTTACAGGCCAGCTCCAGCATGGCCAGCCTATGTTCCGGGCTGCTGTGCGGCATCTGTTTATGGGGTGGAATATGACAGGGCAGCAGACGTACCTGTTCAAGCCCCAGTTCTTTTGATGCCTCAGATACGGGTTGCAAATGACCGATATGAACCGGATCAAAGGTGCCGCCTAATATTGCCAGCATATCACCAGATAAATCAGTATTTATCGCAGCGTCTGACATCAGTTATAGTCCAGCGCAATATCAGCCAGTGGCATGGGGATAAACATCAGGCACAAATGACAGAGTTCAATATAAGGTCGTGGCACTGAGGATTGTTTGATGGCCTGATCGAAGCAGGCAAGCTTATCAGCCATTTGCGACAATTGATTGCTGTCGAGGCGCTGCAGAGCCTGCTGATAAAGCGGCTGGCGGTTGCGCCATATTCTGTGCTGATTCCACAAACTGTGCAGTGCAGCGCCCTGACTAACGGCTTGCTGCAGAGTTCGCAGAGTCTGCCATTCCCTGACCAGCGCCCATAATACGATAGTGGGTTCCACACCTTCGGTTTCGAGCCGGTAGAGCATCTTCACAGCCCGTTGCGGATCACCCGCCAGCAGCACATCGATTAACTGAAATACGGTAAAGCGTGACTGGTCCACTATGGCTTTTTCAGCTTGCTCGAGGGTTAACTGGCCGGACGGATAAATCAGCGCCAGTTTTTCTATTTCCTGTCTCGCTGCCAGCAGATTGCCTTCGCAATAGTCACTTAAAAGTTTAACCAGTTCCGGGAACGCCTGAATGCCAACTTTCTGTAATCGTTCTGAAATCCAACGATTCAGGTGCTGTCCCTCAAGAGGGTAACAGGGAATAAAGACGCCATGCTGATCCAGACTTTTAAACCACTTTGTATTTTGCACATCCTTGCCGATGCGTCCGCCGTGAATCAGAATCAGCACATCGGGGTTAGGGGATTGTGCGAGACTTTGTAATACCTTCGCGCCCTCCGCCCCGGGTTTTCCTGTGGCCAGTTCCAGCTCTATCATTTGCCGGCTGCTGAATAAAGAAAGGGTCTGACTGGCTTCTATCAGGCTGTTCCAGTTAAATCCTGTATCGACGGTCAGGCTCTGGCGTTCATCAAAGCCTTCAGCCCGGGCCCGATCGCGTACCGCCTGAATGCATTCCATTTGTTGCTGGGGTTCATCACCGAATATCAGATAGAAAGCCTGCAGACCTTTGTTGAGGCTGTCCGTTAAACGATTTGGGTAGAGCTGCATCAGAGTTCCTGATTACTGAGCCGGCTTAACTGGCGGATAATACGCTCAGCAGCAAGCTGACGAAGCTCGTCCAGGATCAGATTCAGTTCCCGCGACTTGGCCAGCACGGCGTTGGGATCATCCTGGTATTCCCGGCTGAGATCAACGGTGAATAACAGTGGTTCCTGTTCTGGCAATTGTACTTCGTAGCGTACCTGATAAATCAGTTCATACTCAGCCACCTGACCCGTTCTGAACAGGGACAACAGTTCCCGTTCCAGCTTTTCCGGGTATAGGTAAAGTACCGCGGCGGAGGTTTGAGGTTGCGGCAATAAAGTTACTGAATACCGTTCTAATCTGTCCTTCATCGCTCTGACTAAAGGCGCATGAGGATTACTGCCGCTAAGGTGTAGTTCGCGAAACGGACTGCCCAGCGGATCGGCGCCGCGCAATGTAAAACCACAGCTGCTGAGCATCAGGCTCAGCAGCGGTAACATCAGGATAACCGCCAGGCGTTTCATCAGTTAGCCACAATATTCAGCAGTTTACCGGGCACGTAAATGACTTTACGCAGGGTTTTACCATCCGTGTGCTGGCTGACATTGGCCTGCGCCATTGCCAGATCCTGGACCTGCTGCTGGGCGGCATCAGCCGGTACGGTCATTTTTGCCCGTACTTTGCCATTTACCTGCACCACGATCAGTTTCTCATCTTCAACCAGGGCAGCGTCATCAGCCTGTGGCCAGTCACTGAATTCAATTTCTGTGTCTTTGCCCAGTTGTTGCCACAATTCATGGCAAATATGCGGCGTAATAGGGTTAAGCAGCGCCAGCACGATTTCTATGGCTTCACGCATTAAGGCGCGATCCACCTGAGTGTCCTGCGGTGCTTTTTGCAGGTGGTTCATCAGTTCCATCACCGCCGCAATCGCAGTATTAAAGGTTTGTCTGCGGCCCAGATCATCGGTAACTTTGACCAGTGTCTTGTGTACTTCTCTGCGCAGGGCTTTCTGATCGGCGTTCAACGCCCCTTTGTCCAGCGCTGGAGCGTCACCGGCGAGCAGATGTTCCTGAACCAGCTTCCACAAACGCTTCAGGAAACGGTGAGCGCCATCGACCCCTGAATCAAGCCATTCAAGGGTTTGCTCTGGCGGCGCCGCGAACATGGTAAACAGGCGAATGGTATCGGCGCCATACTGGTCAATGACCTGTTGTGGGTTGATGCCGTTGTTTTTGGACTTGGACATCTTGGTCATGCCGCCATGGATCACTTCCTGCCCATCGCTGCGCAGCACCGCTTTAACAATGCGGCCTTTTTCGTCCTTTTCCACATCCACATCGGCAGGGTTGTACCATGTCTTCGCGCCTTTGCTGTCTTCGCGATAATAGGAGTCGGCCAGTACCATGCCCTGACACAATAACCGCTTATAGGGCTCATCGGAGTCCACCAGGCCTTCGTCACGCAGTAATTTGTGGAAAAAACGCGAATACAAAAGGTGCAATATGGCATGTTCAATACCACCAATGTACTGATCCACAGGCAGCCAGTAGTTGGCTTCTTCGGGATCCACCATGCCCTGTTGATATTGGGCACTGCAATAACGGGCGTAATACCAGGAGGACTCCATAAAGGTGTCGAAAGTATCGGTTTCACGACGGGCCGGCTGGCCCTGATATTCTGCCGCTGACCAGTCGCTGTCGCCTTTGATAGGGGAGGTCACACCATCCATCACCACATCTTCAGGTAATCTGACCGGCAATTGTTCAGTGGGCACAGGAACCGATTCGCCATTCTCCAGGTTCAGCATCGGGATAGGCGCTCCCCAATAACGCTGACGGGAGACGCCCCAGTCCCGCAGGCGATAATTTACCGTGCGCTTACCTTTGCCCAGCGCGGTCAGTTTTTCGGCGATGGCATCAAAGGCCTTGTCTGAGCTCAGGCCGTCAAATTCACCGGAGTTGATCAACAGGCCTTTATCGGTGTAGGCACCCTGGCTGATATCACAATCGCTGCCATCAGCGGGTTTGATCACCTGTTTAATCTCAATATTGTATTTGTGCGCAAATTCCCAGTCCCGCTGATCATGCCCGGGTACGGCCATCACAGCACCGGAGCCGTAATCCATCAGTACAAAGTTGGCGACCCACACTGGTACCTGTTTGCCGGTCAGCGGGTGCACGGCAAAAAGACCGGTATTACAGCCTTTTTTCTCCATGGTGGCGATATCGGCCTCGGCCACCTTGCTGTTTTTACACTCATCGATAAAGGCGGACAGCTCAGGGCTGTTTTCAGCGGCCTTGAGTGCCAGCGGATGCTGTGCGGCAAGGGCCACATAGCTTACGCCCATCAGGGTATCCGGGCGGGTAGTGTAGACGTCGAAATCGGCAGTGCTATCAGCCAGCGAGAAGGTAAGTTCAACGCCTTCTGAGCGGCCAATCCAGTTGCGCTGCATGGCTCTGACCTGATCCGGCCAGTCTTCCAGCTTCTCCAGATCGTCGAGCAGTTGCTGTGCATAATCGGTGATTTTGATAAACCACTGGGGAATTTCTTTCTGCTCAACCAGCGCCCCCGAGCGCCAGCCCCGGCCATCGATAACCTGTTCATTGGCCAGCACAGTCTGATCCACAGGATCCCAGTTCACAGTGGCGTTTTTCTTATACACCAGACCTTTTTCGTACAAACGGGTAAAGAACCACTGCTCCCATTTATAGTAATCAGGCTTACAGGTGGTGACTTCGCGTTTCCAGTCATAGCCAAAACCTAATGACCTGAGCTGTTCTTTCATATAATCAATATTGGCGTAGGTCCATTTAGCCGGTGCTGTTTTATTCTCTATTGCGGCATTTTCAGCCGGTAAGCCAAATGCATCCCAGCCCATGGGTTGCATAACATTTTTGCCCTGCATGCGCTGAAAACGGCTGATCACATCGCCAATGGTATAATTACGCACGTGGCCCATGTGCAGTCGGCCACTCGGATAGGGGAACATAGACAGGCAGTAAAATTTTTCCTTGTTTTCATTCACTCTGGCTGAAAACAGATCGCTTTGTTGCCAGTGTTGCTGAACCTTTTTTTCTATTTGCTGAGGATTATACTGTCTTTCCATCAATTTCGAGTTCCGGGCTGTTGAGGTGATTTTCGCCACGCCGGGTGGCTGACATAAGACCCCATAGAATACCCCAGCGCCTGCACAGGGAACAATAGCGAAGGATGAATTCATTGGTATTGTGCTGTCCGGCCCTATACTCTGAAATAAAATGCCGTTTAATGACAAAAGGAGAATTCCGTGCAAAAGCATCAATCTGATTATGAGCAATTGCTGGACAGGATGTCTGAATGGGTAAAACAATCTGTAGAACAGGATGTGTTAACCCTGATGCAGATTGAGGAGCAGGCCAGAGCTTATCTTAAAGCCGCGGAGGATCTGAGTAAGGATGAGATGGAGATGTTGGAAAATACCCTGACCCGTGACTTACAAACGTTCGCTCACCACTGGCAACGGGATGCAGATAATTCCCCCTGGTGGCAAGCCACTAAGGATAAATTCTGGTCCTTACTGGCGGATCTTTCCGATAAAAGTCGGCTGGCGATGACTGAATCCTGGCGGGATATCCAGCATCAGGGCATTTACCAGGCCGGAGAAGCGGTGGCACTGGGAGAGCTGGAATGCACCAAATGTCACAACCGGCATCAGGTGACCCATGCTGAAGTGATTCAGCCTTGTCTGGAGTGCGGTAACAGAGCCTTCTCGCGAGTACTGTGAACGTTGTGGCGATACGGATATATTTGGCAGGTAAAAAAAAGCCCGCCTGAAAGGCGGGCAAAGCAACAAGTGTTGAAGGAAAATGAAAACTTTTCCAGGGAACATGTCAACAGGAGATGTGACAAGTGTATCTGACTATAAAGATGAAACATCATGCGCTAGTGCAGAATACGCAGCGAATTGTACTGGCTTGTGAAAGTCGCGCAATTGAGATTTTTTCCTTTCTTTAATTAAAAAAACTAATGTGTAAATAGAATGTTTCCTGGCGATTTTTCGCGCTCACCCTGTATGGATTCTTTAATGTGTTGATATGTAAGAATAAAATGGAGAGGGTGAAAAATGACCAATAGAAATTTTTTTTGCCAGAAAGTGATTTCGTGACGTCCCTTTTTGTGGGCATCATTAAGATTCTATCTCTTTAATTGTTTTGTCTTGTGTTCAACTGTCTGAAAAATAAGCAGTTGAGGTGACTTGGGTATATAAGCCGATGACCTGGCTTGGTATGCTATCAGCCCGTCATATATTCTGTGTCGGGGTATTGACCACCAGGTCAACAGTATGAAAGGAATATAAAGGATGCATCGGCATAACATTCGCGTGTATTACGAAGACACGGACGCAGGCGGTATAGTGTATTATGCCAACTATCTGAAATTTCTGGAGCGGGCCAGAACCGAGTGGCTCAGAGCCCTGGGTGTTGAACAGGACAGGTTGCTGGAACAATCCACAGGTTTTGTCGTCAAACACCTGGAAATAGACTACCAGTCTGCGGCGCGCTTTAACGAGATGCTGGTGGTGGAGTCTCAACTGGCAGCGTGCAAACGGGTCAGTCTGGTGTTTGACCAGAGTATTTATAATCATAACAATCGGCCACTGGTAACAGCCAGGGTCAAAGTTGGCTGTGTGGATCTCAGTACGATGAGACCCAGAGCCATTCCGGATTTTGTTTTAGGGGAGCTGTCAGGTGTCAGGTGAAATGTCTTTCTTTGGTCTTTTTTTACAGGCCAGCTTTCTTGTTCAACTCGTTATGTTGCTGCTACTGGCCACCTCTGTGGTGTCCTGGGCGTTTATTTTTCAGCGTAGCAAGGCACTCAATCACGCCCGTCTGGAAGTCAGAAAATTCGAAGACAAGTTCTGGTCAGGGGGCGATCTTAACCGCCTGTTTCAGGAAATTTCTGCCCGCCAGCATGTTTCCGGTATGGCCAGTTTGTTTGTGGCCGGCTTCAAGGAGTTTGCCCGTTTACGCAAAAGTGGCTCTGCCTCCCCCCAGGCAGTGATGGACGGTACCTACCGGGCGATGCGGGTGTCGCTGTCCAGAGAAGTGGATGCACTGGAGAGTAATTTACCTTTTCTGGCCACGGCAGGTTCCATCAGCCCCTACATTGGCCTGTTTGGTACTGTATGGGGAATCATGAATGCCTTTATTGCCCTGGGTGAGGTACAACAGGCTACCCTGGCGATGGTTGCCCCTGGTATTGCTGAAGCGCTGATTGCCACCGCCATGGGCTTGTTTGCTGCAATTCCGGCTGTTATCGCTTACAACCGATTCAGCCACCAGGTGGAGAAACTGGAGAATAGCTACGGTAATTTTATGGAAGAATTTTCCAGTATTCTGCACCGTCAGTCTCACAGTTCAGACAGCGCAACGCGGGAATAAAGCATGTACGAGAGAAAGCGCCGTCGTCCGGTATCTGAAATTAATGTTGTTCCTTACATAGACGTCATGCTGGTGCTGCTGATCATTTTTATGGTTACGGCACCTCTGGTGACCCAGGGCGTAAAAGTTGAGTTACCTAAAGCATCTGCTGAAGCCTTATCAGAAGACAGCAAACCGCCATTAATCGCGTCAGTGAATGCTGATGGTGAATATTTTCTGAATGTCGGTGAAAGTCAGGAAGAGCCACTGACCGCTGTAGATTTGGCTACGCTGGTGGCGGCCCATTTGCAAAAAGAGCCGGATACCCCGGTGGTGGTAAAAGGTGACGGGCGGGTTCCCTATGATAATGTAGTGCAGTTGATGGTGCTGTTGCAGCGGGCAGGCGTGCCCTCTGTGGGGTTGATGACGGATTCGCCGGAGTAATGGATGCAAAGTCTTAAACCGGCACTGGCCTTTTCAGCGGTACTGCATCTCGTTATGGGGGGCTTACTCATGGTCAGCGTGGACTTCAGTTCAATACCAGAAGTCACCCAGCCACAGATGAATGTGGTGCAGGCGGTTGTTGTTGACAGTGCCGTGATTGAGCAACAGTTTGAGGCAATCGAACAGGAAAAAGAAGCTGAGCGTCAGCGCCTTGCTGATATAGAGCGACAAAGACGTGAAGCCGAGCAGCGGCGCAGGGATGAGCAGCGACAGGCAGAAGAGGCGAAAAAACGTCAGCAACAGGAAGCACAGCGTAAGGCTGAGGCTGCGGCACAGGCTAAGAAGAAAAAACAGGAAGAACAGGAAAGAGCCAGACGACTCGAACAGGAACGACAAAAGAAAGCGAAGGAAGAGGCTGAGAGAAAGGCCCGGGAAGCTGAAGAGCGTCGTAAAAAAGAAGAAGCTGCAGCCAGAGAAGCAGAACGCAAGCGCAAGGAAGAGGCCGCCAGAGCAGAACAGGAACGATTGATGCAGGAGCAATTACAGGCAGAGCAGGCCGCGAGACAAAAGCAGAGGCAACGTCATATTCTCTCTGAAACAGACAAATACCGTGCACTGATTATGCAATCGATTCAGCGTAACTGGATTGTTGATGATTCTATGAGCGGCAAGTCCTGCAGACTGAATATCAGTGTTGCATCAAATGGTTTTGTAAAAACAGTGAGAATATTGGAAGGTGACCCCAGGACCTGTAAGTCCGCTGAAACTGCGGTATATAAGACGGCGACTTTACCGGTACCTAAAGATCCGGATGTATTGCAGCAATTTTTGAATTTTAACTTAACGGTGAAAAGAGACTGATATGCCCAGAACGTTCCCTTTACCAGGTTTACTTTTTATTCTGTTGATGATGGTCAGTGCCAGAGTCAGCGCCACGCTGGAAATTGTGATCACAGAGGGCATCGATACCGCGCGCCCGATTGCGGTAGTGCCTTTTAAGTGGGAAGGCCAGGGCAGTATGCCTGAAAGGCTGTCTGATGTGATTGCGGCAGATCTCAGACGCAGTGGTAAATTCAATCCGGTTAATGTGGCCCGCATGCCACAAATGCCGTCTCAGGACAAAGATGTGGACTATGCCGCCTGGGCTGCAACAGGTGTTGAGGCAATACTGGTGGGAAGAGTGGAGCAGGAAACCATGGATCGCTACCGGGTCAGCTTCGAGTTGATCGATGTGGTACGGGGACAGATTACCGGTGGGCAGGCGCAGATGTTAAGTGATGGCAAGCTCATCAACAGCAAAGATCATGTTCTGGCCGGACGCCAGCATGTTATTGATGGCGGCGGTTTCAGACAACATGCCCACAGAGTGGCAGACATTGTGTACGAAAAACTAACGGGTACCCGGGGCGCCTTTTTAACCCGCATTGCCTATGTGATTGTGCGCGACAGAGAAACAGAAGAGTTTCCTTATCAGTTGGTCGTCGCAGATTATGATGGTTACAACGAAACGGTGCTGTTGCGTTCCAAAGAGCCTTTGATGTCACCGGTATGGTCACCGGATGGTACCAAGCTGGCTTATGTGAGTTTCGAGAACCGCCGCTCTCAGATCTACATTCAGGACATTTACACCATGAGCCGCACCCGCTTAACCGATTACCCGGGAATTAACAGCGCCCCGCAGTTCTCGCCGGACGGCAAACAAATGGCGATGGTACTGTCCAAAGATGGTCAGCCGGATCTTTATATTATGGATCTGGCCAGTCGAAAACTCCGGCGTCTGACAAATAGTCGCAGTATTGACACTGAACCAAGCTGGACTCCGGATGGGCAAAACATTATCTTTACGTCAGAACGGGGTGGTAAACCTCAGTTATATCGCGTAAATTTAGCATCAGGTAAGGTTCGTCGCCTGACTTTTGATGGTGAAATGAACCTTGGGGGAACTGTTACCCCGGATGGTAAAGAACTGGTGATGGTGAATCGCACCAATGGTGCATATCACATCGCCCGTCAGGATCTGTCTTCTGGTGTAATGCAAGTGCTGACTAAAACCTATCTGGATGAGTCGCCCAGCATTGCACCAAATGGCAGTATGATTATTTACAGTACTTTGCATCAGCGTCGGCAAGTGTTGTCGCTGGTGTCGCTGGATGGACGGTTTAAGGCAAGGTTGCCCGCGGCTAACGGACAGGTCAAGTCACCAAGCTGGTCGCCGTTTTTAATGTAATTTGTTAAACCCTTTGAAAACAATAAGGAACACGAGAATGCAATTAAACAAAGTATTCAAGGGCGTGATCATAGCTCTGCCTGTCGTTACGCTGATGGCTTGCTCCTCCAGCAGCCAGGTAGATGATCAAGCTGCCGATACTAATCAGGCCACTGAAACCGCTACCGAACAGCAGGATTCAGGGGTACAAACCGGTAGTGCCGAGCAGATGAAATCTCCTGAAGAGATTAAACGTGAAGAGCTTGAATCCTTGCAGAATGAGCAGATGGTTTACTTTGATTTTGATGTTTCTACCATCAGGCCTGAGTTTTATTCCATTCTGGACAAGCACGCTGCGTTCTTAGTCAAGAACCCGGGTGAGACGGTAACCATTGAAGGCCATGCGGACCATCGTGGTACTCCTGAGTACAACATTGCACTCGGTGAGCGTCGTGCCAAGTCGGTGGCCACCTATTTGCAGAATGCCGGTGTCAGCACATCTCAGATTTCTGTCGTTTCTTATGGTGAAGAGAAGCCTCTTGATACCAGTAATACGGAAGCGGCTTTTGCTAAAAACCGTCGTGGCGTATTGGTATACCGATAAGAGAGCCCTATGATTTATCGTGGTCTCGCATTCGTTAGTTGTTTCGCTATGGGAGCGGCAGTTGCCGCTCCGGCACCGGTTTCTGACCTCGGTGTTGGCAGCCTTGAGAACAGGATTGCCACACTGGAGCGTATGGTTGAGGCCCGTTCCGGTGCCCAGCATAATATCCAGCGTCAGTTGGATATGATGCAGCAGGAAGTTAATGAGCTACGGGGCTCTGTTGAAGAGCATAGCTACAAGCTGGAGCAGATTCTGCAACGCCAGCGGGAGCTGTATGTAGAGATCGACAACCGTATGCAGGCGCTCAGCAGTCCGACTGAAAAGCAAATGCCGATGGTTGCTAAAGATAACAGTAGCGCACCCGCTTTAAGTTCACTGGGTGAAGATGAAGCCTACGACAGGGCGGTTAATCTGATCCTGCGGGAAAAGCGTTATGATCAGGCTATTCCGGAGTTTGAGGCTTTTCTGCAGCAATATCCGGGCTCTTCCTATGCTGCCAATGCCCATTACTGGCTGGGGCAGTTACTGTTCAATAAGCAGCAGTGGAACGACTCCAGGGAGCATTTTGAGAAGGTTGTCAGTGATTACTCTGACTCGAACAAAAGAGCGGATTCCTTGTTGAAACTGGGTATGATTGCCCAGAATCAGTCCAATTTTGCCAGGGCTCAACAGTTATTTGAGCAGGTAATCAGGGATTATCCGGAATCGTCGGCCCGCAAGCTCGCCGAGCCCCGTTTGCGGGCGGTTAAAAATAACGGTTGAGTTTGTCAGATATAAAATAAATATCCCCTGGCTGTCCGCAGTCGGGGGATTTTTTTATGGGTTAGAGTCAATAAGATTGGCAGCATGGCGATGTTTTTTCAGGGCCTTTTTCAGGTCACCGAGCAGAAGCTGCATGGTCTTTTTCAAATCAGGTTGGCCGGTGATTGTAGATTTTCCATACCTGCTGTGTAGATAACAACGTGTCATTTCGCTGAATGGATGGGCAATATCCGCTGGCAACTTTTGCTGTACCCTGGTATTAAAATCCTTCGGCCCCATCCAGCCTGGCCGCTTCAATTCTATGCGCTCAAGCAGTTTAAGGCTTTTGTGGTAGTAATAGGCCGGTGTTTTGTGTCGGGGCGCAAGCCAGTGTTTGTATTGATAAATCGCCAACAATATAGCGGTGAACAGCACCAGAGCGCCGCCTGCCAGTGCCAGTCGCACAGGCGTCAGTTCACCCAGCAGGGACTTTAGCATGTCCTCCTGGTTGTCCCGGTTAAATCCGAGGATCCAGCGACTCCACAGATAATCCATATCAGCCAGCAACAATCTGAGTTCATTTACCCAGGCCAGCTGTTGCAAGCGGCGCAGCGTCGAGCCCTGTAAAAAGCTGTCTTCATATTCAACGGCCTGCTGCAAGCCGAACTCTAATCTAAGCGGCGATACCAGAGCAGTAGGGTCTAGCCTTTGCCAGCCTTGATCTGACAGCCATTCGACCCATGCATGGGCATCATACTGATAGATGCTCATATAATCGTCACCACGCATCTCTCCGCCCAGATAACCCGTTACCATGCGTGCCGGTATGCCACCCAGTCTCAGCGCGTAGGCCATTGCGCCGGCATAATGGACACAGAATCCGGCCTTGTCCTCGAACAGAAACTGGTCCACAGGATCCGTTGGCATGGGATTCGGGTTTAGCGTGTAGCGAAAATTCTGCTCTGTAAAGTAACTGGAGATGGCTTCGATAAACTCCTTGTCCTGTTTATGCTGTTGGCGTAGTCGCTCAACCCATTTACGGGTCCTCGGGTTTCCCTGTTCCGGCAGTTGCAGATTTAGCCGGGTATCCAACGCCGGGATATCTGGTAACAATGGGCTCTGCGTATAAGATCTGACGCTGTAAGAAAGCCCGGATTGTAACGGAAACCGGCTAAGTAACTGGTATTCACGCCCCTGCCATATTTTGCTATCGCGGGTTACGGCCAGATCGAGTCCGAACAGCCATGGTTTGTCACTCGGCTCACTGAGTACCTGATAGTTCAGGCTTGGGCCTGATACTTGCGGGGTAAAGCGTTGCTTACTTCGCTGATAACGTTGACGCAGTCGTTCCCGGTAGGGTGCTGTCTGCCAGCTTTTTCCATCAAAGTCTTCCAGTACCAGAGCACGCCAGTAGCGCTGACTAGCCACCGGAATGTCATTGTCAAAGCTGGCTCTGAAAGCCAGATCCGAAGAGCGCGCAAGTTGTGCAAGATCGCCCGGTGTGACCTTGTCACTGAGGCCCGTTTCACCTCCTTTCGCCATCGGCATTTGCCACATCGGACCCAATTTCGGAATGATAAGAAATAACATGATGGCCACAGGCAGTGCCTGTAAACAGAGCATGCCAGTGCGTTTAATTTGTCCGGACCAGCTGTTCGCAGGACTGACATGGAAAGCCAGGCTGAGCAAAAGCATGATTGTCAGGGTGGCGTACAACAGACTAAAAGCGATATTCTGGTTAAACACCAGGCCCGTACCAATCAGGAAAAACTGAATGCTGACCAGCTGAAAATAATCCCGGCGGCCTGCCAGCAGCATTAATTTCAGGCTACTGGCGAGTACCAGCAGGTTTAACATTCCCAGTAGCAGGCCAAGCTGCCAGCCGAAGGTTGCCAGCACAATGGCACTGAGAATGGCCAACAGGTTGAGCGTGCGCATTGAAATCTGATGTTTCTGCCAGTTCATAAACAAACTGAAGCGGATCACAGTGGCACAGCAGACAATCAGCAGGATCCAGGTCTCCAGTGGCTCTATCAGGGTAAAGCTGCAGATGCACAGCACCAGCATCAGTAACAGGTGAGCTTTGTTGTATGCTGATGGGTTTAATCTAGCCATGCGTATGCCCGGTTTGATAAAGTGCAAGGGCACTCAGACATTGATGGCGGTGGGCATTCCCTTTCCCCGGCTGAATAATTTTACTACCAACTTCAAGCCCAAAGCGTTGCCCCCGGTTTTCCAGCTCAAGCACCATAAAGCACAGGTGTGACAGGCGGGTTTCCAGATCTTCGGTTGACTGTTGTTGCAGACGCAGCCATACCTCATTGTTGCTGGTGCTGGAGAATTTTTTGCTGACCATGCCCTGGCCTTTGGCCACTTGTTTCCAGGCCACATGATAAAGGGGTTGCCCGGGTTGATACTCCATCAGACTGTCAAAATCATCATAACCTTCCTCTGTAGCTGTATTTCCCTGGGACTCTTCCCCTCCCGCCTGACTGTAGGTAATGACAGAACAGGGTAAGGGGCAGGGATAAACCAGTACCTGAGAATCAAAGCGCAGGTGGGTCCAGCAACGAAACAGCCCCAGCGGATAATAGCTGTTGAGGGTGATTCTGGGCATAGGCAGCCGTCCCCGCCGGGTAGTAGCGATGGTGAACTCGGCCGGATTGGTTAATCTGTCGAGGTCGACCGATATCTGTATTTTTTGGTTGTAAATACCAAGGTGAAGCCTGCCATGAGCATGGTGTTTCTGTTTGGAAGTGTCTATCCATAATGGCAGACAGGCACTGTCTCCGGCAAAAGGATATCCGACTTTACCAATCAGAACCCGCAGACCGGCAAAATTCAGATAACTGCTGAGCAGGCTGACGAGAAACAGGGCCAGGAGGAAAAAGCCGAGTAGCAGTATAAGGTTATTCTGATAATTGGTGCCCAGTACAAAAAGCGCCCCGCACAGCAACAGATAAAGCATCCCGAAGCGGGACGGAAAAATAAATATATTGCCCAGATCCAGAGTAAAATCTGAGGCTGGCGGAATACGCTTATCCAGCCACAGATTGACACCGGATTGGAACTGTCGTTTTAACATGGTTTCAGGCAGCCAGAGGGTCCACCTGCTCCAGCAACAACTTGCTGAGGCTGGTTTGTGCCGGGTGATCAGCTAAAGCAGAGCGCAACCTGTGTTCGGCAACCGCTGGCAACACTGCCTGGACATCTTCCGGAATCAGGTAGTCCCGGTTGTCTATCATTGCCCAGCTGCGTGCCGATTGCAGCAATGCTTTACTGGCCCTGGGTGAAAGAGCACTTGGAAATTTGTCTGACTCACGGCTATAGGTTACCAGGCGCAAAATATAATCCAATATGCTGTCTGACCCATGTACCTCGCTGATGCGCTGTTGCAATTGAATCAGCTCTGAGGGGCTGATAACAGAGTCTAATTGCACGGTGTCCCGTTGCTGTGGTTGCCTGAGCATGGCCTTTTCAGCTTGCCAGTTTGGGTATCCCAGTTGAATGCGCATCAGAAACCTGTCCAACTGAGACTCAGGCAGAGGATAAGTGCCCGCCTGGTGCTCTGGGTTCTGGGTGCCAATGACAAAAAAGGGCGAGGGTAGTGCATGGGTTTCTCCGTCCAGACTTACCTGATGTTCCTCCATGGCTTCGAGCAAGGCACTCTGAGTCTTTGGACTGGCGCGGTTAATTTCATCGGCCAGCACGACCTGATTAAACATCGGTCCGGGATGAAAGCTGAACGCCTGGCGCTGACTATCAAAGATATTCACCCCGAGCATGTCTGCCGGCAGTAAATCTGAGGTGAACTGAATACGTGAGAAGCCAAGTCCGAATACCCTTGCTAATGCATTAGACAGGGTCGTTTTGCCCATTCCAGGCAGATCTTCGATAAGAAGGTGTCCACCGGCAAGCAGACAGGTGAGGGCCAGCTTCACTTCCTGCTCCTTCCCGAGAATCACTTTGCCGATTTGGTTAACTGCCTGTTGTATCTTCGCTTGCATGAATGACTGCCTGCTTTTGATGGGATTAATATAACAATAGCCGTTTTATCTGAATTCAGATTGTTGCAATAAACCGGTTTGTTGACTACTTTGCCATAACAAATTGTCTGCGGCGTATTTTAGATCATAACCGTGACACTAAAGAGATACCTCTGCGGAATGCAGACAGATATAAAAAAGGCCGGGGAATCCGGCCTTTTTTATATTTCGCTGTCAGAGACGTTATACGCCGTATTTTTTCAGTTGCCCCTGTTGCTTAAGTTTAGCAAATACTTTTGGTGTGCGACCAATACCGGTCCAGGTATGCTCATTACCATCTTTATCGGTATAACGGTATTTTATCGGGCGTTTCTGACCGGTTCTTTTTCCGGCTGATACCGCAGAGCCTTCTAGATCATTGATATCCAGTCCGGCTTCCTGCATTTGTTTCAGAATTGCATCCCTGACCGCTTTTTTCTTCTCAGCTTCTTTCTGCTGTTCGGCTTCGAGTTGTTTCTTCTTTTCAATCACATCAGTGAGTTTTTCACTAACCTGTTCCAATTCAGAAACAGAGAGTTCCTTTACGGCAGCCTGAAGGCGTCGGGCATGGGTAAGAATCTTTATAAAATCACTCATCAAGTCACCTTTTCATATTAATTTAGGGGCATTGTCATGGTATAAAAATACTTAGTTTAAAATATATTCACAGGCGCAAAATTGCAATAAAAACAAAGCTTATTTCTTATTCAGAGTACATTTAACCTGTAGGGAAATAATGTCGCCTGGAATTCTGATTATATAATGGATTTCTCTGGAGGAAAGGCTATCTTGCCCGATTAACTCATTACAGATAACAATAAATACCATCGCTAAGACCTTAGCATTGGTAATTAAAGTATTTAGCACCGTGTTTCTATTGCCGGTAATGTGCAAAAACGCTTTTTCGAGTGGCGCTCCATTGATAATGGATCTAATGCCATTGGAATATTAACGGGCTGTTCACAAGCATTGGCCGGTTGGAAAAACCGTCGGGCATCGGCTGGGGGGATTCAGTGCATCATTACCATAACCTGCCTGAGGCAGCCGTTGGGCTGCTCAGAGTTTTGGAATGCGGATTTTCTTCTCTTCGCTTTGACGGTAAAGCACCAGGGTATGACCGATAAGTTGCACATTAACGGCTTTGGCTTCACGACTTATAGCATCACAGATAAGGCGTTTTTGCTCTCTGTCATCGGTCGGAATCTTGACTTTGATCAGCTCATGATGCTCCAGAGCCAGGTCGATTTCTGCCATAACGCCTTCAGTCAGACCATTATTGCCAAGTTGTACGACGGGTTTCAAAGAGTGCGCAAGGCCTTTGAGATATTGCTTTTGCTTGGTAGAAAGAATCATTAAGTTACAAATTTATCTGGTTATTAAACAGGCACCTCAGACTAAAGAGGGTGCCGCCGGGGTTGAAAAAAGGGTATTCTAGCGTTATCTCACCGCTATGCCTAATGACATTCTCAGGATATGACAAAAAAGACCCGCTCCGCCAGCAGTGCCCGTTGGCTGAAAGAACATTTTGATGACCCTTATGTGCAAAAAGCGCAGAAACAGGGCTGGCGCTCCCGGGCCGTGTTTAAGCTGGAGCAGATTCAGCAAAAAGACAGATTGATCAAACCGGCGATGACCGTCGTAGATCTGGGGGCTGCCCCTGGAGGCTGGTCACAGTTGTCTGCCCAACTGGTGGGGGCAAAAGGTCAGGTGATCGCCTGTGATATTCTGCCGATGGAACCCTTAGCCGGGGTCGACTTTCTGCAGGGCGATTTTCGTGAAGATGCTGTGATTGAAACATTATTAAATCGAATTGGCGGAAACAATGTGGATGTGGTGTTGTCTGATATGGCACCTAATATGAGCGGCAACAGTTCGGTGGATCAGGCCCGCTCTATGTATCTGGTGGAACTGGCAATGGATATGTGCCGACAGGTATTGAAACCCAATGGCAGTTTTGCTGTAAAAGTGTTTCAGGGCGAGGGCTTTGATGACTTTTTTGTGCAAATGAGACAGGCATTTAAAAGTATTAAAACCCGCAAACCGGATTCTTCCAGGGCGCGTTCCCGTGAAGTTTATCTGGTGGGTACGGGATATAAGTCCGAATAAGGACAGATTTGGCAGGCAAAACAAGGCCTGCTCTGTCACAAGAGTGCAAACTATAGTAGTCTTGGGGCTGCCGGATGAGCGAGTAGAGCCAGATCAAAGAATCTGACGTACTTATCTGGCAGTATCTAAAAAGCTGCCGGTTTAGACTAAGGTGTAAACCACAATACAGGCGGGGTTACCCGTTTGTCATGGCAAGCCGGATGACAGTAGCAACTGATGTAAGTCAGCAACCTGTCCGGCAAACAAACTGTTTTTACAGAGGTTATAGCGTTGAGCGATATGGCAAAAAATTTAATTCTGTGGTTGGTGATCGCCGTTGTTCTGATGACGGTATTTCAGAGCTTTACACCCAGCGATACCGCCGGCCGGCAGTACGACTATACCCAATTCATCAAAGAGGTGAATCAGGGGTTGATCCGCGAAGCACGCATCAGTGGCCGTGAAATCAAAGGTATTAAGCGCAGTGGCGAGAATTTCGTTACTTATATACCTACGGCGTACGATGAAGACTTGCTCAACGATTTATTGAAAAGTGACGTCAGAGTGATTGGTGAGCCACCGGAAAAACCTTCCATGCTGGCTAACATCTTTATCTCCTGGTTCCCGATGTTGCTGCTGATTGGTGTATGGATTTTCTTTATGCGCCAGATGCAGGGCGGCGGTGGCCGTGGCGCCATGTCCTTTGGCAAGAGTAAAGCCCGTTTACTGGGTGAAGACCAGATTAAAACCACCTTTATGGACGTGGCCGGTTGTGATGAAGCCAAAGAAGAAGTCTCTGAACTGGTGGATTTTTTACGCGACCCATCTAAATTCCAGAAACTGGGCGGTAAGATCCCCACTGGTGTTCTGATGGTAGGCCCTCCGGGTACAGGTAAAACCCTGCTGGCCAAAGCCATTGCCGGTGAAGCCAAAGTACCGTTTTTCACCATCTCTGGCTCTGATTTTGTGGAAATGTTTGTTGGTGTCGGTGCGTCCAGGGTACGTGACATGTTCGAACAGGCAAAAAAATCCGCCCCTTGCATTATCTTTATCGATGAAATCGATGCGGTGGGTCGTCAGCGTGGTGCCGGTTTAGGTGGTGGTCATGACGAGCGTGAGCAAACCCTTAACCAGATGCTGGTGGAGATGGATGGCTTCGAAGGCCATGAAGGTATTATTGTTATCGCCGCAACTAACCGCCCTGATGTTCTTGACCCCGCCTTGTTGCGCCCCGGACGTTTCGATCGTCAGGTTGTGGTAGGGTTGCCGGATATCCGTGGCCGCGAGCAAATTCTCAAAGTGCATATGCGTAAAGTGCCAATCTCAGACAATGTCGATGCGTCTGTTATTGCCCGTGGCACACCCGGATTTTCCGGTGCTGATCTGGCCAACCTGGTGAACGAAGCGGCCTTGTTTGCTGCCCGGGCCAACCGGCGTCTGGTGACCATGGAGGAGTTCGACAAAGCCAAAGATAAGATCATGATGGGCGCCGAGCGCAAGTCCATGGTGATGTCGGAAAGTGAAAAGGAAATGACGGCTTACCACGAAGCCGGTCATGCCATTGTCGGGCGCATGGTACCAGAGCACGATCCTGTGTATAAAGTGTCGATTATTCCACGAGGAAGGGCTTTGGGGGTAACCATGTATCTGCCGGAACAGGACAGATTCAGTTACACCAAACAACATATTGAAAGCATGATCTCCAGTTTATATGGTGGCCGCATCGCCGAAGATATTATTTACGGTGGCGAGAAGGTCACCACCGGGGCCTCCAATGACATCGAACGCGCCACAGATCTGGCCCGTAAAATGGTCACTCAATGGGGCTTGTCAGAGAAAATGGGGCCGATGCTTTACGCCGAAGAAGAAGGTGAAGTCTTCCTTGGGCGCAGCATGGCCAAGGCCAGTAACATGTCTGATGACACGGCCAGAGCCATTGATGCTGAAATCAAGGCGGTTATCGATCGTAATTACCAGCGTGCAGAGAAAATCCTGCGGGATAATATGGATGTTCTGCACACCATGAAAGATGCGCTGATGAAGTACGAGACCATCGATGCCAAACAGATCGATGATTTGATGGCGCGCCGGGAAGTGCGTCCACCAGCAGATTGGGATGATGATAACAACAAGCCTAAAGATAATGAGCCTAAGGATTCGGGTAAGGGCGAAGAAGAATCGAAAGACAAGGATAGCAAGTCAGGTGGCCCTGAAGTGGGCAAGCCCGGCGACCTGCCAGGCTGATCATTATTATCAATGAATAATACCAACAGGTATAAACAAGGGCGCTTCAGGGCGCCCTTGCTGTATGCAGTACCATAGGTTTAAGAGAAACGAACAATGATATTTGCCGGTAAAACGCTGGATTTGTCCACCCCAAAAGTCATGGGAATACTAAATGTTACCCCTGATTCCTTTTCTGATGGAGGACGTTTTAATCAGCTGGATCATGCTTTGCAACAGGCACAAAGCATGCTTG
The DNA here is from genome assembly GCF_001466725.1 of Lacimicrobium alkaliphilum. Lineage (NCBI taxonomy): Bacteria > Pseudomonadati > Pseudomonadota > Gammaproteobacteria > Alteromonadales > Alteromonadaceae > Lacimicrobium > Lacimicrobium alkaliphilum. The sequence goes on from NZ_CP013650.1 coordinate 1,433,361, forward strand.
ATGAAGGGGCCGACTTCATTGATGTAGGCGGTGAATCAACCCGGCCCGGTGCTGCTCAGGTTTCAGTTCAACAGGAACTGGACAGGGTGGTGCCGGTCATAGAAGCCATCAGCAGCAACTTTGACACCCTGATTTCCATCGATACCAGTAAGGCCGTGGTGATGGCAGAAGCGGTTAAAGCCGGGGCAGTATTGATCAACGATGTGCGGGCCTTGCGGGAAGACGGTGCCCTTGCAGCGGCCGCCGCCAGCAACGCAGCCGTGTGTCTGATGCATATGCAGGGGCAGCCCCGTACCATGCAGCACAGCCCCCATTATGATGATCTGATTGATGATATCAGTGATTTTTTCCGGCAACGGATCCGTGCCTGCGATTCTGCCGGAATTAGTCAGGAGAAGATTTTACTGGATCCGGGCTTTGGTTTTGGTAAGACTTTGCAGCATAATTATCTGCTGTTAAATAAGCTTGAGCATTTTCAACAGCTAGGTTGCCCTTTGCTGGTGGGCATGTCCCGTAAATCCATGTTGGGTAAGTTGCTGAATAATGAAGTGGCAGAGCGTCTTGCCGGAAGCCTGGCCTGTGCCACGATAGCGGCATTCAAAGGTGCTCAGATTATCCGCGTGCATGAAGTGGGGCCCACAGTCGATGCACTTAAAGTGGTTCAGGCAACCCTGAACCCGCAAGAATTATAAATCGGTTTAAACCGGTATAAGGACGACAATGAGTCAGAGAAAATATTTTGGTACAGATGGTATTCGCGGCAAGGTTGGTGAAGGCGTTATCAATCCTGAGTTTGTATGCAAATTAGGATGGGCTGCAGGTAAGGTGTTGTCCGGCCGGGGTACCAACAAGGTATTGATCGGTAAAGACACCCGTATTTCCGGCTATATGCTGGAATCGGCTCTGGAGTCGGGCCTTTCCGCTGCGGGTATTAATATCGGGCTGCTCGGACCGATGCCGACACCGGCAATCGCCTATCTGACCAAGACTTTTCGCTCAGAGGCCGGCATTGTTATCAGCGCCTCTCACAATCCCTATTATGATAATGGCATTAAGTTCTTTTCTGCAGATGGTTTTAAGCTGGCCGATGATATAGAACTGGCCATTGAAGCACAGATGGAACAGCCGATGGAGTGTGTGGCCTCGGACAAGCTGGGCAAAGCGATTCGGGTCGCGGATGCGGCCGGCCGTTATATTGAATTCTGTAAGGGCACGTTTCCTTCCGAGTTATCCCTGACCGGACTTAAAATTGTCGTGGATTGCGCCCATGGTGCCACCTACCATATCGCGCCAAATGTTCTCAGGGAGCTGGGCGCCGAGGTGATCGAAATTGGCACCAATCCCGATGGTCTGAACATCAATGAAAAAGTGGGCGCCACCTCCATGCTGGCGATCACTAACAAGGTGCTGGAGGAGAAAGCCGATCTCGGCTTTGCTCTGGACGGTGATGGTGACCGTATTATGATGGTGGATCACAAGGGCAATCTGGTGGATGGTGATGAGATTGTGTATATCATCGCCCGTGATGCCCTCAGGTCGGGACGCCTGAATGGTGGCGGTGTAGTGGGCACACTGATGAGCAATCTGGGGCTGGAAGTGGCGCTGGCCCAACTGGCCATTCCTTTTGCACGCAGCAAGGTGGGCGACCGCTATGTGATGGAGTTACTGAATGAGAAGGGTTGGAATATCGGCGGGGAAAGCTCCGGCCATGTGCTGAATCTGGCTGTTGCATCTACCGGTGATGGTATTGTTTCCGGTTTGCAGGTGTTAACGTCCATGTTGCGAGCGGATATGAACTTGTACGATTTACGCCAGGGCATGGAGAAGTTTCCTCAGACCCTGATTAATGTGCGTTATGGTTCAGCCCCTGCGCCAATTGAGAGCCAGGAAGTGAAAAAAGCCGTTGCCGCAGCAGAACAGGAAATGGGTGATGATGGCAGGGTACTTTTGCGTAAAAGTGGCACTGAGCCGTTGGTCAGAGTGATGGTGGAAGCGACCGATGAAAGCACGGCTCTGAAATGGGCAGAATACATCGCTGAATCGGTACGAAAAGTGAGCGCACAGTAAAGAAACGCGCACCAGAAGCTTGTAACTTTGTGGTGGGTTGGTTAAACTCTCGCGCGCTTTAAACCTGAATCCAGGTTGACACGAGCCCGGCGAGTCTGGAGTCATGATGGCGAATGTGAATAACAACAGACGGCCAATAGTAGCAGGTAACTGGAAGATGAACGGTAACCTGACTCTGGTCGGAACAATGCAGGAACGCATTAACAGAGCCAGACCGGATAATGTGGATATTGTTGTCTGCCCGCCGGCTGTGTATATCAATGAATTTGATACAACGGCGATACTGACAGGCGGTCAGGATATCAGCGTGTTTGAGGCAGGCGCCCACACCGGTGATATCAGCGCAGTGATGCTCAAAGAGCTTGGTTGTCAATTTGTGATTGTCGGCCACTCAGAACGGCGTACCGATCATGGTGAAAGCAATGAGCTGGTTGCTCAGAAAACCAGGGCAGCGCTGGAACAACAACTGACGCCTATAGTCTGTGTTGGCGAACCCCTGGAAATACGTGAAGCGGGCCAGGTGTTTGATTATGTTGCTGAGCAACTGGATGCGGTTACCGACACCATTGGCGCTGAGCGGTTATCTGAACTGGTGATTGCTTATGAGCCAGTGTGGGCCATAGGTACAGGCAAGTCGGCAACACCGGAGCAGGCACAGGAAGTACATAGATTTATCCGCGAGCATCTGGCTAAGGCTGATAAAGAAGCTGCGCAGGGTATCAGAATTTTATATGGTGGCAGTGTTAACGCCGCTAACGCCCGGGCACTTTTCGCCCAGGCAGATGTAGACGGCGGGCTGATAGGTGGCGCCAGTCTCAAACAAGATGAATTTTTAGCAATTTGCCAGGCGGCAAACTGATTTGAGGTAAAGCATGCTTTACGAAGTATTAATGGTGGTATATCTGCTGGTCGCGCTGAGCTTAATTGGCCTGGTGCTGATTCAACGCGGTAAAGGCGCAGATATGGGTGCTTCTTTTGGTGCCGGTGCGTCCAATACCGTATTTGGCTCAAGTGGTTCGGGAAATTTTCTCAGCCGTTCTACTGCCGTGTTAGCGACGTTATTTTTTGGCATCAGCCTGGCCCTTGGTGCCATGACGGCGGGTCAGGAAAAACAGGGCGACGAGTGGGAGAATCTTGAAGTGCCGGTATCTGAGCAGGCTCCTGCTGAGAAGGATGTACCCGGCAATCAGCCAACAGATATTCCTGACTGAGTTTATGCGGATGTGGTGGAATTGGTAGACACGCTATCTTGAGGGGGTAGTGGCCTAACGGTCGTGCGAGTTCAAGTCTCGCCATCCGCACCAAAAACAAAAAACCGGCTTTCGCCGGTTTTTTTATGTCCAGGGACGGACGGTATGCCGAAAATGTCGGGAACATTTTTTCGGCGATGTCCAGGGACTGTGAACGCCCGGAAAATGCAACGCATTTTCAGTGACCAGCGCGAAGGCATGGATGCCGAAGCTGGGCTTTTGATTCAGGCAGGATGCCTGATTCAAAAGGACGGTATGCCGAAAATGTCGGGAACATAATTTAGGCGGTAGCGGCTATTCGGTGGCTGGAGCACTTTTGAGATAATCCCCCAATCCCCCCAGTTGCAGTCCCTGAACATGATCGACAATAGGAGCCAGTTCCTTAAAGCCATCAGGGTTCAGTCCATGTACCTTATAGGTCAGCACAATTTCTGTGCCGCTGTCTGTTTTGTTTAGCTTCCAGTCCAGTGCCCCATAGAGCCCCATGGATTGCAGCGGCCCCAGGCCGCCGGTCATACGCAATAAAGAAGGAGGCTGAACTACCTCTATCTGCATATGCTGAACCTGGTTGTCTCCGGAAATTTCACAGAAACACCCTCCGGCTTTTGCTTCAATACTGAAATTTTCAGCCTCACCAAACCAGCTGTGATCGCCCGGCCACCATTTGCCTACATCATGGATTAAGGCTTGCCAACTGACCTCCGGAGACGAGGGTACCTGTACCCGGTTTTCAATAATAAAACCGTAATCGCTGATATGTTTGACCTCAGCCTGAGCCGATAAGCTGATGGCAGTTGCCGCAACGACACCAATTAACACTGTCTTCATTCTTTGCGTCCTTCTAATCCGGTTTTTGATTATTTAATAGCCGGAAAAACACCGATAACAGGGGTTTTGCATCAAGGCGTTTGACAGGCCCGTCAAATCAGGTTTCACTTGAGTTAAAGACTCAGTATTAGCCTATTTAATGCCACACGCAACAGAACTGACCCACCAGCAATTGACTGCCAAACCGAGCCGGCAACGAATCAATCAGGCCCTTAAGGATGATCGCGCCCTGAGTTCGAGCTTTATCGGCCAGAACCGCGCGCGTGAAGCCCTGAATTTCGGCCTGGGGATCGACGCCAGAGGCTACAACCTGTATGTGATGGGGGAGGCTGCGACTGGCCGTTTTACTCTGGTGCACGAGCACATTGCCCGTCATGTGAGTAATATGCCCAGTCCCGATGACTGGTGTTATATCAATAATTTTGAGGACGAGCGGGAACCTTATGCATTGCATCTGCCAGCCGGAGACAGCCGTAAATTACTGACGGATATGAACGGGCTGATTGATGAATTGCTGGATACCTTTCCGGCTGCTTTTGACAACCCGGGGTATCAGCGCAAGAAGGCCAACATCAAGCGTCAGTTCGACAAGCGTTATGAGAAGGCCATCGAAGAGGTGGAGCAGTTTGCCCAGAGTCAGAATGTGGCACTGTATGAAGAAAACGGCACCATCAGCTTTGCCCCTATCGTTAAGGGCAAGCCGGTAACCGATGAAGAATTTACCAAATTGTCGGAGCAGCAACGTCAGCACTTCTACGATCTGATTAATCAGCTTGAAGACAGGCTCTCTGAGCAGTTGCTGGAATTACCGCAGTGGAAGCGTGAATCTTCAGAAATGCAGCGTAAGCTGAAAAAGGAGACCGCTGAACTGGGGATAAAACCGATACTTAAGGAGCTGGAACATAAGTATGCCGGTGATCTTGGCATTCTCAAGTCGTTGCGTCAGCTCAAACCTCATCTGGTGGAAACGGTGGTGGAAATCCTCGCCGAGGAAAACAAGGAAGAAAAACAGGACGAATACGATAAGCGCTCTGTGCTCGAAGAGCAGTATCTGCCGAACATTCTGGTCAGCCATGATATTAACGATGGCGCGCCGGTGGTCTATGAGCCCAACCCTACTTATCAGAACTTGTTCGGGCGGGTGGAGTACACCAATGTGCAGGGCTCGGTGTTCACTAATTACCGGATGATCCGCCCCGGTGCGCTGCACAAGGCCAATGGCGGCTATCTGCTGTTGGACGCCGATAAAATGATTCAGCAGCCTTATGTATGGGAGGCCCTGAAGCTGGCGTTGATGCATGGTGAACTGAAGATGGATCCCAACCAGCATGATATTGGCATGGTTAACTCCATGACCCTGACCCCACAGAGTATTCCTTTGAAGGTTAAAGTGGTGCTGATGGGTTCGCGGGATCTGTACTACACCCTGCAGGAATACGAAGACGAATTTGATGAGCTGTTCCGGGTATTGGTGGATTTTGACTACGAGATCCCGCTGGATAAGGTGACCCTGTTCGATTTTGTCGGCCGCGTACGCAACCAGATCAAAGATATGGGGCTGGAGAGTATTTCCGCCAAGGCCATGTACCGGCTGGTTGAATTCAGCCTGCGTCTGGCAGAACATCAGCATCGCATGTCGGCCCGTTTTGCCGATGTGATTGAGCTGTTGCATGAAGCCCGCTACTTTTGCCTGCAGCAACAAACAGATTGTCTGGATGTGGGCCATATTGAAACGGCCCTTCAGGCCAAGACCAGGCGCAGCGGACGCATCAGTCAGGCGTTGCTGGATGATATCAAGGAAGGACAGATCCTGATTGAAACCGAAGGAGAGGCCATCGGCAAGGTCAATGGCCTTACCGTGCTGGAAATTGGTGACAGCCTGTTCGGCACCCCGGCCCGGATCAGCTCAACGGTTTACGCCGGCGCCAATGGCGTGGTGGATATCGAGCGGGAAGTGGAGCTTGGACGGCCTATTCACTCCAAAGGGGTCATGCTGCTGACCGGCTATCTGGGGCACAAATATGCCCAGTGGTTTCCGCTAACCCTGTCTGCCAATATTGCTATTGAACAATCCTATGGCCAGATAGATGGCGACAGTGCCTCGCTGGCGGAGTTGGTGGCGCTGATTTCTGCTCTGACGCTGATCCCGGTCAAACAGGAACTGGCGGTTACAGGCTCAATCAATCAGTACGGTCAGGTGCAGAGTGTGGGCGGCGTGAATGAGAAAATTGAAGGCTTTTACAAGCTCTGTGCGCATCGCGGCCTGACCGGTAATCAAGGGGTGGTGATCCCCAAATCTAACCAGATAAATCTGATGCTGGAAAAAGAAGTGATTCAGTCAGTGAAACAGGGCCGCTTTCATATTTATACGGTGGAGACTGTCGATCAGGCACTTTCTGTGTTGATGGGCCATGAAGTCGGCGTGATCTCCAGCCGTGGCCGCTACCCTAAAGGCTCCATCAACAGTCTGGCGGTGAACCGGTTGCAGCAGATTGCCCATATTGTGAATGGCTCTGATCAGGATTAGACCGTAAAGGCCTGACCGGCAGCTTTCAATCTTTCTGTTCAGGGCATTGGCATAGAAGCTCAGTATCACCCTCGTCATCGACCATCTCCAGCCTGACTTCAAAGCCCCACAGGCGATACAGGTGTTTGATGACATCCGTGCTGCTTTTTGCCAGCGGAATACGGTTGCGTGGCACATAGCGCAGAGTCAGTGAGCGGTCACCGCGGACATCGACATTGTAGATCTGGATATTAGGTTCAATATTACTCAGATTATACTGGGCGGAGAGTTTCTCGCGCAGTGCCTGGTAGCCTTCTTCATTGTGAATGGCCGTAACTTCCAGGTGGCTGTCTTCGTCATCATCATGGATGGCAAAGAGGCGGAAGTCCCGCATCAGTTTGGGTGACAGAAACTGGCTGATAAAACTCTCATCCTTAAAGTTCTGCATGGCAAAATCCAGCGTGGTTTGCCAGTCGGATCCGGCTATATCCGGGAACCAGCGCTTATCTTCTTTGGTTGGCGTTTCACAAATACGTTTAATATCCATAAACATATTAAAACCCAGCGCATAAGGGTTGATGCCTGAGTAATAAGGGCTGTTGTAGTCTGGCTGAGCCACCACATTGGTATGGCTGTGCAGAAACTCGAGCATAAAACGATCGGTGACTTTGCCCTCGTCATACAGGTGATGGAGGATATGATAGTGCCAGAAGCAGGCCCAGCCCTCATTCATCACCTGAGTTTGCTTTTGCGGGTAAAAGTACTGGGCAATTTTACGCACAATACGCACCAGTTCCCGTTGCCAGGGTTCCAGCAGTGGCGCATTTTTCTCGATAAAATAGAGCAGGTTCTCCTGCGGTTCCTGAGGAAAACGGCGGCGCTTTTCATCGGTTTCCATGGCTTTTTTCTTTGGCAGGGTGCGCCACAGCTCGTTAACCTGAGACTGCAGATATTGCTCGCGGCTCTTCTGGCGTTCTTTTTCTTCACGCAGTGAGAGTTTTTGCGGCCTTTTGTAACGATCCACACCGAAATTGGCCAGCGCATGACAAGAGTCCAGAAAAGTTTCTACTTCACTGATGCCATGCTTCTCCTCACAGCGGGCAATATAGTTTCTGGCAAATACCAGATAATCGATAATCGAGCTGGCATCGGTCCAGGTACGGAACAGATAGTTGTTCTTAAAAAAGGAATTATGCCCGAAACTGGCGTGGGCCATCACTAACGCCTGCATGGTGATGGTGTTTTCTTCCATCAGATAGGCGATACAGGGGTCTGAATTGATCACAATTTCATAAGCCAGCCCCATCTGGCCACGCTTGTAGCCTTGTTCGGTCTGGATAAACTTTTTGCCATAAGACCAGTGGGTATAATTGATGGGCATACCGATGCTGGCATAGGCATCCATCATTTGTTCGGCAGTAATCACTTCTATCTGATTCGGGTAAGTATCCAGCCGGTAGAATTCCGCCACACGGGTAATCTCCTCCAGATACTCGTCCAGCAGAGGGAAGGTCCAGTCGGGGCCGTCAGAAAGTGCTTTGGATTTGCGTTTGGCTTGCATCATTACCACCTGTTTTTGAAGTTGCCAATGGTATCTGAGGAGCGTTGATTTAATACGCTCTCAGGCTGAGTATAGTTCAGCTCATCAGCTGGCAAGGCTCAGGCAGAGATCTTTTTAAGGCTGGATTTTTCTTTATCGGTTAATACCAGTGACTGAAGGTGTTGTTGTAGCTGCTGCTGGTCACAGCCCCAGAATTGTTCGAGCCCCAGTCCCTGCATGCTGTGTAACAGATTCAGCGGATACCGCGGAATATCAGGGCTGCAGCGCCAGGCCTTATAGAACATATTCAGCGCCCGGTAATGTTGTTTAAGTTGCACATATTTGCGTCCCCAATGGTTGTACACGGCGCTTTTGGCATCCTGTTGTGCAAAGATATGTTCAAACAGATAGCCATGGATGATTCCCGCTGACAGCCGCTCAGCACTAATGTGCATTTGCGCCAGCTTACTGTCAGCCCTGAAAAGCCAGAGGCTGGCTGAGGGGTGGGCCATCTTTATGGCCAGATAAGTCAGCAGTAAACACTGAAACACATCAAAATCTCCAGCCTGAAGCTGTAATCGTGTCAGGGCATCATTGACTTCGGGCTGGTTATCCATGGCTTTTATTGCCAGTTGCGTAAAATCCGCAAAGCGTCCGAAATCAATCGCGCCCTGGTCCCACCGCAGTTGTCCGGAAAATTGCATCAGGCTGGTTTTCAGTGTTCTGGCATCGGGCTGTTGCAATGACTGCAGTAAAACCAGCGTAATGCGCCAGATAAGTAACAGGTTGATGGCGTAGGGGTCCTGTCGGCTTGGCGATTTTGCGCTCAGATACTGATCCGCAGCATCATAGCCCTGTAGCATAAACAGCAGTGTGGCCTTAAGGTTGATTTCATTTGGGGTACGCTTGTTATCGTGCATAGATTCACAAAGGGCCAGCATGCTTTTAAGCTGCTGGCGCTGCTGCAACATTCTCATCTGATATAACAGGCGCTTTTGGGGCAGCAGATTGGCCTGCTGCAACTGCTGCTGCAATTTCAGCAGTTCCTCAGCATCCCCCTGGGCATATACCAGGTTAAGCAGCCACTCGAAGCGTCGTTGTTCATTGCTGATTTGTAGTGCCAGGGTTCTGGCTTGCGCCACCTGATTATTCTGCATCAGGCTCATGATCTTCAGAGTGAGCACCACATCCTTTATTGGCACAGGTAATTTCTCTGTTGGTGTCTCCAGTATAGCGGTTCCCGCAAACTGGCAGTGCTCACCATGACACGCTTTGAGTAAGGGACGGGTGGCGTTGATCAGCATTACGCTTTGTTTTAACAGGGCCAGCAGTTTAGATTCGCTTACCGGTTTTGCCAAAACCGGTGTTGGCAGAATCCGAAAGGGCAGGTCGGCCAATACCTGTTCAGGTTGTTCGGTGACAAAGGCTACCGGGATCCAGGTGGGCAAGATATTGCTGCGGATCATGTAGCGCAGTAAATCCGTTGCCCGCAACGCATCGCCAAGATCAAAACCAAATATGATCAGGTCTGCCTGCAGTTCATTCACCTGCGCCAGCAGTTCAGTACCATTGCTGACAGCGCAGATCTGGCTGATACCCTGCGCCCTGAGCAGTTTAATCAGTGAGGCCTTCCCCTCCTGACTATGATCTACCAGCAATATTTTCAGTTGTGTGATGTTAATCGGTGCCATAGATGCTGTGAATGATCTTATCTGGTTAAAGCCTATCAGCCGATTATTGCAACCGGATAACTTATCTTTACTTTGCTAAGCTGAAATGAACAAGCGCATCATTCAGAATCATAGATATGGCAAATTCAACCAAATAAGGCAAATCAATGAGCGATTTACTGGTACAGAAAAACCTCGACTGCCGGACTCAGAAGTCACCTTGTCAGGGCGTAGAGCAGATTATTCAGGGTAAAGAGAAGGATATCGGAGGTTTCAATGTGCGCCGTTGCTTGCCGGTAGCACAGTTGCGCAGTGTCGGGCCCTGGGTGTTTTTTGATCATATGGGGCCGGCGGAATTTGAACCGGGTAAAGGGCTGGATGTGCGGCCCCATCCACATATTAATCTGGCCACCGTCACATATCTGTTCGAGGGCGAGATCCTGCATCGTGATTCTTTAGGTAACACCCAGGCTATTAAACCCGGCGATATCAATCTGATGGTGGCGGGCTCTGGTATTGTGCATTCAGAGCGGGAGCGACCGCAGGTCAGAGAGCAGCAACACAGACTACATGGCCTGCAGCTCTGGCATGCCTTACCTGAAGAAGAGGAAGAGACTGCACCGGCTTTTTACCACTATCCGATTGAGGATATTCCATCAGCCGAGATCCGGGAAGTGCCGGTCAGGGTGATGATGGGCAGCGCCTGGGGCCTGACTTCCCCGGTAAAAACCTTCTGTAATACCCTGTATCTGGAAGCCTTTTTAGAGCAGGGCCAGAGCCTGATCCTGCCGGAAGCACAGGAATCGGCACTGTATGTGGCCGAGGGCCAGGTGCGTATTCAGCATACCACAGTGCCAGAGCATGCTCTGGCACAGCTTAAAGCCGATACCAGCGTGACCATTCACGCCGATAAGAAAAGCCGTATTGCTGTGATTGGTGGTGAGCCACTGGGGGAGCGCTTTATGCACTGGAACTTTATTTCCAGTCGCAAAGAACGGGTCGAACAGGCTATGGCCGACTGGAAAGAACAGCGTTTTACCCCGGTGCCCGGCGATGATAAGGAGTATATTCCGCTTCCCTGAGTGTTCAATATTGCGGCTTTAAGGTTATGATGGTGTTGCCTCAGCCTTTAATAAAAACAGGGAAGTCATTTGCAACTAGTTGAAATAAAAAGAAACACTTACCTAATCCCGGCCTACGGGTATAACTATGACGATAGCTTTGGCAATGCGTTGGGGAACTCGATTGTTATAGGCTAATTTTTAACTGTCTGACATCGTAGCATTGTTTAATTTATCGACTATATACGTCATTGGCGTATAATGCGCTATTATTATGGTAATCATAGAAACCCCCGTTTTCACAAGGCTTATCACCGAGTTAATGAGTGATGACGAATACAAGGACTTGCAGGAAGCGCTGGTCAACCGTCCGGATATGGGAGCCTTGATCAGAAACAGTGGCGGTCTGCGAAAGATACGCTGGGCCTTGGAAGGCCGGGGAAAAAGTGGCGGTGTACGGATCATTTACTACTGGATGACAGCCGATGATCAGCTATATATGCTGCTGGCGTACCCCAAGAATGAGAAAGAAAATTTAACTGATGCGCAAACCAAGGTGCTCAGACAGATAGTCCAAAGGTGGTCGAAATGAATGAAGAACAGTTTAACGCCTTGCTGGAAAGTGTCCGACAGGCGGATGAAATTATCCAGGGAAAGGCTAAAGCTGCCCGGGTGCTCGAGTTTGCTGAACCAGAAGTAAAGTCCATCCGCGCCAAGACCGGGCTGACTCAGGAGCGCTTCGCCAATGTATTAGGGGTGAGCAAACGCACTCTGGAAAACTGGGAGCAGGGACGGCGCCATCCGACCGGGCCTGCCCGCGCGCTGCTTAAAATACTGGACGCTGATCCCATACATGCACTGGAAGCTCTGAATCATTAATTAAGAACGCTGCTGCGTATGCTCAGTTACCAGAGCATGGTGGTAATTATCAGGTGGAAAATACTTTACCCATTCCGAATTACGAGGCGTTTGCCTGTTAATTTCTCTTTATTGTTTAGGCTTTTCGGCCAATAGTTAGCCTGTTTGGTGTGTCAGAAAATGCAGTGAATTTTCAAGCTATTGAAATTTAAGGAAAAAATAGTTGGCTCAATATCTGCTTGTGTCAATAGAATAACTATCTGATCAACAATAACGATAAAAATAATCTTTACAGGAGTTCCACTATGGCCATTGATACCAGCGGTGTAAAACTGGAAGACCGCCCCTTTGAGCAGGTAAAAGAGCAGGCGATAGATCAACTGATTATGAATTACAGCCATGGTATTTGGTCTGCCGAGGCCTTTGAAAGGCGTCTGGACGTGGCTACCGAGGCTAAAACCCATCAGGAGCTGGTGGATTTGGTGGCCGATTTGTCACTACAACCCGATACTCAGTATCAGCAGCAGCGCGAGCGCAGTTTTTCTCCACGATACCAGGCGGGTGAAGATAAGCAGAATGAAAACATTATCAGCGTGCTGTCATCCAATCAGCATAGCGGGCAATGGCTGGTGCCTGCTGAGATCAGAGTGATCAATGTGCTGGGCTCTGTGGAGCTGGATTTCTCCGAAGCCATTTTTCAGCATCAGCATATTGTTATCCGGGTCAATAACTGGGTCGGCAGCCTGAGTATTTTAGTGCCTGAAGAGGTCAATGTGGTGTCCAATATGTTCAATATTATCGGCAGTGCAGAGAACCGCGCACCGTCAATGGGCGGGCGTCAGGCACCCAAAATCGTGATTGAAGGCTATTCGGTGCTGGGATCGCTGGAAGTCAGTCTTAAACGAACCATCAAGGAAAAGTTTGTTGCCTTTGCCAATCAGTTCCGGGACGTGTTTGGTATGGGTAAGCAGTAGGTTTAACGGGTATAGGAACAAAAAATCCCGGCTTCCTGAGCCGGGATTTTTTATGTCCAGGGATGGACGGGCAGGTGAGTTGATCCTGCACAACCTGCACTTCCGCCATCCATGGCGGTCTTACTCAGAGAATGTCGGGAAGATTTTTTCGGCGATTCCGTGGTTCTCTTTGACTATTCAGCCGGTGGGCAGCTATCGCTCCACTGATTATTTTCGTAACAGCCATTTTGATTGCGGAACAGATCACCTGTCTGCTCGTCACTTCCATCGGCATCGTTAAAGATGAGATTAGTGGAGCGCACGCCATCTGGCATCTGAAAAAAGTACCAGTCATCGCCGACATCTGTCATCGCTGTGCCCGGCCAGCCGGGCCCGTTCACGCCGGCATTCCAGTAATACAGGTTAGGCGTAGACCAGTGGGCAGGCTTTTTAAACCAGAACGACAAACCGGGCAGGGTGCAGCTGTCACTCCAGCTATTGGCGCTGATATCAAAGCAACCATCACCTTCGCGGTACAGGTCTCCGCTCTGCTGCCCCTGATTATTGTTATTAAAAATCAGGTTGGTCGCACTGACCCCGGCCGGAAACTGGAAGCTGTACCAGTTATCACCCAACGCCTGCATGGGCACACCGGGCCAGTTCACTGCATCGGTAGCTGGCTGGGTATTCCAGTAATACAGACGGATATCGGCCCAGTCGGCGGGTTTTTGCACATAGACCGTCATGCCAGGTTCTGTTACCTCAATGGCGCTGGGGTTGCAGGGGTATTCACCCTGTGCGCCGTTCTGAGGGCTGACCAGCACTGCGGCTGTCAGAGGGGGCACGCTGTAGCTTTCACCCTCTATGACAATAGTTTTTACCTGCTCATCGGCGCCATTTAGCTGTGCCGGGTGTAACTGACTGCCTGAGGTGCCGGGTACGTTGACAGTGCGCACTTCATCATCGGCGTTAAACAGCACCAGCACACCGTCATACTGAGGATCCAGGTCGTTTCCGGCACAGATGCCGTCACTTAGGGTCATGGCAATGAGTCCGGGTTGCTGGCCGCTGCCGGTATTGTGATAACCCAGGCGCTGATTCACCTCATCGGAACCGTCTAAGCGGAACAGCGGCGATGAGTAACGAATCTGTAACTGCTCCTGAAATACGGTCGCGGCCAGTTGGATATGCTGGGGCAGGGCGGCGGCATTAGCATTACTCAATACTGCAGCCTGGCCTTGCCAGCTTCCCTGATTGTCCTGAGCCGGTGGCAGGCCCACTGCCCAGTTATTGCTCTGCATGGAGAAATCCACGGCATTAAACCAGTCTCCGGAGTTATAGGAGTTTCTGTCCATCGATTTACTGCGCAGCAGGTCGGTACCCATCTGATAGAAGGGTACGCCCTGGCCAAAGTTGATCAGCGCATTGCCAAGCAGATGGGCTCTGACCCGGTTGTCAATGCTGAAGTCGCCCGGCAGCTTGCCCTGGTTATTATCCCAGAAGCTTTCGTTATCATGTTTATCCACATAATTAACCGCTTCCTGTGGATCCAGGGTATACCCCGTACCGCTGTAGTTAACGCCGGTGTTACTGAGGCCGGTATTGTCTTCAAACTGATAGCCTTGCAGGTTACCGGCCATGCCAATACGGATACGGTCTGCCTGATCCAGTGGACTGCCGGCACCATTGGCAATACCGTTGGCAAAGGTACCGTTGCCGTTGACCCAGCCCTGGGCCGCGCCATTGCTGGTGTAATTACCACCACGGGCGGCAGAACGAAGGCGATCATTAAAGGTGGCAATCCCTGTACCGGCCATACCGAACTGAGAAGCCTGTGCAAAGCGCTGATTGCCGCTCACTTCACCAAAGTCCCAGCCTTCGCCGTACAGGTAAATGCGCTGGCCATCCACGCCGTGTTCGGCAAGGTTCAGGCTGGCAAGTTGCTGCTGTGCCTTGAGCATGGCTGATTTGGGAATATGGCCCATTAAATCGAAGCGGAAAGAATCGATTTTATAGTGCACAGCCCAGTTCACCAGGGTATCCACCATCAGTTTTTCCATCATCTGATGTTCAGTGGCGGTGTTATCACAGCAGGTGCTGTTTTCCACTACGCCGCTGACCGGATTCAGGCGCTGGTAATAACCGGGCACCACTTTATCCAGCACCGAGTTATCCCATAAGCCGGAGGCAGAAGTATGGTTATAGACCACATCCATCACCACATTCAGGCCGATATCGGCCAGCGCTTTGACCATAGCGCGCAGCTCCAGCACTTTGATGGTGCCGTTGGCATCGGTGGCGTAGGTGCCCTCAGGCGCATTGAAGTGGAAGGGGTCGTAGCCCCAGTTAAAGCCGTCTTTGCTCTGTACACTATTTTCGGCGCTGGTAATGGCCTGAATCTCAGCGGTGGTGGGATCGGCGTCTTTAAGCTCTGTCAGTACCTCATAGATAGCCATATCGCCATATTGCTGACAGCGGCTTTGCACGACGTCTGCATCAGATACCGCGCACAGGGCTGAGAAGGGCGAGTCCAGATCGATACGCTCGGCCGGATTTTCATTCACCGAAGAGATATCGAAAATCGGCAACAGGTGGAAGTGTGTCAGTCCGGCCTGTTGCAGGTTTTTCAGATGAGTCATACCCGCAGAAAGGTTCGCGCCATTTTCGCCATTGTGGGTAAAAGCCATATAGGTGCCGCGATGGGCTTCTGGCACGCTGGTATCGTTAATACTGAAATCCCGCACATGGCCTTCATACAGACTGATGTCTTTGAACTCGGGCAGGGATTTTTGCAGCGCATCCCAGCCAGCGGGTTTAAGGCTGGCATCAGAGGCCAGGTCGATAATCTGCGCAAAACCGCCATTGGCACTGAGATTCAGGGCATAAGGGTCGGTCACGCTGTAAGACTCGACCTGGTCGGTCAGCGGATGGTAGACGCTTAGCTGATAACGGTAATAGGTTTTATCCCAGCTGCTATCGCCAACAAAGCGGTAGACGCCGTTTTCGATGCTGTCGGCCTGATGAGTACTAAGCAGATTACCCTGCGCATCATAGCGCAGCAACTGGGCGGATTGTGCCGTGGGTGCCCAGAGTTTCAGCACTGGCAGATCGTTTTCATAACGCACGCCCAACCAGGTATCGGTGGCATACAGTGCATCAATGACCCTTGCGGCTTGTACCTGGGTGGCTTCGAGCAGGTTGCCGCTGCTATCCAGCGCCGCCGCTACTAACTGACCTTTTAGGGCCGTGCTGGCCTGCGTTGTATCTGCCTCTATGGCATAGGCCGGCCAACTGGCCAGATGCGGATTCTGTTCTGTCAGTTCTGCACTGAGACTGCCGGCCGACTGCATGGTCAGATAGCCATCGGCGCCACTGAGCTGGCCCTGTTCGATTTGGATCTGGGCATCCATGGAATAGTACAGTCGCCACTGGGCTGCGCGGTTATCGGCTACCTGCCAGGCCAGCGTACCGAGATCCAGCCAATGGGCACGGCGCTCTTTAATGCTGACATCAATGGCATCGGGTGTAATACAGCTGTTGCGCCAGAAATCGCCAAACTCGCCATAACAGCCGCTGGCATCGCGATATAGATCGCCGGTCTGGTTACCAGCATTGTCGTTAAAGATCAGGTTGGCCGAATTCACTCCCTGCGGGAATTCAAAGCGGTACCAGCCATCGCCAATGGCCTGCATGGCAATACCCGGCCAGCCCGGTGCCCCTTCGGCATTCCAGTAATACAGGTGAATCTCATCACCCCAGCCATCCGGGGCCTTAAACAGCACCTCCATACCGGGCTCAGGCACAGTGCAGCTGTCCTGCCAGCCGTTTTCAAAATCGAAACAGCCGTCAGCTTCACGGAAAAGATCCGCGCTCTGATTGCCGGCGCCGTCATTAAAAATCAGATTAGAATAGTTAACCCCATCAGGGAACTGATAGCTGTACCAGTTATTGCCCCGTTCGGTCATGGCCTCGCCGGGCCAGCCCACATTGGCGGCATCCACCGGGCCGGGCTCCCAGAAATAGGCATTGGCATTGGGCCAGTCCTGTGGCTTGTTAAAATAAACGGTAAAGCCGGGGACAGGGCAGGAGTCTGTCCAGCTGTCATTTTCGATATCGTAACAGCCGTCGCCCTGACGGTAGAGATCGGCGGTCTGGTTGCCGGTGAGATCATTGATGATCATGTTAGCAGCACTGACGCCGTCAGGAAACTGATAGCTGTACCAGTCATTACCCAGCGATGTCATTTCAATACCGGGCCATTGAGGGGCACCGCTGGCGGCCCAGTAATAGAGGTTTGGTACATTCCAGCTCAGAGGCCGGCGCACATAGACCGTCATGCCCGGCTCAGGGTCAATGACGATTTCACAGCTATCCTGCCAGTTGCTATCGATATAGCAACCGTCTCCTTCGCGGAACAAATCGGCAGTCTGATTGGCGCCACCATCGTTAAAAATCAGGTTGGCGCTTTGCACATTGTCAGGCATCTGATAACGGTACCAGTCGCCGCCTTCATGTTGCATGGCCACACCAGGCCACTGTACCTCGTTGCCGGTTCCGGCATTCCAGTAGTAGAGGTTAACACTGTCTGTCCAGCCCTCAGGCTTTTTAAAGGTCAGAGTGATCCCCGGCAGTGTGCGCTTCTTCACGGTGATTTCGGTGCTGTTGGCGTTTTTACCAAAGTTGTCAACGGTGGCGCGGAAGGTCAGTTGAGTATCATTTTCCAGCTCACTGACATCATAAAAGACTTTATAACCGGCGGTGGCATCGGTGCCGATATCCACAAACTCGCCGCCATCAATGCTCAGGGCAAAATGCACCTGATGTACATCACCCAGCTCGCTGGCGTCTTCTAATACGGCGCCGACTTCCACCAGCCCGGAAACGCTTTGCTCAGGTTGTAAGCTGCTAAAGGTGATTTGTGGAACCGTTTTAGGGATTTTTACCCTGTCAGAGCCCAGCAGCACGCGCGTAGAGAAAGGAGGGAGTTCCATCTCAATACGCCCGTCTTTTGCGCGCTGAACACCGCTCTGGCGGGGAAACATAACCCTGTAAACCCGTGCCATGGCAGCAACATCGACGTTCTGAGTCTCATCACTGGTGTTCACCAGCACCAGTGCCTGGCGTTGTGTTTGCGGGTCGAATCTGGAAAGTGCCAGTACGCCGGGGCTGTTTTCACTTTGCAACACACTCTGGTGACCGACACGCAGGGGGCGTATGCTTCTGTAGGCACCGGCCAGCTGGCGAATATGCTGATACAAAGGGTGGCTGGTATCGAAATTATCATCGGCTGTGCTGGCATCTGAGCCAAGCAGGTTGTTGTCGTTATAACCCGGTACCTGAGAAGGGAACATATCTTCACGGGCATGGTCATCGCCGCCATCACCGGTAAATCCCTGCTCGTCACCGTAATACACCACAGGTATACCACGGGAGAAAAACATCAGCGATTGCGCCAGTTTGGCGCGGGCCAGCTTTTCGTCCTCAGAAATGGGCAGATTATTGATAAAATGTCCGATACGGCCCACATCATGGTTACTGACAAAATTCATCAGATGGTTGGTATTGGTTTTGCCATCTTTGTAGAGATCGTCCTGAGAAAACACCCAGGCCAGCCGATCTGTCCCCTGGTAATCAGTGACGGCGTCCTTAATGGCGTAATACAGACCAAAATCCAGTACTGAGGTGAATTGTGCATCACGGGTAAAGCGGGCCAGATTGGCTGGCAGGCCGTCAAAGTTCTCGCCGAAGATAAAAAAGTCACGAATCCCTTCTGCCTCAGCATGGGCTTCAATAGCCGGGATCCATTGTTGCCAGAGTTCAATATCCACATGCTTGATGGTGTCGACCCTGAAACCATTAATTTTAAGGTCGCTGATCCAACCCTTAAAGATGTCGATCATGCCCTGAACCACCTGAGGATCGCGGGTATTCAGATCATCCAGCCCAAAAAAATCGCCATATACTGAAGACTCACCGCTGAAGGTGCTGTCGCCCTGATTGTTGTAGTATTCAGGATTATTCAGCCAGGCTGGTGATTTAGCCTGCTCAAGCCCCTGTGGAATAAAGGGGCTGTAGGGATTTTCGGCTTTCTCTTCAAGGCTGATATAGGGGCAACTGCTGAGCCCGTCGAGCAGCGTACCATCGGGGTTATGGCACTGCTGATAGCGGATCACATCGCCGGTGTGGTTGATCACCACATCCAGAAATACTTTGATGCGCATCTTGCGCGCTTGTTGGACAAACTCTGCCAGTTCTTCGTTGGTACCCCAGTGGGGATCGACCTGAGTGTAATCCACGGCCCAGTAGCCATGGTAGGCGGCAGAGTTGCCGGAAACGGGAATATTCTTAAATGGCGGGCTTATCCAGATAGCAGTGATACCCATTTCACGCAGGTAGGGCAATTTTGCGCTTAAACCGGCCAGATCGCCGCCATGGTAGTAGCGCTCATCGGTGGGGTCGAAGCCGGTGCTCTGACGATCACCGGATAATCCGCCCATATCATTGTTGGTATCGGCGTTATAGAAGCGGTCCGTCAGTGCAAAATAGAACACTTCATCTTCAATGCCGGCAGCAGTAGCTGGCATTGCCAGCATCATCGCCAGGCTTGCCCAGGCAAGACCCGTCCAATGTAAACCGAACGCCCGTAACCATCTGGATAACATAATTTGCCCCTTTATCGCTTCCCTCAGGAAGCCGTTTTTGTGAATTCGAACATTTACAGCAGCGTAAAATCACAGACGGCACAAAGCCCTGCTTTTTCCGCCAGGCTTTAACATTCTATTTACCAAATGCTGAATCTAACAAGGACTCCGGACTGTGCTAAAAAATCGAAAATGCACAGATAAAGTTCGATAAGTAATTTAAAAACAATGCGTTATGATTATTTTTCTGGATTTTTCTTTGCTAATGAATACGTTTGCAAAGAATTCGGTTAACAGAAGGTTAATGCTTTAAGTGCAAAATTATTGATTCCGACAAGTGAATTGCCTGGTTGAATTATTCTGAGTTCGTTATGCTTCGCAGCATGTTATGGTTTGAAAAAGTCCTCTTATGTCTGATCCTGCTGAATCACCAAAAACACCACAATCCGGTAAATGGGAACAGGGCCTTGAAGGTCTTCTGTGGAATTCCCGTTATCTGGTGATGCTGGCGGTATTGCCCAGTATACTCGGCGCCATGGTGCTGTTTGTAATAGGTACAATGGATATAGTCAGAGTGCTGTGGCAGACAGTGCAGTATTACACCGTAGGTGGTGTCACGGATATTCACGATACTGTAGTGACGGATATTATTATCGCTATTGATATCTACCTGATTGCCATTGTGCTGATGATCTTTGGTCTGGGGGTATACCGCTTGTTTGTGTCGCAGATTGAGGCCTCAGAAAGTGAAGGCCCGTCGCACCCCTTTAATGTGAAATCCTTCGATCAGCTCAAAGATAAGATTGTCAGAGTGGTGATACTTGCGGTGATCATCGAGTTCTTCAGAGCCGTTGTTGATATCCATTTCAGTACGCCTCTGGATGCTATCTATCTGGCCCTGTCGGCCCTGGCACTGGCTGCGTCCCTGTACCTGATGAGCCTGGCCTATAAAGCCAGTAACGGTAAGGAGTGATTAAGCGACTGAACCGGGTTCAAAGCGCTGTTGCAACCAGGCTTTTATCTGCTCTGACTCATACAGCCATAGTGCCTGGCCGTTTTCCTGATCGATTTTCAGACAGGGCACTTTGATTTTGCCGCCTTGTTGTTGCAGTTCTTTTCTATAAATCGGATTCTTCAGTGCATCGCGCTTTTCTACCGGCAATCCCAGCCGCGCCATTTCCTTGCGCACTTTAATGCAGAAGGGGCAGGCCCGGTATTGATACAGGGCCAGTTTGGTTGCAGCCTGCTCTGCCGCTCGTTGCTCTTCTTCTGAGCGGGCAATCGCTTTAGGTGTGGTCAGTTTTTCACTGAGTAACATAAAAGGCGTGAGGATCAATCTGACAGCGCGGAAAAAATAACGGACAATAATACGCATAGGGCCTGTTGGGTAACTGATAACAAAGGCCGCGATATTAGCATTTTTTCCGTCAGGCATAAAAGCACGCCACCGACAGAGCACAGAATAAAAGAGGCAATATGTATAAGCTGAATCTGACCGATGCCGGGCAATTTTTACAGCAGCACTGGCAAAAGCAGCCGCTGTTAATTAAAGGCGGTTTTACCGAATTTCAGGATCCACTGGATGAACATGATCTCGCTGGTCTGGCTCAGCAGGAGGAGATCGATGCGCGTATCGTCGCCAGACAAAAACAGCAATGGCAGGTTCACCAGGGCCCCTTTTCCGACCAGGACTTTGAACGTTGTTGCACAGGTGACTGGAGCTTACTGGTTCAGAGCGTGGATCGTTATCTGGACGAGGGAACAGCGCTGTTAAATGCCTTTGATTTTATCCCGGGCTGGCGAAGAGACGATCTGATGGTGAGTTTTTCTGTGCCCGGTGGTGGTGTCGGCCCCCATGTGGATCAGTATGATGTGTTTATTATTCAGGGCAAGGGCAAACGTCGCTGGCAGGTGGGCCGGGCTGAGGCCGGTGAAACTCTGCATCCACATCCGCTGCTGAGTCAGGTGGAAGCCTTTGAACCGATAATCGATGCGGTGCTGGAATGCGGTGATGTACTCTATATTCCGCCGGGATTTGCTCACTGCGGTGAGACACTTGAAGATTGTCTGAATTATTCGGTGGGTTTTCGTGCACCGGATCAAAAGACGCTGCTATCGTCCTTTGCCGATTTTGTACTCGATGCACAGGGTTTCGGACAACGCTATCAGGATCCAGACCTTAGCCTGCGTCCCTTTAGCGCTGAAGTCAGCCGTAATGAAATCCAGGCTCTTAAAGCGCTGATGCAACAAACCTTGCAGGATGAGAGTTTTGAGCACTGGCTTGGCAGCTTTTTAAGTGAAGCGGATGACCAGGCATCACCACAGCGCTGTGTTACTCAGCAGCAGGCGGCAGTGTATCTGCAACGCGGCCAGCCAATAATACGCTCATTGGCCTGTAAAGGCGTCTGGCTGGAAAATACCGGGCAACAATCGCTTATTACCCTGTATTTAGGGGAGTTACGCATCCCCTTCGACCCGGCATTGAAGCCCTATGTTGAGCAACTACTGAAACAGCCTTGTTGGTGCTATGACAATAACGCAGGGGAGGATTTATTCAGTCTGTTGGCCGAACTGGTAAGCCAACTGCTTAATAGCGGAATGTGGTCATTGTCACGGGACTAACGATCTTTATCATCGTCATTGTCCACCAGGGATTCCAGGGCTGAGCCGGGATCTTCCTCGCCACAAAGTGAGCCATCTTCCGGGCTGGCCACTTCGGCATCATGGTGCGATAACCTGCCATGGCCTTTGTCATCTTTCTCTGTTTGCGGTTTTTTGCCGACCGTGCCGGGATTCTGTTGCATCAGATGCTCCTTATGAGAGATTGTCTCTATCAGAGTATAGGCTTCCTGACTATTTTGGCATGACTATACTAGGAATGAATCTCTATCAAAAGGAGGTCTCAATGCCATACCTTGATACCAGACAGGGCCATCAGCTTTATTATCGTCTGAGCGGCCCACAAGGCTCACTACCACCGGTGGTTTTTGTTCATGGCGGTCCAGGAGCGGCCTGTCAGCCTCAGGATGAGCAGTTATTCAGCCAATGTCAGCGTCAGGTCGTCTGGCTGGATCAGCGCGGTTGCGGCAAAAGCCGCTCTGAACAGCCGCTGGAAAATAACACCAGTGACCATTTGATTGAGGATATGGAACGTTTGCGCCTTGAGCTGGGTATTGAGAAATGGGTACTGGTGGGCGGCAGTTGGGGCAGTGCTCTGAGCCTGGCCTATGGGATTAAGCATCCGCAACGGGTAGCTCAGATGATCCTCTGGGGTATTTTTACCTGCTCGCAGGCGGAGCTCAACTGGTTCTACATTGACGGTGCCCGGCACCTGTTCCCTGAAGAATATCAGCGATTTATCCAGCCTGTGGCAGAGCATGAAAACCCCATTGACGCCTATCATCGTCTCGTCTCGCAGGGGCCAGCGGCACAAAGAGAACAGGCTGCCTCGCGCTGGGCCAGGTGGGAAGCGGTAAATTCTTTTATTAATCCAAGTGAACAGACGCTGGATAAATTCAGCGATCCAAAGGTCAGTCTGCCAATGGTGCTGTTAGAGACCTGGTACTTTATGCAGGGTGGTTTTTTTGCCTATGACAATTACATCATGGAGAACCTGCATAAGCTGGGTGATCTGCGGGTCGATATTGTGCAGGGCCAGTACGATACCATTTGCCCCATGACCTTTGCCTGGCAGGTGGCCAGCAGCCTGGCTAATTCTCAGTTACATATTTCACCTATGGCGGCCCATGACGCATCTGAAGGCCAAAACCGAGAACGGCTGCAACAACTTATTGCCGCGCTGTGATTAAAACATGCCCTGCAGGTTCCGGAAAACGGCTAAGGAAATATGAATCTGATGGTTTAACCTCCGCTTTGCCGGATAATTAAGCAAACGATGAAGCAATTGACTAATATTTTACTATATGGCTTGCGCGGCGTTAGGGCCTATGTATAATACGCACCATCTTGAGGCGGCGGCAAAAACCTAAGCCACAAAGAAACGATTTCTAACGCGGGATGGAGCAGTCTGGTAGCTCGTTGGGCTCATAACCCAAAGGTCGTCGGTTCAAATCCGGCTCCCGCAACCACTTTTGATAAGTTGGCCTTAATGGCCATTTGTCGTAAGATATAAGTGGACAAGGGTCCAGACACTAAAAGCCCCGCTAGAACGGGGCTTTTTTGTAAGTTTCGTCTACGAAACCTGATATCTTTTGCTGGTGTTCTGGTTGAAAAACGCTCTGGTAGCAGACCGGATTGTTGAGTAAGCTAAGTAACTATAGAAAAGATACTTACATTTTTAAGGAGAGTGATCTCCACCAAGTGTCTGGGCGTTGAGCCCTTTTTTTGTTTTTGGAGCCTGGGTTTGGCAAAGCTGGAACAAACGCTAACAGAAATGTTGACCCCTGCGGTTGAAGCGCTGGGGTTTGAATTGCTGGGTATCGAATTTATCCGTGCCGGCAAACACTCGACATTGCGTGTGTATATTGATCACCCTGATGGCATCACAGTAGACCATTGTGCCGATGTCAGCCATCAGATCAGTGCGGTGCTGGATGTGGAAGATCCCATCAGTACTGAATATAACCTGGAAGTGTCCTCTCCGGGCATGGACAGGCCACTGTTTAAAGAGGCGCATTACGCGCAGGTGGTAGGCGAGGTTGTTTCTGTGCGTCTGCGGATGCCGATGGATAACAGGCGGAATTTCAAGGGCAAGGTAACCGGTTGTGAAAACGGTACCTTGAGTCTGGAAGTGGATGGTGAAGCCTTTCAGTTGGCCATCGCCAACATTGAAAAAGGTAATCTGGTTCCGTCATTTGATTAAGAACAGGCGTCCGCTTAAGGACGACTCAGATAGGAAGGTTTAGTGAGGCAATGGGGCAATGAATAAAGAAATTCTATTAGTGGCTGAAGCCGTATCCAACGAGAAACAGGTTCCCCGGGAGAAGATTTTCGAGGCGCTGGAATACGCTATCGCCAGTGCTACCAAGAAGAAAAATCATGGTGATATCGAAGTGCGGGTCGCGATTGACCGCGAGACCGGTGATTTTGATACCTTCCGTCGCTGGAAAGTCATCCCCGATGATCAGCCACAGGAAAACCCCTATGCCGAACTGACCCTGTCTGCCGCTCAGGTTGAAGAGCCGGATATTCAGGTGGACGACTACGTGGAAGAGCAAATTGACTCTATCGTATTCGATCGCATCACCACCCAGACCGCCAAGCAGGTTATTGTACAGAAAGTCCGTGAGGCCGAACGGGCTCAGGTGATGGAAGAGTATGAAGACCGTGTGGGTGAACTGGTTACCGGAACGGTTAAGAAAGTAAACCGTGACAATATTATTGTGGATTTGGGTAATAATGCCGAAGGCGTTATCTACCGTGATGACATGTTGCCAAGAGAAACCTTCCGCGCAGGCGATCGGGTTCGTGGCCTGTTATATACCATCAAACCAGAGGCCCGCGGTGCTCAGCTGTTTATCAGCCGCACCCATCCCGACATGCTGGTAGAGCTGTTTCGCATCGAAGTGCCTGAAGTGGCCGAAGAAGTGCTGGAAATTCGTGCCGCAGCCCGTGATCCGGGCTCCCGCGCCAAGATTGCGGTGAAGACCAATGACAAGCGTCTTGATCCTGTCGGTGCCTGTGTTGGTATGCGCGGCTCTCGTGTGCAGGCAGTGTCCGGCGAGCTCGGTGGTGAACGGGTGGATATTATACTGTGGGATGAAAATCCGGCTCAGTTTGTGATTAATGCCATGGCTCCGGCCGAAGTAGCGGCCATTGTGGTGGATGAAGATAACCGCACCATGGACGTTGCCGTTGAGGCAGATAACCTGGCCCAGGCCATAGGCCGTAGTGGTCAGAATGTGCGTCTGGCCAGTCAGCTTACGGGCTGGGAGCTGAATGTGATGACCGTGGCTGATATGAACGCCAAGCACGAAGAAGAAAATTCTAAAGTGCTGCAGGGCTTTATTGATGGTCTGGATATTGACGAAGATTTTGCCGCTGTGCTGGTTGATGAAGGCTTTACCACCCTCGAAGAAGTGGCTTATGTACCGGTATCTGAATTGCTGGCCATCGAAGGGCTGGATGAAGACATGGTTGAAGAGCTGCGCGAACGTGCGCGTGCTTACCTGACCACCAAAGCTCTGGCCGATGAAGAGTCGCTGGAAAATGCCGAACCCAAGGAAGAGTTACTTAATCTGCCTGGCATGGAGCGCCATGTAGCGTTCTTACTGGCCAGCCGCGGTATTACTGATCTGGAAGGTCTGGCAGAGCAGGGCGTCGATGAAATTTGCGATTTGGAAGAACTGGGCGAAGAGAAAGCGGCGGAGCTGATCATGGCTGCCCGTAATATCGTCTGGTTTAATGAAGAATAAGGTCAACGGGAGGAACAACCACACATGGCAGATGTATCCATAGAAAAGCTTGCCGGTGATATTGGCACATCGGTTGACCGTCTGGTTAAGCAATTTGCTGATGCCGGGATCAAGAAAGGTCCTGAAGAGCAAGTCACAGAAGATGAAAAGCGAATCCTGCTTGAGCATTTAAGCAAGCAGCACGGTGGTGCTGCATCACTTGAGCCTAAGAGAATGACACTCAAGCGCCGTACTACCAGTACACTGAGCGTCAATTCATCGGGTAAGTCCAAGGCTGTGAAAGTAGAAGTGCGTAAAAAACGCACTTATGTAAAACGCAGCGAAGTGGAACTGGCGAAGCAGGCTGAAGAAGAGGCCAGACTTAAAGCGGAAGAAGAAAGAGCCCGCGAACAGGAGCGCCTGGAAGCCCAGAAAAAAGTCGATGAAGCAGCCAGGAAAGCTGCTGAAGAACAGGCCCGTAAACAGGCAGAAGCCAAAGCCAGAGCTGAGGCGGAAAAAGCTGAGCGTGAAAAGCGTGAAGCTGAAGCCCGGGCACAGGAAGAAAGCCTGACGGATGAAGAGCGGGCAGAACGGGAAAAGATTCGCCAGGAAGCGGAGCAAATTCGTCTGCAACAGGAAGAAGAAAGTCGCCGTAAGCTTGAAAAAGAAGCTAAAAAGGCGGCTGATAAGGCCCGTAAACTGGCTGAAGAGAATGAACGTCGCTGGAAAGAAGAAGATGAGCGCCGTCGTCGTCGGGAGTCAGAAGAGGTCCATTTGCATTCCAATCGTTATGCGCAGGAAGCGGAAGACGAAGAGGACATACAATTCGAGCGCGGCGGTCGTCGTCGTAAATCCAAAAAGAGAAAAAATGCTGGTGCAGATTTGATGCATGGTTTCAACAAACCTGCCCAGCCGGTGGAGCGTGTGGTTAAGTTAGGTGAAACAATTACCGTTGGCGAACTCGCCAACAAGTTGGCCCTTAAGGCTACGGAAGTGATCAAAACCATGATGAAAATGGGTGAGATGGTCACTATTAATCAGGTACTGGATCAGGACACTGCGGTGTTGGTGGTCGAGGAACTGGGGCATAAATACGAACTGGTCAATGACAATGCCCTGGAAGACGAATTACTGGAAGAAAATACCAGTGCAGAGAAAGTTGGCCGTGCGCCAGTGGTTACCATCATGGGCCACGTTGACCACGGTAAGACCTCGTTGCTGGACTATATTCGCCGCGCCAAAGTGGCTGACGGAGAAGCCGGTGGTATTACCCAGCATATCGGTGCCTACAGTGTCGAAACTGAAGGTGGCAAGATAACCTTCCTGGATACCCCCGGACACGCAGCCTTTACGGCTATGCGTGCCCGCGGTGCCACGGCAACGGATATTGTGATACTGGTTGTCGCCGCAGACGATGGTGTAATGCCGCAGACCAAAGAAGCTGTGCAGCATGCCCGGGCCGCGGGTGTACCGCTGATTGTGGCGGTCAACAAAATGGACAAAGAGTCAGCGGATCCGGATCGGGTCAAAACAGAACTGTCACAACTCGAGGTGATTTCCGAAGAGTGGGGCGGTGAGCATCAGTTTGTGCCTGTGTCGGCATTGACCGGTATGGGTGTCGATGATCTGCTCGAAGCCATCTCCCTGCAGGCTGAAGTGTTGGATCTGAAGGCGCCGGCTAAAGGTCCGGCTAAAGGTCTGGTGATTGAGTCACGACTGGATAAAGGCCGTGGCCCTGTTGCGACTGTGCTGGTTCAGCAAGGTGAATTGAAAGCCGGTGATATTCTGCTATGTGGCTTTGAATATGGCCGTGTTCGCGCCATGCGTGATGAAAATGGTCAGGAAGTTAAAGTGGCCGGGCCTTCTACACCGGTGGAAATCCTCGGTTTGTCCGGTGTACCGGCAGCCGGTGATGACGCCAGAGTGGTGACAGATGAGCGTAAGGCTCGTGAAGTGGCTGCTACCCGCCGTGCCAAGATGCGCGACCTGAAGCTGGCCAAGCAACAGAAATCGAAACTGGAGAACATGTTTGCGGATATGGAATCCGGCGATGTGACCGAACTGAATATCGTCCTCAAAGCCGATGTTCAGGGCTCCATAGAAGCCATTGCTGATTCACTGACCAAACTCTCTACCGATGAAGTGAAAGTCAATATTGTCGGCAGTGGCGTGGGTGGTATTACCGAAACGGATGCCAGCCTGGCCTCAGCATCTGGTGCTATCATCGTCGGCTTTAATGTTCGTGCCGATGCCTCAGCCCGTAAGATGGTTGAAAACGAAGAGATCGATTTGCGCTACTACAGCGTTATCTATCAGCTTATAGACGAAGTGAAAGCCGCCATGACAGGTATGCTGGCACCTGAGTTTAAGCAGGAGATTATCGGTCTGGCTGAAGTGCGCGATGTATTCCGTTCACCCAAGCTCGGTGCAATCGCCGGTTGTATGGTCACCGAAGGTATTGTTAAGCGCAGCGCACCTATCCGCGTATTGCGTGACAATGTGGTGATCTACGAAGGTGAACTGGAGTCACTGCGTCGCTTCAAAGACGATGTGCAGGAAGTCCGTAATGGGATGGAATGTGGTATCGGCGTGAAGAACTATAATGACGTTAAAGAAGGCGACCAGATTGAAGTCTTCGAGACGGTGGAAGTGAAGCGCGAATTGTAAGTTCCGGGCGCTGTCACTTAAATTACAACGGAGGCTTAATGCCTCCGTTGTTGTCTTAACCGAGCTTATCTGACACTAGCCACAAATAACTGAGTAGCATCATGGCAAGAGAATTTTCCCGTACCGACCGCGTCGGTCAGCAGATCCACAAAGAGATCGCCAGTATTTTGCAGCACGAGTTTAAGCATCGTGATCCCCGTCTGGGTATGGTTACCGTATCCGGTGTGGAAGTCTCGCGGGATCTGGCGTATGCAAAGATCTATGTCACCATCTATGCCGATGATGACGACAAGATCAAACTGCAACTGGATATCCTGGAAGACAACAAGGGCTTTGTGCGCTCCTTGCTGGCCAAACGCATGAGTATGCGTACTGTGCCGGCGCTGCGATTCCTGCAGGATAAGTCGATTACCGAAGGGGTGAGATTGTCGGCCCTGTTGACCGAAACGGTAAACAAAGATAAAGAGCGGGCCCGCAAGGCTGGCCGTGATCCGGATGCAGAAGATCAGGAATAGATTGTGGCAAAACGTCGTAAAGGCCGTGATGTACACGGCATTTTTTTGCTGGATAAAGACCTGGGAGGCTCCTCCAATCAGGCCCTGCAACAGGTAAAAAGAGTTTTCGGTGCAGCCAAGGCGGGTCACACCGGTGCACTGGACCCGCTGGCCACAGGTATGCTGCCCATTTGTCTGGGTGAGGCAACTAAGTTCAGCCAGTTTCTGCTCGATGCCGATAAGAAATACAGTGTGACGGCCAGGCTCGGTATTCGTACCACCACCTCTGATGCTGATGGCGATGTGGTGGAGCAAAAGCCGGTAGATGTCAGTGAAGCGCAGTTACATCAGGCGGTGCAGAGTTTTAAAGGTGCCGGTAAACAAGTACCCTCTATGTTTTCGGCCCTTAAGCACCAGGGCAAACCCCTTTATTATTATGCCCGCCAGGGCATAGACGTGCCCCGAGAAGCCCGCGACATTCAGATATTCAGCATTGAGGTCACCGACTTTGATGGTCAGAATGTGGATATGCTGGTGCACTGCAGTAAGGGCACCTATATTCGCTCCCTGGTGGATGATCTGGGTCAGATATTAGGTTGCGGCGCTTATGTGACCCGGCTGCATCGCAGTGCCGTAGCAGATTATCCGGCTGATAAAATGCTCAGCCTGGAAGCACTCCGGAAAACCGCAGAAGATCTGAAACGGGATGGAGACTGTGACTGGCAGCAACTGGATAAATTGTTGTTACCGATGGAAACCGCGCTGAGTAATTTGCCTGTCGTCACCATTCCCGCTGTTAAACTGGTGTATTTCAGAAATGGTAACCCGGTAGAGGCTCCCACTGGTGAGCTCCAGGGGCAAGTGAGAACTTACAGCGAGACAGAGCAGTTATTCCTCGGTGTCGGCGAAATAGAAAGCCCCGGCCGCGTCGCCCCCAAACGCCTGGTGGTCTATTAGTGATGAGTGAAGGGTGAGGAGTGAGGTTGATGGTTCAGCATTCATCGCTCGGTTATACCGTTCGCCAAATTCTACCCTTCGTGTTTCTTCGTGATGAAATCGGTCTGCTTATTCTTCCTTGATATTCCCATCCACATCGCTATAATACGCGCTCTTTTTGACCCGCTGAATTAGTGATCGGCAGGTCTGGTTTAATGCCCAAGAGCAATCAGGAGAATAGTATGTCACTAACTAAAGAAGAAACCGCAAACCTTATCGCCGAATACGGTGTAAAAGAAGGTGATACAGGATCACCGGAAGTGCAGGTTGCGCTGTTGACTCACAATATCAACAAGCTGCAAGGTCACTTTAAAGACCATAAAAAAGATCACCATTCACGTCGTGGTCTTCTGCGTATGGTCAGCCAGCGTCGTAGCATGCTGGACTACCTGAAGAACAAAGACCAGACCCGTTACCTGGATCTGATCAAGCGTTTGGGTCTGCGTCGCTAAGACCAAACCCAAACTCGAAAAAAGGCACCTGATGGTGCCTTTTTTTGTGCCTGTCAGAACTGTAATTTATTGATTACATTCGGCTAACATCTGTAAAAACGATCAATTCTGCGGCTATTTTCTCGTAATTTTAGTTGTTATAGAGTAAAGCCGAAGGGTCTCAAGGCGGTGATGCACGTATTAAAGATGAAAGCACGATTGACGGTCTTACTAACTACGCCGGGAACTATGGCTCAAGCACTGCCAGCTATCATAAAGGCGATATGCTGGCGGGTAAGTTGCGACTGTAAGTTACCTTGTTGCGTGGTTAAAACCCAATCCGGCCATGCACTTACCTGGTTGCAGTCGCGGGTGCAATAAAGCAAGATCCATTAACAGCGAAATGACCCTGGTGGAATAGCCGTATACAAGGACTACAGCTAAGGCGCCTGACAGGCGCCTTATTTATTGGCTCATGATTTAACGGAGAATATGCCCATGACTCAGGGCTTCAGAGTGCCTCATACCCTTATCCTGTTATTGGCGATGATGTTGGTGGCCTATATTGCCACCTGGATAGTGCCTCAGGGTTTTTTCGATCTTGTGACCACCGAACAGGGGCGACAAATGGTGGTGGCGGGAACCTATCAGGTCAGTGAAAGCCGCAGTTACCTCACGCCATGGGATTTTCTGACCACTATTCCCCGTGCTCTGGCCGCAGCTCAGGATGTGATTTTCTTTGTTTTCACTGTGGGCGGGGTACTCGCTATTGCCCGGGCTACGGGCACCATCGATGCGTTGATTGGCCGTTTACTGGAACGTTTCGGCGATGCACCACAAAAGCTGATATTTGTTGTGGTGTTTGCCTTTGCCCTGGCCTCCGGTGCTATCGGTACCGCCGGAGAATATATTCCTTTTGTATTGATTCTGGTGGGATTGTGCAAGGCCATGCGGCTGGATGCCATGACCGCTGTGGGCATGATTGTGGCAGGTTATGGTATCGGCTACGGTGTGTCGGCTTTTAATCCCTTCACGGTGCTGATCGCCCAGCAGATTGCAGAAATACCGGTTTACTCAGGGCTGGAACTGAGGCTGGCGATTTTTATTCCCTTTGTGCTGATTGGTTTCCATCACGTATGGTCCTATGGCAAAAAGGTGCTGGCTGACCCTGACAGCTCGATGATGGCTGGCTTGCCTTGCCCCTTGCATGGGGCAGAGCAGGGCCAGTACCCCAAACTTAATCGTCGCCATCAGCTGATACTGTTGGGCTTTGTTCTGGCGCTGGTGACCGCGGTGTGGGGAATTGCCACCAAAGGCTGGTATCTGTACGAACTGGGTGCGGTGTTTATTGCCTGGGGTATGTTTACCGCCATTGTCGGGAAACTGGGGGCTGACAGGGCGGCAAATGAGTTTATTGAAGGGGTTAAAGATCTCGCCACCACCGCCATGTTGATTGGCGTCGCCCGGGGCATCGCGCTGGTCATGGAAGACGGCCAGATCCTGCACTCGCTGGTGCATGGCTTATCACTGCCATTGTCCTATTTAGGCGCGGAACTGGCAGCGGTGGGCATGCTGATTATTCAGACCCTGCTTAATCTGTTTATTCCCTCTGGTAGTGGTCAGGCCTATGTGACCATGCCCTTAATGGTGCCGGTGGGCGATATTATTGGCGTACCCAGACAGGTGGCGGTGCTGGCCTACCAGTTTGGTGACGGGTTTTCCAATATGATCATTCCCACCAATGCCGTACTGATGGGCATTATCGGCATGGCGGGCGTGCCTTATCATTTATGGTTCCGCTTCTGCATCGTGTTGCTTGGCAAACTGATGCTGGCGGCGGCAGTGGTATTAGTGCTGGCCGTAACCTTTGGTTACGGTGATGATGTACAGCCTCAGGTCAACACTCTGGTCATTACTGACACAAACTAAGGGTTGCGCTGTCGCAGTCGGTTTTCAGCGGCAGCGCCTCAACAGGCAGGGCGGGCCAGAACAAATATCCCTGGCCAATCAGACAACCCGACTGAAGTAAAAACTGCCGTTGTACCGGGGTTTCGATGCCCTCGGCAATGACCTCCAGCCCCAGCGCCTTGGCCATGGCAATAATAGCCAGGGTGATTTGACTGTCTTCTTCATTTTCCGGCAGCTCGCTGATAAAACTGCGATCGATTTTGAGGGTATCGATAGGTAGCCGGCGCAGGTAAGACAGTGAGGAATAACCGGTACCAAAATCATCGATCGAGAGTCTGAAACCTTGCTTGCGCAGTTCGGTTAACAGCCTCATGGTGGAGTCGGCCTGTTCGGGAATTAAACAGCTTTCGGTCAGCTCCAGTTCAATTCTGCCGTTGGTAACATGGTGCTGCCCAAGCAGCAGACACAGTCGACGGCAGAATGTCGG
This sequence comes from Lacimicrobium alkaliphilum, assembly GCF_001466725.1. Lineage (NCBI taxonomy): Bacteria > Pseudomonadati > Pseudomonadota > Gammaproteobacteria > Alteromonadales > Alteromonadaceae > Lacimicrobium > Lacimicrobium alkaliphilum. The sequence continues at coordinate 1,466,071 of NZ_CP013650.1, forward strand.
ATCGGCCAGTTGTAGCGCTGACACATTTACCGAAACAGGCAAACCCAGCAGTCCGTGGCTATTTATATCTTTACACACCTGCTCCAGCACCTGTTCACCGAGCGCGCTGATCAGGCCAAGTTTTTCTGCCAGCGGAATAAAGTCAGCCGGTGCAATCATGCCATAATCGCTGTGATGCCAGCGCACCAGAGCCTCAAAACCCCTTATCTGATTGGTTTTCAGGCATATTTTGGGCTGATAGTGCACCGCCAGTTGATGGTGATGCAGGGCGTGCCTGAGCGCCTGCTCCATTTTCAGTTCGTCGGCGGTTTGCTGGCCGGTCCTGGACTGGTAGAAGCAATACTGATTACGGCCTGCATTTTTGGCCTCGTACATGGCAAGGTCTGCATGTTTGATCAGCTGTTCTGCGCTCTTACCATCTTTGGGGTAGAGGCTGATACCGATGCTGGTAGTCAGAAAAAAGTCCTGCCCTTTAAGCCGCACTGGCTGGTCAAACTGGCTGACCAAACGCTTGGCTAAGGTCTGCAGAGACTGACAGTTGTCAATCTCCGGCACCAGAATGGTAAATTCATCGCCACCTAAGCGGGCCACCGATTCACCCTCGCGCACGGTCGCATTGAGCCGGTGCGCCACCTCTTTAAGCGCCTGATCTCCTGCCTGATGGCCGAGGGTGTCATTGATACGTTTAAATAAGTCCAGATCCAGAAACAGGACCGCCATTTTATGCTGGTGGCGATGGGCATTGGCGATGCTCAGTTGCAATCTGTCCAGAAACAGCCTCCGGTTTGCCAGCCCGGTGAGTTCATCCACATAGGCCAGTTGATGGATCTTGCGTTCCTGGTTTTTACGTTCACTGATATCGCTGAAAATGGCGGCAAACTGGGTGATCTGCTTTTTCTCATCACGAATGGCCGTTACCGATAACCACTGTGGATAGAGATCGCCATTTTTACGTTTATTCCATATTTCACCCTGCCAGTGACCGCGTTCGTGCAGGGCCTGCCACATGGTGCGGTAGAAATCTTTGCCATGCATACCGGAACTGAGCAACTTGGGGGTCTGGCCAATGGCCTCCACGGCATCGTATCCGGTCACCTGAGAAAAGCTGGGATTCACGGATTCTATGATGCCGTCAGGGCTGGTGATCATAATGGCGTCCATGGATACATCAATCACCTTCTGTGCCAGGCGCAGGTAGCCTGTCGAGGTTCGTAAGGCTGAGTCCCGGTCATGCAGAGCCTTCTTCAACTGATCAATATAGGCGTATTCGACATTGGCGAGAATATCGCTGAAGGATAACAATCCACAGAATTGTTCCTGATCATTACATACTGCCAGGTGGCGGATATTCCGCTCTTTGAGCATATCCACCGCCTGTAACAGACTACAATTTTTGTGAACCGTTAAAAGCGGCCTGTAACAACACTGGCCGAGTGACAATTCGGCGCTGTTGTTGGCGATCACAGTGATCAGATCCCGTTCAGTGATAATCCCGGGCGGGCTATCGTTGAATTCCACAATCGCGGCATCGCTTTGATGCTGGCGCAAGGCTTTGGCTGCATCGGCTAATGGCATGTCTGCAGCGAGTTTTAGCGGTAGGCGGCTGATACTGGAGCCAACATCACGCAGGCGCAGGAAGAATTCAATACGTTGCTGACGTACGATATCGGTTTGAGTCAGCATGCCCAGTGGCTGCTGATGACTATCCAGCACCAGCAAACGGCGGATACGTTTTTTCAGCATCAGGCTGGCCGCTTCGGTCAGGCTCAGGTTTTCCTGGATATGGATCACCGGCTGACTCATGACCTCGCAAACGGGCTGGGAAAAGCTTTGTGCAGACTGGAAATCCAACTTCCTGGCATCAGCCTCGGTCCAGATACCGATAACCTCCGGCCCTTGTTTGATCAGAATGCAGCTGATCTGATGTTGATGCATCAGGGTTGCGGCCTTATGCAACGGTGTGTCCGGGCTACAGGTGATCAGCTCACGGTTTGCCAGTTGGGCAACGCTGGGCTCATAACTATCGGGATCGGTCGGACAAAAGAGGGCGTCTGCCATAATAGATGCTGCTTAATGGACAAAAACAACTGGCAGCTTATCAGTCAGAAAAAAAGAGGGATTGATCCAGCGCAAAGTAGGTATCCGGCTGATGCTTTTTCAGACGCCAAGGCACAGACGCGGCTGGCTACAGAAGTTGTTGCGATCAGCGTATCGAAAATATATGATCCATATATGTTTCGTATATAAGGGGCTCAGATGGGTATCCTTAAGATCAGTGATGAATTGCACGAAGAAATTCGTAAGGCCAGCTCGGTAATGGTTCGCTCCATTAATGCTCAGGCCGAGTACTGGATAAAAATGGGCATGCTGGCTGAGGCCAACCCGGGTATGTCTTTTTCTGAAATAGTCAGTGAACAGATGCGGCAGGCCGATGTTAATATAAGGAAGATTGCCGGTGGCTGAGGTGATACTCAAAAGTGCCGGGGAGTTGCAGCTGATGCGCCGGTCAGGGCGACTTCTGGCATCGGTGTTCAGTTATCTCGATGACCAGATCAGCGTTGGTATTTCCACGATGGCGATCAACGACCTGGCAGAACGCTATATTGTTGAACAACTCGGTGCCCGCCCCGCCAGCAAGGGGCAATATGGTTACCGCTACGTACTCAACACCTCGGTTAATTATGTGGTTTGTCATGGTGTGCCGGCTGACAATCAGAAGCTGAAGTCCGGTGATATTGTTAATGTGGATATCACCCTGGAGCAGGGCGGTTTTATCGCCGATTCCAGTAAGATGTATATGCTTGGTGAGGTGACCCCCTTTGCCAGACGACTGGTGGAAACAACCTATGCGGCAATGTGGGAGGGAATACGTGTTGTTAAGCCCGGCGCCAGACTGGGCGATGTTGGCCATGCCATTCAGCAACATGCCCACAAACAGGGGTACTCGGTGGTGCGCGAGTATTGTGGCCATGGTATTGGCCGACAAATGCACGAGTCACCGGATGTGCTGCACTATGGACAGCCGGGAACTGGCCTGGTTCTGCAACAGGGCATGACCTTTACCATCGAGCCGATGATCAATCAGGGCAAGGCCAAAGTGAAAGTCAAAAAAGACGGATGGACGGTGGTCACCAGCGATAAAAAATTATCGGCGCAATGGGAGCACACCATTGCTGTTACGTCAGATGGATATGACGTGCTGACACTCAGGGATGAGGAGTGTACTGAACAAACGGCGACTAGAGAGAGCTAGTCGGGCTTTTCGGGTCGTCAGGCGCTTGCTGCGGTTCTATATCCATCAGCTCTTCGAACTCCAGTTCGAACGGATTCAGCAGCTTCTCGACGCCCCAGTATTTTAACCGCGCCTGCCATTGCAATGACTGCGCGCAGTGCTCAACAAAATCATTGATAAGTGGCAACAGATTCTGATATCCGTGGCTGACCAACAGGTGCCTTGAGTAGGCATCATGGGGTGTTCTGGCTACATAAAGTTCTTTCAGTTCGGGTTTATGCTGTTGCCAATATAAAAAGCTGGCGCGGGTCATGATAAAGGCGTCGATTTCGTTGCGGGACAGGCGCTGATAGTTGTCGATATCATGCCCGACATCAACACGCAGAAGCTCTCGATCCTCGATAATCTGTTCCAGTCCCTTATAGTAAAACCCCTTTCGGCCGCCAAGACGAAGGCCGCGAAAATCCTCAGGCCCCTGATACTGAAGAGGCTGCTGTGAGCTGCTGATGACGATATCGGCGTCCCAGAAAATCGGCTCCGAACTCTGTAGCTGGCTGTCTCTGAATGCGAACCAAAGCGGGTTGGCCCACAGAATCACATAGGGTTTGCCGGCATCAACAAGCCGGTTTAACTCAGTACGTTGCAGATGCACCAGTCTGAACTCGACCTGATCCTGCCAGTGATTAAATTTTTTAACCCATTCTTGGCTCAGGTCATTATTTTTTTCTGGCAAATAGAGAGGGGGATCGGAGTGGTAGGCATACACCGTCACTACGGGGCGCGTGTCAACGGCGCAACCATTACCCGCCAGGGCAAGTATCAGGGCGAACATCAAGGGTAAATAATGCTTCATTTTACCTCGGGTCTGCAGGTCTGGCTCAATCAGCCCTCAGGGGCTCAGTACCAGATTAACAAAAAGCATGGCAGTGTTCTGTCATTGTGCCTATCAGACCAGTGCCGATAAAACGTCGGCACTGCCCGGCACGGCTTACATATTCGGGTAATTGGGCCCACCAGCCCCTTCGGGTACTACCCAGCGGATATTCTGTGTCGGGTCTTTGATATCACAGGTTTTACAATGCACACAGTTCTGGGCATTGATCTGCAGTTTAGGCCCGTCACCTTCCTCGATGATTTCATACACCCCGGCCGGGCAATACAGCCGGGCTGGCTCATCATATTTGGCCAGGTTAACCTTTATAGGCACGCTTTCATCAATCAGTTGCAGATGGCAGGGCTGGTCTTCCTCGTGATTGGTATTAGACAGGAACACCGATGACAGTTTGTCAAAACTCAACTCACCGTCGGGCTTGGCGTAGCTGAGTTTCTGGCACTGTTCTTTGGGCAGCAGTTGTTCGTGATCGGGGTGCTCGTCTTTAAGGTTGACCGGCAGCTTGCCGCCAAACCAGTTCTGGTCCAGAGTATTAAAGGCGCCGCCCCAGAAGGTGCCGTATTTATGGATGGCCGGACCGAAGTTGCGTGAACGGTACAACTCGTCGTACAGCCAGGAATCTTCAAAGCGGCGGCTGAAGTCAGTCAGCTCTTCTCCTTTTTTATCCTGACCCAGCGCCTCAAACAGGCTCTCAGCGGCCAGCAGACCCGACTTCATCGCAGTATGGTTGCCTTTGATTTTGGCAAAGTTCAGGGTGCCGGCATCACAGCCCAGCAACAACCCGCCCGGGAAGGTCATCTTCGGCAGCGAGTTAAAGCCGCCTTTACTGATGGCTCTGGCCCCATAAGATACCCGTTTACCACCTTTAAGGTATTGTGCGTAAACCGGGTGATGCTTGAGGCGCTGGAATTCATCAAAGGGGCTTAAGTAAGGATTCTTATAATTCAGATCCACAATCAGGCCCACCAGAATCTGATTATTCTCGGCATGATAGAGATAGCCGCCACCGCTGGCTTCACTCAGTGGCCATCCGGCACTGTGCACGACCAGGCCTTCCTGATGTTGCTCAGCAGGTACATCCCAGATTTCCTTAAAGCCGATGGCGTAATGCTGCGGCGACTTGCCTTTATCCAGTTCGAACTTTTCAATCAGCTGCTTGCCCAGGTGGCCACGGCAGCCCTCGGCAAACACTGTGTATTTGGCGCGCAGCTCCATACCCGGCATATAACTGTCTTTGTGCTCGCCTTTGGCATCCACGCCCATATCACCAGTCAGCACACCGGCGACCTTATTATCTTCAACAATCAGCTCAGCGGCAGCAAAACCGGGGAAGATTTCAACGCCCAGCTGTTCGGCCTGCTCCGCCAGCCAGCGACACACATTGCCCATGCTGACAATATAATTGCCTTCATTATGCATGGTTTTGGGCACCATAAAGCCGGGCAGTTTGCTGGCTTTTTGCTCATCTTTAAGCAAATAAATATGATCGTCGCTGACTTTGGTGGTCAATGGTGCACCTTTATCCTCCCAGTCGGGGAAGAGTTCATACAGTGCGCGGGTTTCCAGCACGGCGCCGGAGAGAATATGGGCGCCCACTTCGGAGCCTTTTTCCACCACGCAGATCATCAGCTCCTGCTGTTTTTCCTGCGCCAGTTGGGCCAGGCGACAGGCGGTGGCAAGTCCGGCGGGCCCTGCACCTACAATAACGACGTCAAACTCCATCGATTCTCTTTCCACCTGTCACGCTCCTAAAATTGCTGAAAATAAGGTAAGTTAACCACAGTTAGCAGAATGTTTAAATTGACGTAAATCAAACTGCACGCTGGCATAGGCTAGTGTTGGTTGACGTTTACGTCAACAGTAAGTACATTGAGCGCCATTAAATCAGGCGTTTCCTTAACAGGGACCGAAAGCTCTCAGACCCTACAAAACCTCAAACAAGGCGGCAGAATGAAAATACTAGTGCCAGTAAAACGCGCCATCGACTACAACGTCAAGGTGCGGGTTAAAGCAGATAACTCCGGCGTGGATCTCACCAATGCCAAAATGGCCATCAACCCCTTTTGTGAAATCGCGGTAGAAGAAGCCGTACGCTTAAAAGAGCAGGGCAAAGCCGAAGAAGTGGTGGTGGTGTCAATTGGTGCCAAAGCCTGCCAGGAACAGATCCGCACCGCACTGGCACTGGGCGCCGATCGTGGTATTCATGTGGAAACGGACGAGGTGCTGGAGTCATTACAGGTAGCCAAGGTACTGCAAAAGGTGGTGGAAGAAGAACAGCCACAGCTGATTATTCTGGGTAAACAGTCTATCGATTCTGACAATAACCAGACCGGCCAGATGCTGGCGGCACTATGCAATATGGGCCAGGGTACCTTTGCCTCTAAAGTGGAACTGGATGGTGACAAGGTCAAAGTCACCCGTGAAATTGACGGCGGTCTGCAAACCGTTGGCCTGAGCCTGCCAGCAGTGGTCACCACCGACCTGCGCTTAAACGAACCCCGCTATGCCTCTTTACCCAATATTATGAAAGCCAAGCGTAAGCCGCTGGATGTCAAAGCCCTGGCAGATTTTGGGGTGGAGACTCACAGCAAGGTTAAAACCTTGAAAGTGGAGCCGCCTGCGGCGCGCCAGGGCGGCGTGAAAGTGGCCGATGTGGCTGAGCTGGTGGATAAACTGAAAAACGAAGCGAAGGTGATTTGATATGGCAATTCTGGTTTACGTAGAACATGACAACGAACACCTTAAGCCTGAAAACCTTAAGCTGATTAATGCTGCCAGCCAGATTGGCGATGACTTACACCTGCTGGTGGCCGGCGAAAACTGCCAGGCGATAGCCGAACAGGCTGCAAAAATTGCAGGCGTGAAAAAAGTGATGCTGGCCGACAACGCCGCATACGCCCATCAGCTGGCGGAAAATACCGCCGAGCTGGTAGCCGAAGTGGGTAAGGACTACAGCCATATTCTGGCAGCAGCTACCACCACCGCGAAAAACTTTATGCCCCGCGTCGCGGCGCTGTTAGATGTGTCGCAAATCTCCGACATTATCAAAGTGGAAAGTGCCGATACCTTTGTGCGCCCGATCTATGCCGGTAACGCCATCGCCACCGTGCAGACTGAAGATGCCATCAAGGTAATTACCGTACGTACCAGTGCCTTTGATGCCGCCGGTGAGCAGGATGGTGTAAGCATCGATAACCTGGATACGGTTAAAGAGAATACCCTCAGCGAGTATGTTGGCGCTGAGCTGACCGAATCAGAACGCCCCGAACTCACCGCAGCCTCTGTGGTCATTTCCGGTGGCCGCGGTATGCAAAACGGCGATAACTTTAAACTGCTCGAAGGCATTGCCGACAAACTCGGCGCCGCCATTGGTGCCTCCCGCGCCGCTGTGGACGCCGGTTTTGTACCCAACGATATGCAGGTGGGGCAGACGGGTAAGATAGTTGCACCGGATCTGTATATCGCAGTAGGGATCTCAGGTGCCATTCAGCATCTGGCAGGTATGAAAGACTCCAAGATTATCGTTGCCATCAACAAAGACGAAGAAGCACCTATCTTCCAGGTAGCCGATTACGGTCTGGTAGGCGATTTATTTGAAGTACTGCCGGAGCTTGAAAAAGCGCTGTAACCCAGCCTTTTTACATCTCTTAAAAAACGCCGTATGGGTTATGCCGATGCGGCGTTTTTTATATCCCAATAAGCTCAATATGGCATTCAGCCCAATTCTCTGTTGCGGTGATTATCAGTTGATAAAAAGGGCTTTAATACATCAGGTTTATGGTCGCCCCGTTAACGATGGGGTAAAGTGTTTTTTATGTCGGTGGCCAGCGTCAGGCTTTATACCGACACACAGCTGTTTTGGATAAAAGGCCTGGATCGAGCGTGCTGCCATGCCGGAGTTGTCGCTCACTGTTATAAAGGAGTACATCTAATGGAAAGTGAAAGCTGGTTGGTAGTAGCAGGGTTAGTTGCGGGCATCGTAGCCGTTGTACACTCAGTATTAGGAGAAGTTCTGATTTTCAGACGCATGCGTAAGAACACCCTTGTGCCAACCCAGGGACAACCGGTACTCAGAGAACGCCACGTAAGAATATTATGGGCTACCTGGCACATTGTATCTGTATTCGGCCTGGCCATTGCCGGAGGACTCCTGTTTATGGCGGGGTATCCGGATACTGATGTTCAGAGCATATTTCTAAGCGCCACCGTCATCTCTATGGGCCTCTCCAGCGCGTTGGTTCTTTTCGCCACCAAAGGTATGCATCCGGGATGGATTGGGCTCCTGATCGTGGCTCTATCGGCATCAATGGCATTCTAAATGGTGAGAGGTGCCATCGACAATTGCTTGTTCGGAGAGAAAAAAATTAGGTACAGTAACACCATGTAAGAACAATTGGTTTTGGACTTATACTGAATTTCGTTTAAAACATAGTCAAAAGCCTTATAAAGCATGGGAAAAGGTAAGTCCGATGTTGTGGTCCATACTTTGTCGAAATAAGCCTGCCAAGTGCGAGGAAAACAGGAAAAGTGCCAAATTGGCCTTTCAGGATATGTGGATTGCCGGTACGCTCGGTGTATTTTTCGTCGCTCTAATGAGTAACCTGCCAACACATCTTGGCCAAATAACCTGGCCTGGAAACAGTCAATACACACTGCAAGTACTTTTAAACTATGCATATTTGTTGTGGTTTTTGTTCTATTTTTTTATATCCAACCTCAGCAATTCTATGCTGCGAAAATCAAGAAAAAGAGACTTATTTTTTGATGTTGCCCAGTCTTTTGCCGCATTTTATGCGGCTTTTAAATTAGGGTTTATAGCCTTGAGTTTGGATTTTTCATTCTCGGCCTACTCTCAAGCTAGTTGCTCAATATTTATCATATGCCTGCTTTCTTTGATTGTTTTCGGCTGGGAAAGCAATAAAGATATAAATTTAATAAGAGTGTATGGGGCAGTTATTGCACTTGTTTCATGTTGTGCAGCAAAGAATTTTGCTTCCGGGCAATATGGCGAAGTCTTTTGGTTATACTTCGTGCTTGCGGTATTACTAGTTACTTTGTGGTTGCTCTTATGGCCTTTTATTTGGATACGTATAGATGAAGCTGAAAGTACACCGGGCTTATAACACGTGACTGTGGCCCCGTGTCAATATGGGAAATAATGGGGGCCAGTCTTGCATTGTGCACAAGGTCGCAATGTTTACTTTCAGCTTCTCGTACAAACGACAATTAGGCGCTGGTGACTGCTATCTTTAGGCTTTTTACTACTTTCATGCGATTAATTAACCGACCGCTCAGGTGCCACAAAAGGTCTGATAGCGCTCGGTAAACTCCTCGGGTGCCGGAGTAGCAAAGGGCCGGGTTTGCGCATTCTCCTCAAAGGGCTGCTGCAGGGCGCTGAGCAGGTCGTTAAACAGGCTGTAGTCATTCTCATCGCTGGCGGCGCTGAGTGCCGCTTCTACCATATGGTTGCGGGCAATCAGAAAAGGATTAATGGTATTCATCTTTGCGGCCCGTTGCGCCGGACTGAATTCAGCACTATCTGGCTGGTCGTTATGCAGACGCTGTTGCCAGTCTTTCAGCCAGCTGTTGAGGCCGTCCTCATCGTCAAAGAGTTTTAGTAAGGGCTCGGTATTGCCCCTTAATACATCACTGAGGTAACGCCAGGCCAGAGTAAAATCCACTTTATTCTGGTGCAGTAGATCCAGCCAGCGTTCAGTCAGCGCCCTATCGTTATTATCCTCGCTGTAAAACAGTCCGAGTTTTTGCCGCTGGCCTTGCAGCAGGTAACGGCGGTACATGTCCGGAAAACGGTTGATGGTTTCTGTCAGCACTTCGACTTTTTGTTCATCTTCTCCATCAAGCAGTGGCAATAAAGTTTCGGCAAAACGGGCCAGATTCCAGTGCATGATCTTAGGCTGGTTGGCATAGGCGTAACGGCTATGTTGATCAATAGAGCTGAATACGGCGCCGGGCTTATACTGCTCCATAAAGGCGCAGGGGCCGTAATCGATGGTTTCACCGGAGAGGGTAATATTATCGGTGTTCATCACGCCGTGAATAAAGCCGTGATTCATCCAGCTCGCTACCAGTTCTGCCTGCCTTTCTATCACTGCCTCCAGCATCGCCAGATAGGGGTTGTGCTGTTGCGCTAAATCCGGGTAGTGGCGATTAAGGGTGTAATCGGCGAGCGTTTTCAGGTTCGCCACATCATTTTGGCCGGCAAAATACTCAAAGGTACCGATACGGATATGGCTGGCCGCTACCCGGGTTAAAATGGCACCGGGCAGTGCCTGCTGGCGATACACCTGTTCATTGGTTGCCACTACCGCCAGGCTGCGGGTGGTGGCAATGCCCAGATGATACAAGGCCTCGCTAAGAAGCACTTCGCGTAGCATGGGGCCAAGAGCCGCCTTACCGTCTCCACCGCGGGAAAAGGGCGTACGGCCAGAGCCCTTTAAGGCCAGATCCCAGCGATTTTCGTCGCTGTCTAACCACTCGCCGAGAACGACAGCGCGGCCATCACCTAACATGGGCGCCAGATGGCCAAACTGATGACCGGTATAGGCCTGCGCAAAAGGTTTGATGGTGCCTGGTAATTGGTTGCCGGCAAAAAGGGAGGGCAGGGTTTTGTCATCAGCAGACTCCAGCTCCAGCCCCAGTTGCTTTGCCAGTGGCCGGTTCAGGTACACCAGCTCGGGCGTAGCAATAGTATCCGGCTGCCATTCGATGCACCCCTCTGGCAGGGCTTCGATATAGGTATATTGCAGTGGCAGCGTGATGTCAGACATTCGATCTCCGTTTATTGGGGGCTATCCATAGCATGGCAAATCCTCGCAGTGCAGCCAAATTAAGTTTCACCATTGCGACAACCGCCTTGTCAGGAATCAGCAAAGAAAAGCTGGTTTTGTCGACAATATAATGGTTTTTATTTGACGAGCCAGTAATATGTGACTATATTGTCGACACTTTTGGCAATCAGGTGATGCACATTTGTTGAGTATGTTCAGCGAAGAACCGGTGACTTCGGCAGATAAAACCTTTTATCGTCTGCGCACTGATATTGTCGAGGGGCAGATCCCTGCTGGCTCAAAGCTCAGTGAAACCGAATTGTCGACAAAGTATCAGGTCAGCCGGGCGGTCGTGCGCGAGGCTATAAATCGTCTTGAGACCTGTAACCTGGTCGAGCGTAAAGCCAATATTGGTGCCCGGGTAGTGGCGCTGACACCTGAAGGCCTGGTGCAGTTGTATCAGGTCAGGGAATCGCTTGAGGGAATGGCGGCGCGGCTGGCGGCAAAAAATATGACTGATGACGAGATAGCCGCGCTGAATGAGCTGCTCAGCAGCCATTTTCAGGAAGTGAAACAGGGGCAGTCTTATTATCAGGAAGCCGGCGATGTGGATTTTCATTACCGCATTATTCTTGGCAGTAAAAATCAGCACCTGATCTCCATGTTACTTAACGGTATTTATCATCTGGTGCGTATGTACCGGGTGCAGCTGGGTATGGCCGGCCCCAGAGTGACCACAGCCTTTGATGAGCACCGGCATATCGTGCAGGCCATATCCCATCGTGATGAAGAGTTGGCAGAAATGCTGATGCGTCGCCATATTTTATATTCGAAAAATAATATTGCCGCCAAACTGGAAGCTAAGTAGCCAAAGGTAGCGGATGCTGTTGTTGTAATTGAGGACACGCGGTAAATCCATCCATGGACGCTTCGCCACAGCATCCATGCTGTGGAGAGTTCACAATTACAACAACAGCACCCGAGTGTGTAAGGTTAATTAAATCGAAAGATCAGATAACACAATTTATGCAAACAGAGGAAAGACTATGAGTGCAGGTAAGAAATTTCGTCAGGCGCTGGCCGACAACCAGCCCCTGCAAATCGTCGGGACCATTAATGCCTACGCAGCCATTATGGCGAAAAAAATCGGTCATCAGGCCATTTACCTGTCTGGTGGCGGGGTGGCTAACGCCTCTTATGGGCTTCCCGATCTGGGCATGACTTCATTAAACGACGTATTGGTGGATGTACAGCGCATTACCGCTGCCTGTGATCTACCCTTACTGGTAGATATCGATACCGGCTGGGGCGGCGCCTTTAATATCGCCAAGACCATCCGCGATATGGAAAAGGCCGGTGCGGCGGCGGTACATATGGAAGATCAGGTGGCGCAAAAGCGATGTGGTCATCGCCCCAACAAAGAAATTGTCTCCACAGCAGAAATGGTGGATCGCATCAAGGCGGCTGTAGATGCCCGTACTGACCCGGACTTTTTTATTATGGCCCGCACCGATGCCTTTGCTCAGGAAGGCTTAGAGGCCGCGATAGCCCGTGCCAGGGCCTATGTTGAGGCCGGTGCTGACGGCATTTTTGCCGAGGCGATTCAGACCGAAGAACATTATCGGGCCTTTGCACAAGCGCTGGATGTGCCGATTCTGGCCAATATTACCGAGTTCGGTAAGACCGAGCTGTGGAACAAGGCGCAACTGGGCGAGTGGGGTGCTGATATGGTGTTGTACCCATTAAGCGCATTCAGAGCCATGAACAAAGCGGCCGAAAATGTGTATCAGACCATTCTGGAGCAGGGCGATCAGAAAGCCGTGGTAGATAGCATGCAGACCCGCATGGAGCTGTATGACTATCTCGATTATCACCAATACGAACAAAAACTCGACCAGCTCTTCGCCAAAGGCAAAGAGTAAGCAAAGGCATTTTTACCACAGAGGCACGGAGAGCACAGAGGTATTGGGGATTTGTCTTTTGGTTGCTCTGCGCCTTTGCGCCTCTGCGTGATCAATCAGGCAAAAGCAAAGGATCTCGCAGAGTCGCAGTGACTCAGAGATTTAATAACAGCTCCCAGGCGCTGTCGGTCGTACTTCAGTCCGACAACTGAGTATTAAAAAAGAGAACTCGGAGATGTAGATGTTATCAGTGGATAAGCCTCTGTGCCCTCTGTGTCTCTGTGGTTAGAAAGGCTTTTAATTGGCTCTGTGGCCGATGGTGAACAAACAGATTTAATAACAGCAAAATTTTCAGGAGAACATCGAATGGCAAAAGTACTAAAAGGGGCCGGATTACGCGGCCAGGTAGCAGGTAAAACGGCCCTTTCAACTGTGGGTAAATCCGGTTCGGGCTTAACCTATCGCGGCTATGATATTAAAGATTTGGCCAAACAGTGCCAGTTCGAGGAAGTGGCTTATCTGATCCTTAAAGGCAAACTGCCGAATCAGCAGGAACTGAATGAATATAAACAGACCCTGCGCAGTCTGCGAGGCCTGCCTGATGCGTTAAAAGAAGTGCTGGAGCGTATTCCTGCTGATGCCCACCCAATGGATGTATTGCGCACCGGCTGCTCCATGCTGGGTAACCTCGAAACAGAAGAAAGTTTTGATCAGCAGCAACAGGCTACCGATCGCATGCTGGCTTGCTTCCCCAGTATTATCTGTTACTGGTATCGCTACTCTCATGACGGCGTGCGTATTGATGTAGAAACCGACGATGACTCTATCGGCGCTCACTTTTTGCATATGCTGCACGGTAAAAAATCCAACAGCCTGCACGAGCAGGTAATGCATGTGTCACTGATCCTCTATGCCGAACATGAGTTTAATGCGTCGACCTTTACCGCCCGGGTTTGTGCGTCGACGTTATCGGATATGCATTCCTGTGTCACCGGTGCCATCGGTTCTCTGCGTGGTCCGTTGCATGGTGGTGCTAACGAGGCCGCCATGGAGATGATCGAAGGCTTTACCTCGCCGGAGCATGCCGAGAAAGAAATGCTGGGCAAACTGGAGCGTAAAGAGAAAATCATGGGCTTTGGCCATGCCATTTATTCCGACTCTGATCCACGCAATGAAGTGATCAAGACCTGGGCCAAAAAGCTTGCCGAAGATGTGGGCGACACTGTGTTATATCCGGTTTCCGAGCGCTGTGAAGAAGTGATGTGGCGTGAGAAGAAACTGTTCTGTAATGCCGACTTCTTCCACGCTTCGGCCTATCACTTTATGGGCATTCCCACCAAGCTGTTTACGCCGATTTTTGTGATGTCACGGCTTACTGGCTGGGCCGCCCATGTGATGGAGCAGCGCGCCGATAACCGCATTATCCGCCCCTCGGCAGATTATAACGGTGAAGCGCCACGCAATGTACCGCCAATGGCAGAGCGGGATTAATAGAAATTAGCCGTGTCATCCTGACGAAAGTCAGGATCTCGTAAAGCCAGTTGTGCGCCGTGTGGAATGTCGGGATAAATCCCGACCTACGGCCCTGTAGGTCGGACTTTAGTCCGACAACAACCTAGTTAAAGGGACAGGGCAGGCAGAGAACACAGAGTTATGTAGGTGATCAACGGATAAATCTCCGTGACCTCAGCGTCTCTGCTGTGAGATTGCGTTTCGCTGAGATTGTAGGGCCCAATTTATTGGGCTACCAGGGAGCAAGTCAGACCTGGTCAGGCGAATATATTCGCCCCTACAGCCCAACAATGACCAGATACTAAAGGGGGAGTAATGAATACCCAATACCGTAAATCCTTGCCGGGCACCAGCCTGGAGTATTTTGATACTCAGGCGGCGGTGGATGAAATCGAAGCCGGTGCCTACGCCAGACTGCCTTACACCTCCAGAGTGCTGGCAGAAAATCTGGTGCGTCGCTGCGAGCCTCAGCAGCTTACCGATGCCCTCAAACAGCTGATTTACCGTAAGCGGGATCTGGACTTCCCCTGGTATCCGGCGCGGGTGGTTTGCCATGATATCCTTGGTCAGACCGCACTGGTAGATCTGGCCGGTCTGCGTGATGCCATCGCCGAACAAGGTGGCGATCCGGCCAAAGTGAACCCGGTAGTACCGACCCAGTTGATTGTGGATCACAGTCTGGCTGTGGAGCATGCCGGTTTCGAGGCCGATGCCTTTGACAAAAACCGTGCTATTGAAGAGCGGCGTAACGAAGATCGTTTCCACTTTATTAACTGGACCAAAACCGCCTTTAAGAATGTGGATGTGATCCCGCCCGGTAACGGCATTATGCACCAGATCAATCTGGAGAAGATGTCGCCTGTGGTGCAGGTTAAAGACAATGTGGCCTTTGTGGATACCTGTGTGGGCACTGACAGCCATACACCTATGGTGGATGCGCTGGGCGTGATTTCTATCGGCGTTGGCGGGCTGGAAGCGGAAAGCGTGATGCTTGGCCGGGCTTCTTATATGCGCCTGCCGGATATTATCGGCGTAGAACTCAGCGGTAAGCTGCAACCCGGTATCACCAGTACCGATATGGTACTGGCACTGACCGACTTTTTACGCAAACAGCGGGTTGTGGGTGCCTATCTGGAGTTTTATGGTGAAGGGGCCGACAGCCTGTCAATTGGCGACCGCGCCACCATTTCCAATATGACACCGGAATACGGCGCCACTGCGGCGATGTTTTACATCGATAAACAAACCACCGATTATCTGACCCTGACCGGCCGTGAAGACAAACAGGTGGAGCTGGTGGAGAAATTTGCCAGGCACACAGGTCTATGGAGCGACAGCCTCAAATCCGCCGAATATGAAAAAGTGCTGAAATTTGATTTATCCTCGGTGCGCCGCACGCTGGCCGGGCCGTCCAATCCCCACGCGCTGCTTCCAGCCTCGGATCTGGTCAAGCGCGGTATTGCCGGTAAATACGAACAGGAAGAGGGTAAAATGCCCGATGGCGCGGTGATTATCGCCGCCATCACCAGCTGTACCAATACCAGTAATCCGCGCAATATGATTTCTGCGGGTTTAATTGCCCGCAATGCCAATAAGCTGGGTTTAACCCGTAAACCCTGGGTAAAAAGCTCCACTGCACCGGGTTCAAAAACCGTGAAAACCTACCTTGAAGAAGCCGGCCTGTTGTCGGAGCTTGAGAAGCTGGGTTTTGGCGTGGTGGGCTATGCCTGTACCACCTGTAACGGCATGAGTGGGGCTCTGGATCCTGAAATCCAGAAGGAAATCGTCGAACGCGATCTGTATTCGGTGGCGGTGCTCTCCGGTAATCGTAATTTTGATGGCCGGATTCACCCTTATGCCAAAAATGCCTTTCTGGCCTCACCACCGCTGGTGGTGGCCTATGCCATTGCCGGCAGCATTCGCTTTGATATCGAAAAAGATCCCCTGGGTTATGATGCACAGGGTAACCCAGTGACCTTAAAGGATATCTGGCCCGATGATGAAGAGATTAGCGCCATCGTCAAACAGGCGGTGAAGCCTGAGCAGTACCGCGAGGTCTACGACCCCATGTTTGAATTAAGCGTGGATTACGGTGAAGACACCAACCCCCTGTACGACTGGCGTGAAAAAAGTACCTATATTCGCCGTCCTCCCTACTGGGAAGGTGCCTTTGTCGGTAAGCCCGATATGCAGGGTATGCGTGCACTGGCGGTACTGGGAGATAATATCACCACAGATCATTTATCGCCTTCTAATGCCATTATGCTGGACAGCGCCGCTGGCGAATATCTGGCGGAAATGGGGCTGCCGGAGGAAGATTTTAATTCTTACGCCACTCACCGCGGCGACCATCTGACCGCACAGAGGGCGACCCTGGCCAATCCCAAGCTGTTTAACGAAATGGTTCGGGATGAAAAAGGTGAGGTCATTCAGGGCTCGCTGACCCGGCTTGAGCCAGAAGGTAAGGTGATGCGCATGTGGGATGCTATCGAAGCCTATATGCAGCGTAAGCAGCCGCTGATTATTATAGCCGGTGCCGATTATGGTCAGGGCTCATCCCGTGACTGGGCCGCCAAAGGGGTGCGTCTGGCCGGGGTGGAAGTGATTGTGGCTGAAGGTTTCGAGCGCATTCACCGCACCAATCTGATTGGTATGGGCGTGTTACCGCTGGAATTCACGGACGGTCAGAACCGCAACAGCCTGAACATCGATGGCAGTGAAACCTTCGATGTTAAAGGTGAGCCGTCCCCCGGTGCCATGCTGACCCTGGTGATCCATCGTAAAGATGGAAGCACCGAGGAGGTGCAGGTGAAATGCCGCCTTGATACCGCCGAAGAGCTGTCTATTTATGAAGCCGGTGGTGTGTTGCAGCGCTTTGCCAAGGATTTTCTGCAGAGCAACTAAAAAGGATTTCACCACAGAGATCACAGAGAAGAACGTCATCCTGACGAAAGTCAGGATCTTTTTCCAACGGCGGGATTACTGCAGGTATGCCTTCAATCATCTGATAAGGGGCGCTGGGTTCCCGCCTTCGCGGGAAAGACGGATTGCCAATGGGGTCATGCCCGAATGTTGTAGTCGGGCATCCAGCGCCTTTGATTATGTGGGTCGTGGTTTTAGCCAGAAAACCGCTTGGCAGATGTGTAAACCCTCTATGCTCTCCGTGCCTCAGTGGTGAATCTGAACAGGAATAAAGTATGAAGTTTAAACCGCAATTAAAAATCCCCGCCACTTATATGCGTGGTGGCACCTCCAAAGGGGTGTTTTTCTGCCTTAAGGATCTGCCCGAAGCAGCCCAGAAGCCAGGGCCGGAGCGAGATGCATTGCTGCTGCGTGTGATTGGCAGCCCGGACCCATACGCCAAGCATACCGACGGTATGGGCGGGGCTACCTCCAGTACCAGCAAAACGGTGATTTTGTCTAAGAGCACAAAGGTGGATCACGATGTGGATTACCTTTTTGGCCAGGTGGCCATCGACAAGCCCTTTATCGACTGGAGCGGCAATTGTGGCAATCTCACCGCCGCTGTGGGTGCCTTTGCCATCAGTAATGAGCTGGTGGACAGAAATCGTATTCCCGAAAATGGCACTGCCGTGGTACGCATCTGGCAGGCCAATATCGAAAAAACCATTATCGCCCATATCCCAATAACAGAGGGTCAGGTGCAGGAAACCGGCGATTTTGAGCTTGATGGCGTGACCTTTCCTGCCGCCGAAGTGAAAGTGGAATTTATGCACCCGGCCGATGGCGAAGGTGCGGTGTTCCCCACAGGCAATCTTGTGGATGAATTAGAAGTGCCGGAGCATCTGGTGCCAGGCGGTAAACTTAAGGCCACCCTGATCAATGCCGGTATTCCCACCATTTTTGTAAATGCCCTGGATATTGGCTATACCGGCACCGAATTACAGGACGCGATTAATGGAGACCAGCAAGCGCTGGAGCGCTTTGAAGCATTACGTGCTTATGGTGCCCTGAAAATGGGGTTGATCAGCGAACTAAGCCAGGCCGCTGCACGCCAGCATACGCCGAAAATAGCCTTTGTCGCCCCCCCGGCCGGTTATATCGCCTCAAGTGGTAAAGCGGTTAACGCTGAAGATATTGATGTGCTGGTGCGGGCGTTGTCTATGGGCAAATTGCACCATGCCATGATGGGCACCGCTGCTGTGGCCATTGCCGTGGCCGCAGCCATGCACGGCACCCTGGTTAATCAGGCCGCAGGTGGGGTGGAGCGTGAGTCGGTGACTTTTGGACACCCCTCCGGTACCTTGCAGGTGGGTGCCAAAGCGGTACTGGAAAAAGGCCAATGGCAGGTAGAAAAAGCTATCATGAGCCGCAGCGCCAGAGTCTTAATGGAAGGCTGGGTCAGGGTACCTGCTGCCGATGAGGAAACTGAATAAGGATTGCACAAGGGCGAAAAATCCCCTAGTGTCATCACAAAATCATCAGGGGTGACATCATGGTGCTTGCGGGCCGTTTACGGGTTTATCTGATAGCGCTATGGATTGTCGGCTCTGGCAGCAATATTGTGAATGCTGCAGGTCCGGTTGCAGAGACAAGTACTGCGACGATCGTTGAGAATGTCAGTTACCAGAACATAACCGCCTTGCCCTGGAGAGAGGCGGATCACAGGTTTAACTATGGTCCGCAATCATTGCAATTCGGTGGACTATGGCTGCCTGAAAGTGCCAGCGCTGATAATCCCGCACCTCTGGTTATTTTTGTGCACGGTGGCTGCTGGTTAAGTGCATATGATATCCGCCATAGTTACCCCTTAAGTACCGCCCTGGCCGATAGCGGTTTTGCTGTGTGGTCTATAGAATACCGGCGTAGCGGCGATCCCGGCGGCGGCTGGCCGGGCAGTCTGGAAGATGTAATAGCAGGCATCAGTCATATCAGACAACTGCAAGATTTCTCCGTAGATCTTGAGCGTGTGGTTCTGACCGGTCACTCGGCGGGTGGTCATCTGGCATTGCTGGCAGCGCAGCACAATGATTTACCATCCCTGGATGCGGTCGTTGGTCTTGCCGCGATTACCGATATTTCTGAATACGCGCTGGGTGATAACGGCTGTCAAAAGGCCGCCGCCGGATTTATGGGGGGCTCGTCATTACAGGCACCAGCGGCCTATGAGCAGGCACAGATCAGTGTGGATAAACTCCCCTCCACAGTGTCTCTTCTTCATGGTGAGCAGGACAGTATTGTGCCCCTGACACAGAGTGACGGCTTTGAACATCACAGATTACCCCGCGCCGGACATTTTGACTGGCTGCATCCCCAGACACCGGCATACAGACTGTTGATTAACAGGCTGGAGCACTATTTACCGGAACACACACCATGATCCTGGTGGCAACCAATTCGGTAATCTATCTGGTTCAATCTGCAAATAAGGTGATACTGCTGTGACTCAACAACGCCTTTATCAGCTTATCTATATCAGTGATGCTACTGGCCCTGTGACTCAGACCATACTGGATGATATTGCCATTCAGGCCAAAATCTATAACGCCGGGGTACAGATAACCGGCAGATTGCTGGCCACCGATAAACACTTTATTCAGGTGCTCGAGGGCGGGAAGGGTGAGGTAGAGGCACTGATGGGAAAAATCAGCGAGGATAAACGTCATCATAATCTGCGTATTCTGAGTCGCGGCCCAGTCGTCGGGAGGGAGTTCAGCCAATGGTCTATGGGCGTAAAAGGTTATCTGGATGAGCAGGAACAGCAGGATATGATTCAGATACTGAATATGTATGGTGCCAACCATAGTTACTCAGAGGAGCAGGTTGAGGCGCTGTATTTTCTGATTCAAAAAGCCTGAGTCGCTGCTATTACCCAGGAAGCCTTGCTAAACCTGAGTTCCGATAATAAGCTGATAGCTATTGCCTTGCAGGAGTACTGTTGTTGAGACTGAGCCTGTTTATTCTGTTGGCCATCGCACCCTGGTGCCTTGCTCAGTCAAATTCAGCACCGGCTGATGTGCCAGCCAGCGTCGAACTCTGTGTAGATGATTTTCCTCCCCGTCAGATCCTTAATAAGGATGGCAGTTGGTCAGGCCACAGTATTGATGTGATCCGAGCCATAATGGCCCATCTGGACATCCCTCTCACCATTACTGCCGATACCCCGTTCCCCCGTTGTTTACTGAAAATGCAACAGGGTGAAACCGATCTGATGGTAGGCCTGAGAAAGAATCCGGAACGTGAGGCATATATGCAGATGATGCCTTACTCAGTGGCTGCTACCAGCCTGTTTTTCTCAAAAAGTGATTTTCCCGGGCAGATAAATAAACTGACGGATCTTCAGGACAGGGTAATTGGCGCAGTAAGAGGTTTTACCTATTCTCAGGGTTTTGAATTGTTTCGCCATCGACTGCAACTGGTGGAAGTGCATTCGTTGGACGCCGGCTTCGGCATGCTGCAAAAAGGGCGTATCGAATTGATGCTGGCTACCGACTACCTGGGACAGATCATCATCAATAAACCGGAATTTAGCGGGCAGTTCAAGGCCCAGCCTCTGGCACTGACCACCGAAGCGCCGGTGTATATCGGTTTGTCAAAACAAAGTCCGGCCTTTATCTGGGCTGAACGAATTCAGGCTGCTGTTGATACACTGCGCGAACAGGGGCATTTTGAGGCTATTCTTAAACGCAGTAAAGCAGCACTAAAAGACCAGCGGCAGGAGCAGGAAATTGATGACTAAAGTGCCGCTGCGAGAGCAAACAAAGAAAAGCCGGGGATCTTGCTGAGACGCAGAGATCGCAGAGGGTTATTCCCGCAAGGTGTTAGCGGGCATGCCCAGCACCTTTGATCGCAGGGTGCTAATATTGGCACTTTGGTAATTCAATGGTTGCTGGGAATCCAGCGCCTTTGATTCGCTGTTGCCGCAGCTAACGTCATTTCTGCAGTTGTCGAGGATAAAAGTCATGCTAAGATAGCGACGAATTCTTTATAAAAACCAATAACAAAGGTAAAGCATGACAACACTGGCTCAATTTATTCAGGAACTTGCCACCGACGCTACACTGCATCAGGCTTATGCCGATGATGCAGTGCAAACCATGCAAAATTATGGCCTTAGTGCCAGTGAAATCGACGCGGTAACCAGCGGCGATAAAGATGCGATTGAGCAATTAACAGGTAAAACCGTTAAACCTGTTACGTTTTTCCATCCAGTGAAATAAATGGCTCCGGGCCAGAAGCCAGAACCCGCCGGGTATCAGTGCCTGGCTGCATTGTTATTACTGGCCCTGTTGCTACTACCTTTTTCGTCAGTCTTTGCTGAGCCAATTGCTGGCGAACAAATTCAACAGCAACTGGATCTGGCAGAAAGCCAGCGTACCAGCGCCCCGGATAATGCCAGAGCCATTCTCAAGCAACTACAGCAGTCTTCTGATTCTTTTAGTCCGGCCCAACAGCACCAGTTTATCTATATTCAGGCTTATCTGCTTGCTATTCAGGGCAAGTTATCTGAAGCCATATCTCTGCTGGAACCGCTGCGGCAAAGCCCATTTACTGCCAGTCGTATTAAAGGGCATCTGTTGCTGGCGAATATGTATGAAGCTCGTAAGGATTATACAACTGCCTATGAATCCCTGTATCAGGCCCTTAAAGATATAGCGAAGGTAGCGGACCAGGAACTTCATGCTGCTGTCTATACCGTAGCCGCCCAGCTCCATATTAGCGCCGGGGTATATAAACAGGCAAAAGACTTTGCGCTGAATATTGCTCAGGCCTCAGCCTCTCCCAGAAGCCAGTGTATCAGTCAGATATTAGTGCTCTCAGCAGAAATTAAACTGCATAAGCAATATGCCCGGAGCGAGGCCCGGGAGGCTGAACAGCGCTGTTTAGACGCCGGTGAGCCACTGATGCAATATACAACCACGGTATACACTGCCGAAGTGGATATTGTCGATAATCCCGCCCTGGTAAAAGCCAATATGCTGGAAATACTGCCGGCGCTTGAGGCTATTGGCTTTCCCTTTACCCTGGCCAGTGCCCGTTATTATCTGGCCCAGGCCCATTTTAAGCTGGGTGAAATCAGCGAGGCCATGGCACTGGCGCAGCAGGTGCACCAGCAGGCCAGTCAGATTGGCGACAGCCGCCTCGAAAACCAGAGCCTGTTACTGCTGGCCGAAATTCGTGAGCAAAACGGCCAGTCCGGGCGGGCCATGGATAACTATAAGGCCCATATCCGTGCCCTGAACCGGTTTATGGATGAATTTAAGCAGCGTAGTATCGCTTTTTATCTGGCCCAGGCCGATTATATTGACAGCCAGAACCGCCTGGCGCTGCTTACCAGTGAAAACAAATTGCTCCAACTTCAGGCCAGCGCCGAGCAGCAACAACGTCTTTACGCCACCTTAGGTGGCAGTGCGGTGATAGGCGGTTTGCTGCTGGCCCTGTATGGCCTGAATCGTAAACGGGCCCAATTAACGACGCTGGCCACCACAGATTTTCTGACCCGCCTGTATAACCGCCGCCACTTTACCCAACTGGTGAACCGGCGCCTGGGCGATCGTCGCGGCAGTCAGGTGCACAGCCTGCTGCTGTTTGATCTGGACTTGTTTAAAAGCATCAATGATCAGTACGGCCATGATGTGGGCGATAAGGTGCTCAGCCATATCGCCGCGTTATGTCGCAGTAATATCCGTGAGCAGGATTTCTTAGCGCGTATGGGCGGCGAAGAGTTTGCCCTGTTTTTGCCCGGCTGTGACGCTAAGCATGCCTTTGACAGAGCAGAACAGTGCCGGGCGGCCATCGCCGATAACCCGCTTGAGGTGGGGGAGCAGAAGATTAATATCACCGCCAGTTTTGGCATCAGCACCGCCACTGCGCCCACGGAATTTGAAACCCTGTTTAAGCAGGCCGATGAGGCCCTGTATTGTTGTAAGGACAAGGGCCGCAACTGCTGTGTTGTTTATCAGTCTGAGCTTAGTGGTGACTAAGAATAAGGGCTCCCTGATCTGTATTGGCCTGGGTATAACCCTGGGCAGCCAGCTTAGTGAGCTGACGAAAAACCAGTTGCAGCAGGCGGATGTGGTGTTTTTTCATGCCAACAGCCATTATCTGACCGATTTTCTGGCCCGTTTAAACCCTAATCTGGTGGATATGCAGCCCTTTTACGCACAGGGTGAAACCCGGCTCGACAGCTACAAGGCCATGGTGGCAGCGGTGGTGGAACAGGTACAGCAGGGCAGGCAGGTATGCTGGGCCTGCTACGGCCATCCGGGCATTGCCAGTTGGCCCCTCATCAGGCCATTCGCCAGTTGCGCGAACTGGGTTACCGCGCCGAAATGCAGCCTGGCATCAGTGCCGATGCCTGCCTGTGGGCTGATCTGGGTGAAGACCCTATGGACAGCGGCTGTGTGCAGATGGAAGCCAGCCAGTTTCTGTTTTATCAGCAACAGATTGATACCAGTGCCTATCTGGTGCTGTGGCAGATCAGCATCGCCGGTGATCATACCCTGAAAAGGCTCGATAGTGACCGCGACGCGCTCGCGCTGCTGGTGCAAAAGCTCGGGCAGTGGTACTCGCCGGAGCATCAGGTGATTCTCTATGAAGCCGCCGACCTGCCCATCTGGCAGCCGCGCTTAGAGCGCGTGCCTATAGCAGAACTGGTGAATGCGACCCTTAACCAGATCACCACCCTGGTGATCCCCCCTCAATCCAGTAAACAGCCCGATACGACGATGCTGGATAAACTTGGCGTGCCTGCAGAGCATCCGCTGCGTCAATTACAGTAACGTCATGCGGGCATGTCCAGTGTGTTTATGTTTAATGTTTAAGGCACTGGATTCCCGCCTGCGCGGGAATGACGGGGGTGTCATGCCCGAAAGCGGTTATCGGGCATCCAGTGCCTTTGTGTTTATGGTGTAAAAGGTCGCTGGATTGCCGCTAAAAGCATGGTGAATAACGGGTGTGTCAGACTCAGGTTTTAAACTGATTTACCAGTTTGCGCAATTCACTGGCCCGTTGCTGCAATGTCTCAATGGCCCGCAATTGCTGCTCGGCATTGTCGTGAATGGTGCCGGCGCTGTCAGAAATTAAATGGGCCGACTGGTTAATATGTTCCACCACGGCACCCTGTTCTTCGGTGGCAGCGGCTACCTGATGATTGCCGGCATTGATTTCTTCAAAACGTTGCTGGATTTCTTTTAAAGACTGTGCCGATTGGCGCGTGCTCTCGGTTACCTTTTTACTGCTGGCATTGCCTTCCTGCACTGCGGTCAGAGATTCTGCAGAGGTTTTCTGCAACCGGGTGATTTGATCGCCAATCTCTTTGGTCGAATCCTGGGTGCGCTTTGCCAGGTTGCGCACTTCATCGGCCACCACCGCAAATCCACGGCCCTGTTCTCCGGCCCTGGCGGCTTCAATGGCGGCATTTAACGCCAGCAAATTGGTTTGCTCAGAGATGGCATTGATCACTTCCACCACCGAATTGATCGCCGATGCCTGTTCGGCAAAGTCGTTAATGGTCTGGCTGACCATTTCCATTACCTGATTCAGCTCCTGCATGGTTTCAGAGGTAAGCTGCATATTGTTGTTGGTGTCGATGGTTTTTTTGACCGCCGAATCGGTATCGTTGGCGGTACGGCTGGCCACATCCGAGACTTCGTTAATGGTCTGTCCCATTTCGGTAATCGCGGTGGCCACCTGATCGGTTTGTGAGCGCTGTGATTCAGTAGCCTTAAAGGTGTTTTCGGCCAGGCCCGCCAGTTGTTCAATGCCCTGTACCATCGCCTGTTCCGTTTGCTGAATGGCGGCCACTAATTCGCGCACTTTGCCGATAATGGCATTGAAGCCCTGTGCCAGGTGGCCCAGTTCATTGTCAGTGGAATCATCCAGCCGTTTGGTAAGGTCGCCGCCATGGCCGGACATTTCCAGTAACTGATCGCCGACGCCGCGAATCTGCCGACTCAGCCAGTTGGCAAACACAACCGTAAGAAAAATAAACACCAGTGCCAGCGCTAAACTGGCCAACACGGAAAGCAGGATCACCTTATTAATATCGCCACTGACTTCCCCCGTGGGCAAGGCTGCAACCACTTTCAGGCCAGAATCTCTGACCTGCTGTAAGGCCAGATACATCTGTAGCCCTGCGATTTGTGCTTCAGACAGGGAGAACTCGCTGCTTTGATCGCTGCGCGCAGCAACGGCCTGATAGCCTTTGATATTGCGGATGTTTTCGCCCACTTTTGAGCTATCCGTATGGGCAATAATTCTGTCACTACCGTCAATCAGAAACACAAAACCGTTCTCTCCCAGACTGCGACGGGAAACGATATTGGAGACTTCTGTCACATCATAACCGAGGCCGGCCACACCCACGCGCTGGCCATCCACAATAACCGGCACATTGACAAACATGGTCAGTACGCCGCTACGTTCATCTGAATCGATCGCCAGCTCCAGCTCTTTATCGCTGGCCAGAAACTCAAAAAACCACTTGTCACGGGGCTCGCTGGCAGCAACAGATTTAAACAGTCCCTGTTCGGTATAGTAGTTCTGGCTGCGCGCTGACACCCAGAATATGGTTGCTGCGCCGGTATTCTGTTTGGTGTTTTTCAGGTATGCCAGAACCCTGCTATGCAATGAGGATTGTTGTTCATCTTCTGCCATCCAGTCATGCAGCA
Source organism: Lacimicrobium alkaliphilum (assembly GCF_001466725.1). Classification (NCBI taxonomy): domain Bacteria; kingdom Pseudomonadati; phylum Pseudomonadota; class Gammaproteobacteria; order Alteromonadales; family Alteromonadaceae; genus Lacimicrobium; species Lacimicrobium alkaliphilum. The sequence goes on from NZ_CP013650.1 coordinate 1,492,029, forward strand.
GGCTATTCTGAGCAAGACTTTTTGAGAGGGTAATGGGTGTCATGATCTCACCACGAATCTCTGCACTCAGGCGGCCGACTGCATCAGGTAGATACTCCTGCTCGGTCTTGCCGTAGTAGAGTGAGGAAAACTGGCTGATATTGATAACGGTCGCTACCAATGTGGTGACCAGTAAAGCAATAAACACAAAGGCAATAAAAATAGACTTCAGGCTGTATTTGTTCATCTTTACTCCAAAAGCCATTTTGAATATTGGTGGCTTAACAACGACAATGCCTTTAGCTGGAATATATTAACCCACTGGCATATAAGTGTTTTTGAGAGTTTAGCTGGTATCTGCCGATTCGGTAGTTATTGCACCAGGGCAGCTGTTTTTATCTGGGCATATAGCCGGGTTCCAGGGCTTAAGTTAAGCATCATTGCTGATTTCTGGCTGATTCTGGCCAGCAGTATAGTTTTTCCTGCTTTAAGCCTGACCAGAATCTGACCCTGAGGCTCTGGCTGTAAGGTGTCTACCTGTGCGCTGAGGATATTCAGTATGCTGGAATGGTTCGGACGCTCAAGACACAGACTCACATCCCTGGCGTGGATCTGCACCCTGAATTCGCCATCGGCTGAGTGCAGTCCGGGCAGCAATAATTCGCCGATTTCTGTATCCAGACGGGTTAAACAATATTCCGGCTCCGGTGTCGCCCTTCGTGCTCTGATCACCGTGGTGGCATCGCTGCGGTGGGCCAGGGGTAAGTCCAGTCTGGTCAGTAACTCATACAGCTGCCCCTGTGCCTGAATCCTGCCATTTTCCATCAGCAGTAAGGTGTCGGCCAGTTGGGCGATTTCATCGCGGCTGTGGCTGACATAGAGCATCGGGATGGCCAGCTCTTTATGCAGTTTTTGCAGATAGGGCAGAATTTCCTGTTTACGCTGATAATCCAGTGCCGATAAGGGCTCATCCATCACCAACAACGCCGGGTTGATGGCCAGAGCGCGGGCTATGGCGACACGTTGCTGTTCGCCGCCGGAAAGGGTATGAGGCTTACGCTCAAGCAGCGGTTCAAGGCCTAAAAGGGTAATCAGCCCGTCTATTTCAATGGTTTTGTTATTATTGCCCGGCCAGGCGCGTTTTTGCGCATAGCGGATATTGCCCAGTGCGCTAAAGTGGGCGAACAGGTTTGGCTGTTGAAACACAAAACCCAGTTGTCGCTGATGGGCAGGTATAAAGTGATTGTTATCCTGCCAGACATGGCCCTGAACCGACAGGGTGCCGGTGCAGTTTTTTTCCAGCCCGGCAATACAGCGCAGCAGGGTAGTTTTGCCACAGCCCGAGGGGCCAAAAAGAGCGCTGATGCCGGTCTCTGGCAGTTCAAAGGCGCAGTTAAGCTCAAAGTCAGCCCGTTTAAGTGTCAGATTGGCGTGGATACTCATGGGCTGACCAGTTTAAAGCGCCGGTTGAGAGCATAAATCCCCAGCAGCAGAATAAAAGACAGCCCCAACAACAGAGCCGATAAGCCGTGAGCGGCGCCGTAATCGAGCGCCTCCACATGTTCATAGATGGCGATGGACACCACCTGGGTCTGACCCGGAATATTACCGCCAATCATCAGTACTACACCAAACTCCCCTAAGGTATGGGCAAAACCTAATACTGCGGCGCTGAGCAACCCGTGACGGGCCAGAGGCAGGGCGATAGTAAAAAAACGATCCAGAGGACCAGCTCTTAAGGTAGCGGCTGCATCCAGGGTGGCAGGATGAACCGAGGCGAAGGCATTTTGCAGCGGCTGTACCACAAAGGGCAGGGAATAGAAGACTGAGCCTATTACCAGGCCGCTAAAGCTAAAGGCCAGCCCGCTGCCGCCAAACAGGGTCGATAAAGCTCCCAGCGGGCCGTCCGGCCCCAGCGCCAGCAGCAGATAAAAGCCCAGTACCGTTGGGGGCAGCACCAGTGGCAGGGCGATCATCGCCTCTAATAAAAACTTAAACCGCCAGCGGCTGCGGGCCAGCCACCAGGCCAGCGGCGTGCCCAATACCAGCAAAATAAGGGTGCTGATAAAGGCCAGTTTAAGGGTCAGCCACAGGGCCATCAGATCGCCGTCAGCGAACATGGGTTGTACCTTTATTATCGGTGTCCTTCCTGTCGGGCAGGGCGTAGCCCCACAGTGCAATGACCTTACGGCCACTATCGCTTTGCAGAAAATCACTTAATGCGGTTGCCGCAGGGCTGGTCTTCAGAACCACTGCCTGTTGCACAATCGGGGCGTAACGTTCTGCTGGCACCAGATAATAATAATCTTTTGAGATATCAGCCTGTAGCAGCTGGCTTAAGGCCAGCAGGCCCGCTTCGGCGTTACCGCTGTGTACAAACTGCCAGGCCTGATTAATGTTTTCTCCCCGTACCAGTTTAGTTTGTAGTGGCTGCCACAGATCCCGGCTTTGAAGATATTGCTGTGCGGCCAGGCCATAGGGCGCCAGACGCGGGTTGGCAATCGCCAGATAGTTAAAACGGCTTGTCGTAAGAAATTCCTGCGTGGGGTGTGGATGTTTCGGGGTATATAAAGCCAGCTGGCCGATGGCATAAGTGAAACGGCTGTTTTTTACTATCTTACCTTGTTGTTCCAGTAATTCGGGGCGTCTGGAATCGGCGGCAAGAAAAACGTCAAAGGGCGCACCTTGCAGAATCTGACCGTATTGTTTGCCGGTGGCGCCGCTGATGACGGTGATTTTATGCCCATGTTGTTTCTCAAAACTATCGGCAAGGGATTCCAGCGGGGCTTTAAAATTACTGGCTACTGCTACCTGCAAAGGTTCGCCGTTAACAGTGAAAGGAAATAGTAACAGCACTATTACAATAAGGTTTTGCAGTCCAATGAATTGGATCTTACAGAAGAAATTGCAGGATAATATTGGCGTTAATCCACCAGACATACTACTTCCATTGCTGTGCTTTTTGTTGGTCAGAGGTTTTGGCTTCAACCCAATGCTCGCCATTTTCGGTTTGTTCTTTTTTCCAGAATGGTGCGCGGGTTTTTAAATAATCCATTATAAACTCACAGGCGGCAAAGGCATCACCGCGATGGCGACTACTGACTCCCACAAAGACGATCTGCTCGCTAAGCGCTAGTTTGCCTACCCGATGGATGACCCGTACCCGACCCAGCTGCCAGCGAAGGCGCGCTTCGCGTACGATTTCCTGTAGTGCTTTTTCGGTCATGGCCGGGTAATGTTCCAGGGTCAGGCTGGTTATGCACTGGCCCTGATTGACATCCCGCACCAGCCCGGCAAAAGTGACTACGGCGCCATCTGAGCTGTTATTGGCACTGAGTTTTTCATACTCGGCCGCCAAACTGAAATCGTCAGTTTGCACCGCAATAAAATCAGCTTCGCTTTGGGCTTCAGTCATAGGGTTGTCCACTTAATCTCACCACAAACAAGAACTCTTATTCACCACAGAGGCACAGAGAGCACAGAGGACTTTCCACTCGTTCACCCTCTGTGTCCTCCGTGGCTCTGTGGTTTATATTTAGGCTTTACCCACCAGTAACTGGTGGGAAAAAGGCCACTTCATCTTTTTCTGATAACGGCGTGCTGTCATTGGCCAGAGTCTGGTTTACCGCTGCCAGGGCTTTACCCTCGGCCAGGTACTCCTGCCACAGCTCGCCTTTTTGTTGCAGATGCGCGCGCAGCTCTGCCAGCGTGTTCACTTCAGGCTCAACCACCAGCGTATCGCAATCCAGCACTTCTCTTAGTTGAGCAAAAAATAACACCTTCATCGTCTGTCCTCACACCTTGCACATCAAAAGCCATAATTCTCGCAGAGTCGCTAAGGCGCAGAGGATTGGTATGATCATTAGATCTCTGCGCCTCTGCGAGATCCCTTTCTTACTCGTTCCGCCTTACACCTCACAAATTCCCTTTACTCTTTTCCCGGATTCCGCTGCGCTACATCCAGGCTACTCCGGAGCGTAATCGGTAAACTAGTCAACCCGATTCCGCTGCGCTACATCCAGGCTACTCGCCGATATAGCTTTGTAGCCCGTCAAGGAGCGAAGCGGATTGCGGGAACCCCTCACTCCTAACTCCTAACTCCTCACTCATCTCCATCATACTGCCAGTGGCCCGATTTTCCGCCCTGTTTTTCCAGTACCCGGATGCCGTCGATACACATGGCCGGGTCTACCGCTTTACACATATCGAACAGGGTCAGCGCGGCCACACTGACCGCGGTCAGCGCTTCCATCTCCACTCCGGTCTGACCGGCCAGTTTGCATAAACTGACAATACGCACCCGGTTCTGGCCTGGCTGAGGCTCAAAATCCACCTGGATTTTGGACAGCATCAACGGGTGACACAGGGGGATTATATTGGCGCACTGTTTGGCGGCCTGAATGCCGGCAATCCGGGATACACTGAACACATCGCCTTTGGCATGTTCTCCGGCGAGGATCATATCCAGTGTCTTGCTGCTCATACTGATGTAGCCTTCGGCCATGGCCTGGCGTTTGGTCACCGCTTTGTCGGTAACATCCACCATCGCCGCTTCGCCTTTTTGATTAATGTGACTGAGCTGGCTCATTGGCGGGACTCACAATGTGGTGCAGCCTTAAGATGGCCGACAAAGTTACAGGGGCCGTGAGCAGCATCCAGTTGTTCACGAATAATGCCATTCCAGGCAGTCTTACAGGCACCAGTGGAGCCGGGCATGCAGAAGATCAGGGTATGGTTGGCAAGGCCCGCTAATGCACGGGATTGCACCGTGGAGGTGCCTATTTCCTTAAACGAAAGATAGCGGAACAGTTCACCAAACCCTTCCACCTGCTTATCAAACAGCACACTGATGGCTTCCGGGGTGGAGTCGCGACCGGAAAAACCGGTGCCGCCTGTCAGCAATATCACCTGAATACCGGCATCGGCTATCCAGGCCGATACCTGAGCACGAAGCTGATAGATATCATCTTTGCAAATAGCTTTGGCGGCCAGTTGGTGGCCGGCTTCTTCGAGGGCTGAGACCAGATACTGCCCTGACGTGTCATTAGACTCATCACGGGTATCGGAAACGGTCAGTACCGCGATATTCAAGGCATTGGGATTGTCGCTCATCTGTTTTCCTTGTTGCTGCTGGCAGGGTTAATCCTGATGCTCAACGCTCAGCATCTGAGCTTGTTGTGCAGTTTGTGTCAGTAGTGCCTGCCACTGCTGAGGTGTATTCACGTTTTCCAGTTGCTGTTGTTTGTCACAGGGCAGCGCTTGGGCATTCGCCCGCTTCAGCAACCCACGTACTGAGCCATCACCATTGCAGCTCAGTTGCCGGACCAGATCCTGCTTGAGTTCCTCTGTCAGCAACAAGCAGGCGGGTAAAAAGCGATCATTAAAGTAACAACTGCGCTGGTGTTGATGGCTGTAATTGATCAGTTCACTTAAAAGTTCAGGACCAAGCAATGGCATATCCACCGGCACCACCAACAATAATTCCCCCGCTGGTAATTGGTGGGTCGCGGCCTCAATGCCGCCCAGCGGTCCGGCGTTCTCAAAGCGGTCCTGCAGATACCCGGGCTGATTGCGACTGATTCTGATGCGATCGCAGCCGCTGACTTTGATTCGCTCTACACAATGCTCCAGCAGGCTTTGACCCGCTAAAACCAATCTGGCTTTGTCGACGCCCATTCGGCTAGATTGTCCACCCGCCAGGATCACGGCACTTAGCTTCATCAGCCCCCCAGCATAGCCAGGTGCTGTGTGGCACCGGTATAGCCTTTATCCAGCCAGTGGCTGGCTTCTTTTTGACCAAGCAGGGTCACCAGCTTTTGTTGCAAGGCATTCATGTCGCCTTCGCGTAGCAGTGGACGCAGATCCAGGCCCTGTTCGGCAAACAGACACAGATGCAACTTACCGCGGCTGGATACCCGCAGGCGGTTACAGCTTTTACAAAAATCCTTGCTGTAGGGCATGATCAGACCAATGCGGCCGGTGTAATCCGGGTGACTGAATTCCTGTGCCGGGCCAGCTGATTTGTCCCTTAAGATCTGCCCCCAGCCCTGATCAAGCAAGCGCTGTTTGATCGGCTGGCCACTGATATGGTTGTCGTTAAAAAAGGGCTGATTATCACCTGTCTGCATCAGCTCAATCATGCGCAGGGTCACGGGCTTGTCTTTCAGCCAGTTCAGCGCGGTGCTGAGCATGGTGTCACTGTAGGGTTTGAGTAGCACCGAGTTGATCTTGACCTGAATGCCGAGATCCAGGGCCATATCAATACCTTCCAATACGGTTTCAAGTTTATTATGACCGGTGATGGCGTGAAACTGGCGCGGGTCGAGACTGTCCATGCTGATATTCAGCGCACTTAAGCCCGCATCTGCCCAGCTTTGGATCATCTGCGGCAGCTTAAAACCATTACTGGTGATGGCCACTTTTTCGATGCCCGGGGTACTCGCACATTGCTCAATAATTTGGGGTAAGTCTTTGCGTAAACTGGGTTCGCCGCCGGTAAGACGGATTTTGCTGGTGCCCAGACCAGCGAAGGCGTTGACTAAAACTGAGATTTCCTGCCGGCTCAGAAAGTCGCGGTCGCCGTCACACTGATAGCCATCGGGCAGGCAGTAGGTGCAGCGAAAATTGCACACATCGGTAATGGACAGGCGCAGGTAATGGAACCGGCGTCCGAATTTATCTTCCAGCATGTTTCACCTTTCCAAGTCGGGAGGCGGCGCGGTTTCCTGCACAACCCTGGCAAGCGTTTAAACCTGAGTTAAAGCTTGCGGCCAGTACACCCTGCCAACAGGTTTAGGTGTAAAGGCTCGGTAAATAAATTTTTAGCTCGTTTTCAGGGCATCACTGCACTGCTATGGTTCACTTTACACCACTGAACTGAATCTGCCATTCCCCACAAGAGGTATGCGGCCAATTCATTGTAGGTCGGGATTAAACCCGGCAGTGATGCAGGAAATAGAATGGTGCAAATTACCTGCCATAAAGTTATCAGCCTTCAGCTTGTAGCCCGGATGCAGTGAAGCGGAATCCGGGACAGATTGAATAATGGCCTATCAGTTTTCAGTATTTCACCACAGAGGCACAGAGAACACAGAGAAGTAAAGGATCAGTATTCGAATAGTTCAGCGACGCTTAGATATAACTTAGTACTTTGTGCGGCTGGTGAAAAACCTCAACCACGAAAAACACGAAAAGCACTAAAGGAAAGACAGAGCCGATTTATGCTTTTCTTTGCGACCTCTGCGTCTCTGCGAGATCCCGGGCTTTTACTTATTTGATCTCGCAGAGGCGCAAAGATCGCTGAGACAAGAAAATTACGTCTTTATATCCTCTGTGTTCTCTGTGCCTCTGTGATTGAATCGAATTAATGCAGTTAGCTTTTACTGCTAAGCAGGCCGTCGAAGAGCTGGATCTGTACGCTTTCACCGGCCTGAATGTCTCCACTTTCGCGGGGCAGGCGGATAAAGCAGTTGGCCTTGCTGATCGACGTAAGCAGGCCGGAGCCCTGTTTTCCGCTGCTTTTTACCATCAGTGCGCCGTTTTCATCCTGCCAGCAGATTCCCCGCTGTAGATCCATTCTGCCGGGGCGTTTCTTCAGTTTGTCGCTGCTTATGGCGCTGAGTAAAAGTGATTGCTGTGGCATTTGGCCGCCTAACAGAGCCAGGGCCGGAGTGACCAGTTGATGAAAGGTGACCAGTGCCGAGACCGGATTACCCGGCAGTCCGAAAAAGGCGCAATCATCCACTTTACCAAAGGCGAAGGGCTTTCCGGGCTTGATGGCCAGTTTCCAGAAACTGACCTGTCCCAGTTGTTCCAGTACCTCTTTGGTGTAATCGGCTTCGCCGACTGAGACGCCGCCGGAGGAAATCATCGCATCGGCGCTATGAGCCCCGCGCTGCATGGCTTCCTCAAGGTGTTTTTTATCGTCGGGAATCAGCCCTAAATCGATTACCTCGATATCCATTTTCTCCAGCATGGCACGCAATGCGGCGCGATTACTGTCATAGATCTGCCCTTGTTTAAGGGGGGTGCCTGGCAACACCAGTTCATCGCCGGATGAAAAAAGCGCTACCCGCAAGGGGCGGTAAACGGTCACCTCGGCGATTCCCAGTGAGGCGAGCAGACCAATATCCACCGGGCTGATCTTGTGGCCCCGGGGAAGCACGATGTCCCCTGAGCGAATATCCTCGCCGCTGCGGCGAATATTATCACCGGCCTTAACGACGCTGTTAAAAGTAATGTTATCGCCTTCAGCCTGGCAGTTTTCCTGCATCATCACCGCATCGGCACCGTCCGGGATCACTGCGCCTGTCATAATCCTTACAGTCTGACCGGCGTCGAGGGCGCCATCAAAAGGTTCACCGGCAAAGCTTTTGCCAATTAATCTCAGGGTGTTGCTTTGCTTAAGGTCTGCAGCCCGCAGGGCGTAGCCATCCATGGCCGAGTTATCAAAAGGCGGAACAGAAAATTCTGAGCGTACCGGTTCACTGAGGATCCGTCCGCAGGCCTGTTCCAGATGTATATTTTGTGATTCGGTGGTGGCGGGTGTCAGTGCACTGAGCATTTTGTCCATGGCCTGTTCAACATCCAGCAGGCCATTGGTAAAGCAGTCTGTCATTCGTTTTTACCTTGTTGGTTAACCATCCATACCGCCGCTTCGACACGCGAGCGCAGGTCGAGTTTTTTCAGCAGATGTTTAACATGTACCTTAACAGTGCCATCTGATATGTCTAATTCACGGGCAATCAGTTTATTGCTCATGCCTTTTGCGATCAGTTTAAGGATTTCCAGTTCGCGGCTGGTGAGGCTGGCCAGCGCCCGGTTGGTCTGACGCTGGGGACGACGGAGGGCCGTTGCCAGGATCTCTGCCAGTTTCGGACTCATCACCATCTTGCCCAGTGTCGCTTCCTTGATCTTGGCAATAATGTCTTCCGGCTCCATATCCTTTAACAGATATCCATCAGCGCCGAGGCGAATGGCCTCCACCACATCTTCGTCGTTATCGGAAACGGTGAGCATAATAATACGTGCATCGACGCCGTTATCGCGCAGCGCCTTAAGGGTCTGCAGCCCATCCATGCCCTGCATGTTCAGATCCAGCGTAATCAGATCAGGGTCGAGTTCACTGGCCATTTCAATGGCCTGCTGGCCGCTGCCAGCCTCGCCGACCACCTCAAGATCCTCTTCCAGCTCAATCAGTTGTATCAGGCCTTTTCGCAGCAGTGGATGATCATCCACCATCAACAATTTTGCCGGGGTTTCGTTAAACATATTCTGGCTGTCCTTGAGTTATGGATACTCTTACTGTCCGTCAGGGTATTACCTTCTCTGGCCGATGCCAACTCTCTACAGGGAGTAGCTTTTACCCATTAGTGGTTAGTAGGGCGCCATATAGTTTAAATAAACAACACCAGCAAGAGTTCAAAAAGCGCGCAGGCAAGGCAAATTTTTGAAGGTTTAGTGGGCCTAAATCAAGAAAATTTGCCGCCGGATGCGTGCTTTTTGGGCCTCGCCCTAAAGAAGCGCCTGAAAAAGCCCCACTCTTCGTTCTGGCTGCTTGAAATAGTGTCGCTATTCCTGCGCAACCACGCCTTGATTGAAACTTTTTCAGGCAGCTCTGGTGTTTGTTTATTTAAACTATATGGCGCTCTAGCTCCTGAGTCTGACTAAAGCAGGCCGGGCGAAAGGTAAAACTGATTTCGGTGCCGCCATCAGCGGGCTGACTGATATTCAGTTGTCCACCGAGACTGCGCGCCCGTTCCATCATAATGGCCAGGCCATAGTGGTTTAGTTTTCCTTGTGGATCGCTGATCCCCACGCCATTGTCACGAACACAGAGTTGTACCTGTTTATCGTCTTCCCCCTGAGCGGTAATGGAGACATGAACCCTGGAGCCCTGAGAGTGATGAATGGCATTCTGACAAGCTTCGCGGGTTATTTGCAGCAGGTGAATCTCTTCATTTGGCGAAAAGGGGATGTTGCCTGCATTAAAATGCAGTATCAGTTGCATGTTGTCGGTACGACTCTGCAATTGTCCTAAACTCTGTTGCATGGCACTTTGCAGATCCTGGCCATCCATTTTCAGCCTGAAGGTGGTCAACAGCTCCCGCAGCTCACGATAGGCGGAATTTAACCCCAGTTTCAGCTCATCAATAACAGGTTCGACTTTATTGATGCCATCGGGCTGGCTGAGGATCTTCTGTAATCTCGCTACCTGAATCTTCAGATAAGACAAGCCCTGCGCCAGAGAATCATGCAGCTCACGGGCAATCACATTACGTTCATGCATCAATACCAGTCTGCGTTGCTGTTCCTGTTGGCTGCGCAGGCTCAGGCTGACTGCAATTTGCTCTGAGACTGAGCGGAATAATTGCTCCTGCCAGCTTTGCAATGTTTGCCCTGGCATCATTTCACACACCAGCACCCCGTAATTTTCTCCCGCGTGAACCAATGGAAAACTGACACTGTCAGGGGTTTGCGGGGTCTGATTCAGACAATCATCACAGCTTTGCTGGATACAGCGCAACGGCATAACCTTGTCGCGGCTGGGAATATGTTCATAGGGCTTATTTCCGGCTACGGTCATCAGGCATAGATCCACATCTTTTACGCTGGTGACGGCCACCAGTTTATTCAGCAGATGTTTAAAATTCGGGGGATTATCTGAGGCGCTGTGTAACTCCCGGGTAATGTCGTAGAGCATTTCCAGCGCGGCATTGCTGCGCTCCAGATCGGCCGTTTTGGCTTTGACCCGCTGCTCCATGGTGCTGTGAGATCGGCTGATGGCCTCGCTCATATGATTCAGGGTATGGCCGAGCAGGGAGAGTTCGTCTTTACCGCTGTCACTGGCCCTTCCGGTAAAATCACCACGGCCGATTTGCCGGGCGATATGAGTGAGTTGTGCCAGCGGGTGCTTGATATAGTGGTTCAGAATAAACATGGCGATGATCATCAACAGCGCCATAGCCAGTAACGCCAGTCCCTGAATCAACCTGATTCTGGCGATATTCCGTTCCGCATGGCGTTGATACTGGCTGACCAGCACTTCCAGTTTCTGTACAAAGCGATCCACCGCCTGTCTGATTTCAGTGTTAGGTATGGGTTTACTGATGGCTACTTCAAACAGCGGTTTAAGTTCATGGTTCCAGTGATGTTGCACGCTCTGATAAGCCAGGCTCAGTTCACTGGTGTGATCCTGTGTACCTGAGGTCAGGGTGTTGGATGAGAGCCTGCGTTCCAGTTCTGCCAGTTCGCGGCGTGCAGTCTGAGCGTCATTCTGCTGGATGGTGTTCAGCAGACGGTAGCTTTGCATCCTTATCGAACCTGAGACATTGACCGCATAGGCATCCTGTTCGGCACTGTCACTGATAAACACCGAACTGGTCATACTCAGTACCGCCAGCATGCTGATGGCAAACATCAGCAGGCCGATGCGATAGACGATAGAGCGATTTAACTTACTGAACATTCATAATTCCAAAAAATGGGCGGATCTGGTCATACAGACAGTTCCTTGGGAGTACCTCTAAGATTACGTGGCAGTGATTTCATCCACATCAATCATGGTCAGGTACCCTGCAAGCCCTTATTTTAACGTTTTTATCCCTTGTCAGACCCTACCTCTAAGGTGGTAGGCCTTCCAGTGTAGCCTATTCGGGCCCCATTGCGCTGTTGATACAGATCAATTTAACTGAATGCCAAGCCCTTAATATCGGCCACATACCCAAGTGACCTCAACAGTTACCCAAATGACCAGTAGGGGTGTATCACATTTACACCTGCAACCATTATAAAATAGGAGTCCGGCATGAGTCAGTTTCTGGACAGGCTGAAATACTTTAAACATATCAAAGGTGAGTTTGCCGGCGGCCTCGGCGTGACCACAGATGAAAACCGACAGTGGGAAGAGGGTTACCGGCAGCGCTGGCAACACGACAAGATCGTGCGCTCGACTCATGGGGTTAACTGCACCGGCTCCTGCAGCTGGAAAATTTATGTCAAGGACGGTCTGGTCACCTGGGAAACCCAGCAGACAGATTATCCCCGCACTCGCCCTGATCTGCCTAACCACGAGCCCAGAGGCTGTCCCCGCGGTGCCAGTTATTCCTGGTATATCTACAGCGCCAACCGGCTCAAATATCCTAAGGTGCGCAAGCGTCTGGTCAAGCTGTGGCGTCAGGCAAAGCTTAAGCACCGGGATCCGGTATTAGCCTGGGCGTCTATCGTAGAAGACCCGGCGAAGGCCAAAGAGTACAAGCAACAGCGCGGTCTCGGCGGTTTTGTGCGTGCCGACTGGAACGAAGTTAACGAGATTATTGCTGCATCCAATGTGTACACGGCCAAAACCTATGGGCCGGACAGGATCACCGGTTTTTCACCGATCCCGGCCATGTCGATGGTGTCTTATGCCGCCGGTGCCCGCTATTTATCACTGATCGGCGGTAACTGCCTGAGCTTCTATGACTGGTATTGTGATCTGCCTCCTGCTTCGCCACAGGTCTGGGGTGAACAGACCGACGTACCGGAATCGGCGGACTGGTACAACTCCAATTATATTATCTGCTGGGGCTCCAATGTGCCCCAGACCCGCACCCCTGATGCTCACTTCCTGACCGAAGTGCGTTACAAGGGTACCAAGGTGATAGGTATCACGCCGGATTACTCTGAAGTGGCCAAGCTTACCGATCAGTGGCTTGCACCCAAACAGGGTACCGATGCGGCACTGGCGATGGCCTTCGGTCATGTGATCTTGAAAGAGTTTTACGTGGACAAGCAGGTGGAGTATTTCACCGACTATGTGCGCCGTTATACCGATATGCCGATGTTGGTGATACTGGATGAGCATGAAGACGGTGGTTATACCCAGGGACGTTTCCTGCGCGCCTCGGATCTGGTCGACAATCTCGGTCAGCAGAATAATCCTGAGTGGAAAACCATTGCCGTCGATGAGCAAAGTGGCGAGCTGGTTTCCCCTAACGGTGCCATTGGCTATCGCTGGGGTGAAGAGGGAGAAAATGTTGGTAAGTGGAACCTGAAGCAGCAGGACGGTGACAGTGGTAAAGATGTCAGTCTGACCCTCAGTCTTAAGGAAAAGCATGATGACATCGTAGCGGTTAACTTCCCCTATTTTGGTGGTAAAGAACACGAATACGGTTATTTCCAGCATACCAGCCATGAGGCGGTGATCCCCCGCAAAGTGCCGGCGAAAACCCTGACACTGGCCGATGGCAGTAAAGTGAAAGTGGCCTGCGTATTTGATCTCACGCTGGCCAACTACGGGGTGGAAAACGGCTATAAGGATCCTAACTGTGCCTCAGATTTTGATCAGGATCTGCCCTATACCCCGGCCTGGCAACAGGCTATCACCGGGGTTAAACCTGAGCATGTGATCAAGGTCGCCCGGGAGTTTGCCGACACGGCGGCCAAGACCAGAGGCCGCTCGATGATCATCGTCGGTGCCGGTATGAACCACTGGTACAACATGGACATGAATTACCGTGGCCTGATCAATATGCTGATCATGTGTGGTTGTGTCGGCCAGAGTGGTGGTGGCTGGGCCCATTATGTGGGGCAGGAGAAACTGCGTCCGCAAACAGGCTGGACACCACTGGCCTTTGCCCTGGACTGGCAGCGTCCGCCCCGGCATATGAACGGTACGTCATTCTTCTACAACCATTCGGATCAATGGCGTTACGAAAAACTGCATATGCAGGAGGTGATATCACCGCTGACCAATAAGGACAAATGGACCGGCTCCATCATTGATTACAATACCCGTGCAGAACGCATGGGCTGGCTGCCTTCGGCGCCGCAACTGGGCACCAATCCCCTCAATCTGTGCAAAGAGGCCCAGGAAAAGGGCATGGATCCCAAAGATTATGCGGTGCAGCAGCTTAAATCCGGCGAGCTGGAATTCGCCTGTCTGGATCCTGACAATCCGCAGAACTATCCGCGCAACATGTTTATCTGGCGCTCTAATTTGCTCGGCTCTTCGGGCAAGGGCCATGAATATATGTTGCGCCATTTACTCGGTACCAAACATGGCTTGCTGGGTAAGGATCTGGGTGAAGAGGGAGATGAGAAGCCAGAAGACGTGAAGTGGAATGACGAAGCCCCAGAGGGCAAAATCGATTTGCTGGTAACGCTGGATTTTCGTATGTCCACCACCTGCCTGTATTCCGATATCGTGCTGCCCACGGCCACCTGGTATGAAAAGGACGATCTTAATACCTCGGATATGCACCCCTTTATTCATCCGCTTTCCAAGGCGGTGGATCCGGTGTGGGAGTCACGCAGTGACTGGGATATTTTCAAAGGCGTGGCGAAGAAGTTCTCCGAGCTCTGCGAAGGCCATCTGGGTGTGGAAAAAGACCTGGTGACCATTCCCATGCAACATGACAGCCCAGGTGAACTGGCGCAGCCCTTTGGCATCAAGGCCTGGTGGAAGGACGAGTGTGACCTTATCCCCGGTAAAACCGCGCCTAATATGGTGGTAGTGGAACGGGATTACCCTAACACCTACGCCCGCTTTACCTCATTAGGGCCGTTGCTGGATAAACTGGGTAACGGTGGCAAGGGCATTAACTGGAACACCCAGACCGAGGTGGATTTCCTCGGTGAGCTGAATCAGCGCCATACTAAAGAGGGCGCCAATAAGGGGCGGCCTAAGATTGAAACGGCCATCGATGCCGCCGAAGTGATCCTGTCACTGGCACCTGAGACCAATGGTCATGTGGCGGTTAAAGCCTGGCAAGCACTGGGCGCCATTACCGGTATCGATCATACCCACCTGGCACGGCCCAAAGAAGAAGAAAAGATTCGCTTTCGCGATATTGTCGCCCAGCCGCGCAAGATCATTTCATCCCCCACCTGGTCCGGCCTTGAGGATGAGCATGTGTCTTACAACGCCGGTTATACCAATGTTCACGAATTGATCCCCTGGCGCACCATTACCGGGCGGCAGCAGTTCTATCAGGATCACGAATGGATGCGGGATTTCGGTGAAATGCACTGCCTGTACAAGCCACCGGTGAACCTGAAAACCATTCGCCCGGTGCTGAACAAACTCGGCAATGGCAATAAGGAACTGGTACTGAACTGGATCACGCCGCACCAGAAGTGGGGGATTCACAGCACTTACTCAGACAACCTGCTGATGCTGACCCTGTCCCGTGGCGGGCCCATAGTGTGGTTGTCTGAAACCGACGCAACCGCTGCCGGGATCGAAGACAACGACTGGATCGAAGTCTTTAACGTCAACGGCGCGATAGCCGCCAGGGCAGTGGTATCACAGCGGGTGCCTGAGGGCATGAGCATGATGTATCACGCTCAGGAGCGGGTGGTGAATATTCCCGGCTCAGAAACCACAGGTACCCGTGGCGGTATTCACAACTCGGTGACCCGTGCGGTAATGAAGCCCACCCATATGATAGGGGGCTATGCCCAGCAGTCTTATGGCTTTAATTATTACGGCACTGTCGGCTGTAACCGCGACGAATTTGTAGTAGTGCGCAAGATGAGCAAAATCGACTGGCTGGATGATGACAGCACCGATGCCCTTGATGCACAGATGAATGAGCAGGAGAAGTAATATGAAAGTCAGCGCACATATCGGCCACAGTGGCCTGAACCTGGCTTACTTCATCCATGAGCAGGAGAAGTAATATGAAAGTCAGCGCACATATCGGCCACAGTGGCCTGAACCTGGCTTACTTCATCCATGAGCAGGAGAAATAACATGAAGGTAAGAGCACAAATCGGCATGGTGCTGAACCTGGACAAATGCATAGGTTGCCACACCTGTTCAGTCACCTGTAAAAACGTCTGGACCTCTCGCGAGGGCATGGAATACGCATGGTTTAACAATGTGGAAACCAAGCCCGGCATCGGCTACCCCAAAGAATGGGAAAACCAGGACAAGTGGAACGGCGGCTGGGTACGCAGTAAGAACGGCAAGTTGTCACCCAAACAGGGGGGCAAGGCCCGCATTCTGGCGAATATTTTTGCCAACCCGGATCTGCCTGAGATTGATGATTACTACGAGCCCTTTGATTTTGACTATCAGCATCTGCACCGGGCAGGGGAGAGCAAGCACCAGCCTATCGCCCGGCCGCGCTCGCTGATCTCCGGTCAGCGTATGGAAAAGATCCACTGGGGACCAAACTGGGAAGAGATCCTGGGTACGGAATTTTCCAAGCGTCGCAAGGATAAAAACTTCGATCAGATCCAGGCGGATATCTACGGTCAGTTTGAAAAGACCTTTATGATGTATCTGCCCCGTTTATGTGAGCACTGCCTGAACCCGGCCTGTGTGGCCTCCTGCCCCAGTGGTGCCATCTACAAGCGTGAAGAAGACGGTATTGTATTGATCGACCAGGACAAGTGCCGGGGCTGGCGTATGTGTGTATCCGGCTGCCCTTACAAGAAAATTTACTACAACTGGAAAAGCGGTAAGTCAGAGAAGTGTATTTTCTGTTATCCGCGTATCGAAGCCGGTCAGCCCACGGTGTGTTCCGAAACCTGTGTGGGACGGATCCGCTATCTCGGCGTGATGCTCTACGACGCCGACAAGATAGCTGAGGCCGCCTCAGTGCCTAATGATAAAGACCTGTATCAGGCTCAGTGCGATATCTTCCTCGACCCCTTCAATCCCCGCGTGATTGAGGCGGCGAAAAAAGAAGGCATTCCGCATAACTGGCTGGAAGCGGCACAGCAATCGCCGGTCTACAAGATGGCCATGGAATGGAAAGTGGCACTGCCGCTGCACCCTGAATACCGCACCCTGCCCATGGTCTGGTATGTACCGCCGCTGTCACCGATTCAGACTGCGGCCGAAGCAGGCAGTGTGGGTATGGACGGGGTGATCCCGGATCTTAAGTCACTGCGCATCCCGATTAAATACCTGGCCAACCTGCTCACCGCCGGCGAAGAAAAACCGGTGATCCGGGCTCTGGAGCGGATGCTGGCGATGCGTTCCTTTAAACGTTCGCAGCAGGTGGACGGCGTGGTGGACACCGAAGTGCTGAATCAGGTGGGTCTGGAAGACTGGCAGGTAGAGGAGATGTACCGCTATATGGCGCTGGCTAACTATGAAGACCGTTTCGTCATTCCGACCAGTCATACCGCCTATGCCCAAAATGCCTACGACATGAAAAGCGGCTGTGGTTTCAGTTTCGGTGACGGCTGCAGCAGCAGTGGTGGTGTGGATCTGTTTGGCGGTAAAGGCCAGTCGGTGCGCCAGGTCATCCCTGTGGATATGAAGGAGTAAGGTATGCAGATTTTATCTTTGATCGCCCGGCTGTTGGATTATCCGCAGCCAGAGCTGATGGAACACCGCGACGCCGTCGAAACCCTGATCCGCGAATCTGAACTGACTCAGGAACATCAACAGGCGCTGCTGTGCTTTGTGCAGCACCGCTTAGATGGCGACCTGCTCGACTGGCAATCTGAATACGATGGCCTGTTTGAGCGCGGCCGCGCCTTGTCATTGCTGATTTACGAACATATCCATGGTGAATCCCGCGATCGCGGTCAGGCCATGGTTGAACTGCAACGTCAGTATCAGGCCGCGGGCCTTGCCATCAACGCCCACGAACTGCCGGACTATCTGCCGCTGTTTCTGGAGTTTGTCGCCACTCAGGGCGACAACGCCAGTGGCTGGCTGAGTGATATTGCGCCGGTACTGGGCGTGCTGGCGGTGCGTCTTAAAAAACGTGAGTCAGATTATCATCTGTTGCTGGAAGCCTTGTTGTCTTTAGCTGAAGTCGAGTTGGATCTGCAGGAGCTGGCGGCGCAGGTGGAGAAGGAAAAACCCGATCATACACCTAAGGAGCTGGATAAGGTCTGGGAAGAAGAAGCCGTGACCTTTGGTGGCGACGCCGTTAATGGCGGCTGCCCGGTGAATCAGAACAAGCCAAGTGAAACCCAGCGCCGGGACCAGGATGTGCCGGTTAACTGGATGGATGCCGCCCCTGTTTCAACTCAAGCAGCGCGAGGAGCCTGACCATGAACTTTTTTGATATGTTGGTGTTTGGGATCTACCCCTACATCGTTTCGGTGATTTTTTTCGCCGGCTGTCTGCTGCGCTATGACAGAAGCCAGTACAGCTGGAAGGCAGGCTCCAGTCAGATCCTGACCAGTAAGAACTTCCGCCTCGGCAGTAACCTGTTTCATATCGGTATTATTATGATCTTTGCCGGGCACTTTGCCGGTCTGGTGATCCCTTATGAAGTCTGGACCTGGCTGGGCATTGACCTGCCGACCAAACAGCTGATTGCTATGGGGGTGGGTGGCTTCTTTGGTGTGCTGTGTTTTATCGGTATGACCATTTTAGTCCACCGTCGCCTGTTTAACCCCAGAGTGAGGGCATCGAGCAGTACCATGGATACGGCGATTCTGTTGCTGATTTATATCCAGCTGTTGCTGGGCATTGCCTCAATCTTTGTTTCAACCGGCCATATGGACGGTAATGAGATGAAAAATCTGATGAGCTGGTCGCGCTACTTGCTGACCTTCCGTCCGGGCGAAGCCATTGAGTTTATCGGTGACGTACACTGGATCTACCGTGCTCACGTATTCTGGGGTGTGACTTTGTTTGCACTGTTCCCCTTCAGCCGCCTGGTGCATATCTGGAGCGTACCGGTGAAATACGCTAACCGTAATTATCAGGTCGTCAGACAGAAGTAGTGGAATCGGGCTGTAGGTTGGACTTTAGTCCAACAGCGAAAGCTGCCGTCAGGCATGGTTTGTCGGGATAAATCCCGACCTACAGGTTCATATCAGGTGTCGGGATAAATTTTGTCTTGTATTCGCGTCCCGACCTGCAATAAACCGGAGTAACTTATGATCGTCAGTGATATCCCCAGTGTCAGCGTGAATCATAGCCAGATTGATGGCAACAGAATCAGCGCGGAAATGCAGTATCACCCTTCGGACAGCCGCCGCGGGGCTATGGTCAAGGCCACCCAGGCATTGATTATCAGTGAGGTAGTGCGCCAGCGCGCCGTAGAACTGGAAATCTGGCCAGCGGACAAACCACTGGAAAGTCATCAGGAAGAACCACTAATAGAACAACTGATCGAAGCTGATGCCAATCTGCCTTGTGCCACTAAGGCGGAATGTGCGCATTTTTACCAGACCAATGAAGACAAGTTTCGAACTGCACCCTTGCTTGAGGTCAGGCATATATTGCTGGTGGCGGATCCGGATGATATTCAGCAGCGTGGTGAGGCTCGTGAAATGGCGGATACGCTGCTGCAGCAGTTGTCTCAGACTCCCGGTGAATTTAGTCAGCTGGCATCGCGCCATTCAGGTTGCCCCTCTGCTCAGATGGGCGGCAATCTGGGGCAGATAACCAAGGGCCAGACGGTACCGGAATTTGAGCGGCAGATCTTTGCTGCACCCGAAGGGCTGATGAGTACACCGGTGGAGAGCCGTTATGGTTTCCATCTGGTGGAGATTGTCCGGCGAGTTGAGGGTAAACCGCTGCCCTTTGAGCATGTTAGAAAGGACATTCAGGACTACCTGGATACCAAGGTGAAGCGAAAAACCATTGCTCAATATATCACTCAGTTGCTAAGCACCGCCGATATCCAGGGCTTTGACTTTGGCCTGGACGGCTCACCGTTGATGCAGTAGGTCGGGCTTGAGCCCGACAGCGGAGCCAGCCATTAGCGAAGCCGGTTGCAGGAGGGTGATAATTCTAATGCAGTAGGTAGAGTTTCAACCCGACAATGAAGTCTGGCTATGAAGAATTTGTCGGGATAAATCCCGACCTACTTTCTATTGTGTCTCCATGATTTATTAATCTGATGAGCAATGACAATCCCTTTACTGCGAAATGGTCGGCGCAGGGGCATACCCTGTGTCTCGGCCACTGGATTATCCATTATCAGGGCCTGCCGCTGACCTTGCCGTCAGAGCGGGCAGAAAACGATATGGATACCTATGGCAACTTCAGTTATTTATTTCCTGACGAAGATGACTTTATTGAGGGCACGCCAGAACTTCAGTGGATTGAAGAGAACATTCACTGGCTGATGGAGGTTTTTGAACAACACCATATCCCTGTGGATGAAGCTCATCTGTGTTGGTTTTACCGCGCCGTTAATGCCGCCGATTGGCGCTGTGGCAGTTGCGGGGGCTGTATCTGAGCGCTAAAAAAACTAATCCTAAAGGATTAATTGCAAATGGAAATAGTTATTATTAAGATGGGTGGGTCTAAAATAAGGAAGTCATCCATGAAAAAATTATTATCTCTGTGTTTAGTATTACCTTTGACATTCTCTGCCAGCGCTATGGCCAGTGAAGACAAACGCCCCGATCATTTTAAAGGCGAGTCTTCAGAAAACCTGCAACAAGCGGTAGCCAATCTGTCTGCCTATAATCAGAAGCTGGCAGCCATAATTGAAAAGTCAGAACTCAGTCTGGAAGATATGGCAGAGATTCACCAGCTCACTTATACCCTGGAAAATGCCTTGCAGCGTATGGATAAGGAACTGGATAATATCGCCGAAACACTTGAAGAGGTGCACCTGGGTTCAGAGCATGCGGCCTTTGATAAGGTCAAAAAGCAAGGGCAGGAATACCTTAAGAAATCATCTTTATTGGTGAAGTAGAACAGGTGTCGTGAACGACAGCAGAAAAAACCTTTTTCAGCACAGAGCCACCCGGCACCTTTGATGACTCAATGCTTATGTGGCGAGTTTGGCTATTCAAAGGCTGCTGGATGCCCGATAACAACACTCGGGCATGACCGGACGTCGCTCCCGCGTGCTGTTGGCGGGAGCCCAGCGCCCTTTTATTTACCATTAAGATATAAAAGATACCGTCATTCCGGCATGTTGTTAGCCGGAATCCAGTGACCTCTGCCACCCTTAACACAAAGGCACGGGATGCCCGACAACACCATTCGGGCATGATACTATAAACTCCCGTGTGCGCTGCGACTCTGCGGTGATCATTGTCCCTATATGCTTGTCGTATGTTTATTCGTTTACCGTTAATTTTCCAGGCTAAAAAGTCCCGGGAGTAATTCGTCAGCCCGCCAGCTTTGATAGTTGTCGTTGTCGCAGGTAGCGTAAACCATTGCATGGGCGGTAAAAAACTCGGCAATCACCTGGCGACAGGCGCCGCAGGGAGAATAGAGTGTCTCTCCGGGCATATAAATCAGCATAGCGGCGAATTCCTTCGCTTTGTGCCCATTAGCCAGAGCACTGAACAGGGCCGTGCGTTCGGCACAATTGCTCAGGCCGTAACTGGCATTTTCCACGTTACAGCCGGGGATAATGCTGCCATCATTAAGAATCAGCGCAGCCCCTACGGCAAAATTGCTATAAGGAATATAAGCTCTGGTGGCGGCTTGTCTGGCAATCTCTCTGGGATTAAGCAGGTGTTGTGGCAGCATAGCTATTGTGAGTTATTGTTAAAACGGAATCGGCAATCTTAACCTCAATACCAGGCCAGGGACAGAAAAAGACGGCTTCTGGCGTATTGATATCAGGCAATCACAGTATGCAAAAATCAGTCAGGATAAGTATCTCACGGGCAGAGCAGGTTCGGGCACTGTGTCTGCAGACGGCCAGACAGGCCGCCGAAGAGGCGGCAATGCTGGGACTCTGTGCTGAAGGCCAGTTGCAGGCGGCATTGTCTGCCATTGAAACCCTGGATCTTGAGTTGCCGGACACAGAGTAACGATCGCAGGCTTGCTTTTTTAGTTGGATTTGGGCCGAAAGGGCTTAATCACATCTTCATTGCAGAGCAGGTAGGGCCCCTCCATCAGATCAAGGCAATAGGGCACGGCCGGAAACACCGCATCCAGGCATTGGCGTATGGCTTTGGGTTTACCGGGCAGATTAATAATCAGCGATTGACCCCGCAAACCAGCAGTCTGGCGTGAGAGTATCGCCGTGGGCACATATTTCAGGCTCTCAAGGCGCATCAGTTCACCAAAACCCGGCATCATGCGATCGCATACCGCTTCAGTGGCTTCCGGGGTGACATCCCGTTTGGCCGGGCCGGTGCCGCCAGTGGTGACTACCAGGGCACAGCCTTCGTTATCAACCAGTTCCGCCAATGCCTGTTCAATCAATGGCTGTTCGTCTTCTATTACACGGTAAACCGGCTGCCATTCGCTGCTCAGATAAGTGTTGAGGGTATCGATAAGGGCAGGGCCGGACAGATCTTCATATTCACCACGGCTGGCGCGATCACTGACGGTTAAAATTCCGATTTTGGCTGGCATTTTTGTCTCCTGTTAACCTGAATGCGCATCCTAGCTGCTATCCGCCACATAGACAATCCGGCGTAATGGGTAGGAGATTGAGCCAGATCAACACCCGCCAGGCCCGGATTTGCATAATAGCCGTCAGTGATTTTCAACAGACAGACGGTTTAAATGAATCCCGAACTACTCTCACCTGCCGGTAGCCTGAAGGCCATGCGCTATGCCTTTGCTTATGGCGCCGATGCCGTCTATGCCGGTTTACCCCGTTACAGTCTGCGGGTGCGTAACAATGGTTTTGATCCGGACAGCCTGGCTCTGGGTATCAGCGAAGCTCATCAACAAGGCAAGCAATTTTATGTGGTGCTGAATATTGCGCCCCATAACGCTAAATTAACCACCTTTATCGACGATATTGCCCCAATTGCCGAAATGAATCCCGATGCCTTTATTGTCTCCGATCCGGGCGTGATATGGCTGCTAAAGCAGCACTTTGCCCATGTGCGGCTGCACCTGTCGGTGCAGGCCAACACCATGAACTGGGCAGCGGTGAAATTCTGGCAACAGATGGGCATTGAGCGGGTGATCTTATCAAGAGAGCTTTCACTGCAGGAAATCGAAGGTATTCGTACACAAGTGCCTGATATGGAGTTGGAGGTGTTTGTGCACGGTGCCTTATGTATGGCCTATTCAGGCCGCTGTCTGTTATCCGGCTATATGGATAAACGGGACCCTAATCAGGGCGCCTGTAACAATGCCTGCCGCTGGCAGTATGATATTACCGGTGCACAGGAACAGCTAAATGGCGATCTTATCCCGGTTCAAAGCGATGAATCACTCCCTGGCGTACAACATTACCCGGCACCAGAACCGGTGCTGCTGACGGAAAAACAACGCCCTGATGCGCCTATGCCCATGTACGAGGATGAGCATGGTACCTATATCCTTAATTCCAAAGACCTGCGTGCTATACAACATGTGCCGAGACTGATCGAAGCGGGCGTGCAGTCACTGAAAATAGAGGGGCGAACCAAGTCATTTTACTATGTGGCCCGCACGGCGCAGATTTACCGCCGGGCCATAGACGATGCACTGGCCGGTAAGCCTTTTGATACAGCACTGATGCGGGAGCTCGAAGGGCTGGCGTCCCGCGGCTATACCGAA
Organism: Lacimicrobium alkaliphilum; assembly: GCF_001466725.1. Lineage (NCBI taxonomy): Bacteria > Pseudomonadati > Pseudomonadota > Gammaproteobacteria > Alteromonadales > Alteromonadaceae > Lacimicrobium > Lacimicrobium alkaliphilum. The sequence continues at coordinate 1,515,391 of NZ_CP013650.1, forward strand.
GGCTTTTTGCGCCGTCATATCCCTCAGTCCGAGCTACAGAATTATAACCAGGGCGCCTCTTTAAGTGACCGACAGCAGTTTGTGGGAGAAGTGCTGGGCTGGGATCCTGCCAGTGGATGGGTGGAAGTGGAGGTGAAAAACCGCTTTCAGGTCGGCGATACACTGATGCTGATGACGCCAAAAGGCAATCATCAGTTTGTGCTGCAAAGTATGTCTGACCAGCAGGGCAATCCACAAGCTATTGCACCGGGTTCGGGATACCGCCGCTATCTGCAATTTTCGCCAGAGATTGATACTGACTATGGTCTTTTGATTCGTTGTGATAAGGAGTGATGCTATGAGCCTGATTATTACCCAAGACTGCATCAACTGTGATATGTGTGAGCCCGAATGTCCCAATGAGGCGATAGCAATGGGGAAAAGTATCTATGAAATCGATACGGCCCTGTGCACCGAGTGCGAGGGCTACTACGACAGCCCGGCCTGCATTGCGGTATGCCCGCTGGATTGCATCGAGCCTTTGAATTAGCTTCGAGCGCACAAAACACGATTTACCGCTGAGTCGCAAAGAACGCAGAGTTTACTCTGTATGAAGCAGCCGGACAGATCCGCTGCGTTACCAGCAGGCTGCAAGGGATGGGTGTTAATAATCGTCGTGCCCGAACGCTGTTATCGGGCATCCAGTGATCTTTTGCTGAGGGAAAGTATACCGCTGAGCCGCAGAGAACGCAGAGATTTAATATTTATCTTCTCTGCGATCTCAGCGACTCTGCGGTGAGAAAGACCTTTCGTTTTTTTACTGATAACTGAGCACGTCAACAGAATACCGAATTAGTTCAGCAGCCGTTTGCGCTGTATTAACAGGATTGACAGTGTCAGTGCGAACAAACCGCCCAAGGCCGGCTCTGGCACTGCTGCTGCCTGAGTTGATATATTCATCGAATAATCAAAATCCGAGAACATATCAAAACCCGCATCATTGCCGCCTAAAGCCAGGGTGTAGGAGCCGGCTGACAGCATGATATTGCTCAGGCTGTTACCGCTGAACGGAGTAAAGGGGTCAGTTCCGGCAATATAACTCATAGATTCACCGAACAAACCACTGAAATCGCCTGTGTTAGAAAACATGAAACCCGGGTCCGTTTGCAGTTCACCGCTATACAGACCAAGACCAAAAACGATATCAGAGACGATGTTTACCGACAGACTGGTTTCCTGGTCAAGGGTAAAGTTCCAGAAATCCATTTCACCACTGCCCATGTTGAAGCGCCAGCCGTCATCGCCGGTAACGCTGCCGTTATAGTCCCCGTCACCGGCGAAAGACAGTATGTCGGCCTGGCTGAGTGGGCTGAATGTGAGCAGTAAAGGCAACACAAAACTTATGATTAGTACACGCATGATCATTTCCTAAATAAAATGTTTAGTTGAAAAGAGGAGAGGCCTGACGCCGCTCCTGTCCAGTGGCTAAAGGGCGCCGTTTTCCCAGGGGCCGGTAATAGCAAAGGTGATTCCGGGTGACTGGATGTTGACGAATAACCAACGACCATAAAAGGTGGCACCACACCATTCTCTGCTGGTGAAGCTGCGACGGTTACTGCCATCGGTGGAGTCACCCACGGAATCAACAAAGTTCTCCATAGTGCCAGGATAAACTGCGTCGATTGTTGCAAGATCACCGCGATCCAGTGCCACAATGTTTTCCGCAAAGGTAAAGGTTGAACCCTCTTTGGTCAGGCCCACCAGGCGTTTAGGGTTGGAGCCACCATCTTCACACATCAGAATATTACCTCTTGGGCTGATGGCGATGTTGTCGGGGCCGTCTACCTGGTCGGCTGATTGAGATTCGAACAAGATGGTCAGGGTTTCTTTACGTGGGTCGTAGCAGAAAATCTGGCCCAGGTTGGCCGCGCCACCGGAGGTGGAAACAAAGTAGATACGTCCGTCGTCATACCAGCAGCCCTCGCCACGTTCGATGATGGCAGCGTCTGAGGCCTGATCAAAGCAGCGCTGGGAGGTGGCATCAGGATCATCCACTTGCTGCCAGCTGACATTCCAGACCGTGCCTTCGGTCAGGCCGCCGCGAAGATCGATACGGCTGGTGTTGTCCAGCACCATGGCGTAGAGTTTGCCACCGGCTTTGAGATTGCCCCATTCCCCATTGGGCACAAACTTATAAAACGCCGATGAACCGGCATCTTCTGTTTCATACACGTAACCGGTAGCCGGATCCACTGCAACGGCTTCATGTGAGAAGCGACCCATTTCGCGTATTGGCTGGCCATCAGAAATGCCAAATCCGGGTACTTCGAAGATATACCCATGGTTATAGCCCTGAGGGCCATTGTTCCAGCCGTGGAAGGTTTCTTCGCAGGACAGCCAGGTACCCCATGGCGTTGCGCCACCAGCACAATTTCTGATGGTGCCGCCAAGGCTGTTGTAAGAAGACAGAAAAGTGCCTTTTACCACATCAAACATCAGGTTGGTGGTACCACCATACTGAGCAGGGTTGTATACACCGCGCCCACCCCGCGGACTGCTCATATGGCCTTCACCTTCGCTCAGTTCGTGATTACGTACTAACGCAATCACATTGCCCTTGGCGCCAACGACTGCCATGCCGTCATGATCTGTGGGAGTAGGCAGGCCATCAGACTGGATCTGTCCGGTCCAGCCAAAGGTTGTGTATTCAAAGCCTTGTGGCAAGGCCAGCAGTTCCAGACCTGTAGCCTTGTCAGCTACAGGTACCAGAGGGCCGTAAGAATCTGAGTAGGGCAGGCTGGCAGCCACGGCACGATTAGACATGGCTGCGAAGGCTGCGCTGGCAGTTACTACTGAGCTGCCTTTGATAAAGTCACGGCGGTTAACTGCGGGTTGAGCTGGCAGCTCATTGTGATCTGCCATGGTTGTTTTACTGGTCATTGGAATTCCTCTTATTGAATTGTGGGCGATTGTGGGATCCATTCGAGAACCTCAGGAATGACCTCGATCCACAATGACCAGCCTATGGGAGGAATATGACAATTCGTTGCCGTTTATCTGACAGATTTACAAAGATTTTGTGACATAGCTTCAGTAGCGGGCAGCCTGATCCGACTGCGAGTTTTTCTGCCGGGAATAGTCTGACCGGGTCCAGCGAATCAGCAGAATAGACAGCTCATACAAGGCAAATACCGGCAGCCCGAGGGCGATTTGTGAAATCAGATCCGGCGGGGTAATCAATGCCGCCAGCAGAAAAATTACCACAATGGCATGGCGGCGAAAACCGGCCAGGCTCTGCGCTGAGACCAGTCCTGCTTTGGCCATCACCAACAGCAAAATGGGTAACTCAAAGCTCAGGCCAAAGGCAAGAATCAGTTTAATTACCAGGCCCAGATACTCACTGATCTTGGCCTCAAGTTCGACGCTGATAGCCGCTTCTTTGGCGGGACTTTCAAAACTGATAAAGAACTCCCAGGCCAGTGGCATGACCACATAAAAGGCCAGTGCAGCCCCGGCCACAAAGAGTATCGGGGTCATGACAAGCAGTAGTGAAACGCTGTGCTGTTCGTGTATGTAAAGGCCTGGTGCGATAAAACGCCATATCTGGATCAGCATCAGCGGCAGGGTAAAAAAAGTAGCACTGAAAAACGACAGTTTCAGATAGGTAAAGAAGGCTTCATGCAGCCCGGTATAGATCATTCTTCTGCCGCTGTCGGGCCCGAAAATTTCTAACAGAGGCTGTTGCAAAAATGCGTAAATCTGGCTGGCAAAAAAATACGAAGCGATAAACATTAACGTAAAGAAAGCCAGGCAATAAAGCAGTCTGCGCCGCAATTCGATAAGGTGACTAAGAAGAGGCGCTTTGGACAGGTTTAAATCCTTTTCGGTCATGGCTGAGATGTACCTTGTGCATCAGGTTTTTGAGAAGGATCGACTTGCGCTGTATTGTTACTGCTACTGCTACTGGTATTGCATTGTTGCGCTGTTTCTGGGGACTCGCCTGTTGATGGTGTGACTTGCTGTGATGCCTGCAGGTGTCGCTGCTGATGCTGCTCTGCTGTCATTGAGCCGGGGATAAAGTCAGCGGGCAGGTGACGCACTTCTTCCGGTAAATATTCCCGCCAGTTCTGTTTTTCGCTGCTGTTACCTGAGGCAATATCCACTTCCCGTTCCAGTTGCTTCATATTGCCGAGCACGTCTTTATACATTTTCCGGCTTTTGGCTACTAGTCGGCCACCGGCCTGAAACAATTTGGGCAGATCTCTGGGTCCAATAACAATTAACGCCAGTGCCGCACAGAACAGCAACTCAATCCAGCTTAGATCAAACATATCAGCCTCTTTACCTGAGCAACCATCATCATATTAGCTGGTGTGCTCTTTAGACAGCGATGCTGCGGCTGGTTTGTCCGTGTCTGACGTTGAATCCTCTTCGTTTCTCAGAGCTTTTGTCGCGTCGGTCTTCGTCCTGACAATATCGGAATCCGGGTTATTGACAGCACTTTGTTCATCCTTGTCTTGCATACCCTGCTTGAAACCACGAATACCTTCGGCCAGATCACTCATCAGCGCTGGGATCTTGCCCCGTCCGAACAGTAAAAGAAATAACATAACTACTAAAGCAATTTGCCACACACTGAGTCCCACTTTTCTCTCCACTGAATACCTGATTGAGAGTTTCAGGTTGGCACGCTTATATGTCTGATTGATGACGTTTCAGTGAAGAGTTTTTAACGGGCGTTACCTGCAAGCAGGCTACACGGGTTTAATGGGTGTACATTGCCTCATGCCTGAATGCTGATATTGGACAACCAGTGACGTTATGTTCAGGGGAGAAGAGGGTAGTGGATCCCCGCTAAAAACATGCGGGAATGCCCTTCTGCTAACTCTGCATCAGTGAAAACGGCTTTCGTGTTATTTGCGAGCACCTGAGTTATTAACGTTGAAAGCTAAAGCTGCAATAGTTAACTTATGTATTGATATGCGGCTCTATGGAGCCCCAACGTTTAACTGCCAGGCTTCAGGGAAAGAGCAACTTATTTATGCTGTATATTTTTGGCGGATTGCCGGGCACAGGCAAAACCGAACTTTCAAGATTTCTGGCGGCGCGCATTGGTGCGACTTTTCTTCGTATCGACTCCATAGAGCAGACACTCCGGGATGTCGGTTATACAAACCTTTATGATCAAGGTTACCAGATCGCGTTCAAACTCGCGTTGGATAACCTGAGAATTGGGCTGCCAGTGGTTGCGGATTCGACCAATCCGGTAGAAGAGTCCAGAAGGGCCTGGCGTGATGTGGCGTATCAGGCAGGATGTGAATACAGGGAAATTGAAGTGACTTGCTCTGCCCGGGATGAGCACAAAGACAGAGTTGAGACCAGAAATTCAGATATTCCAACCCTTAAACTCCCTGACTGGAAAAGCGTTGTTTCCAGAGAGTACGACCCCTGGACGACGCCGAGAATAACGATAGATACTGCGGGTAAAACACCAGAGAAGAGTAAGAAGGAGCTACTTGACTTGCTCAAAGTGAATTGGTCTCAGATCTGATCTGACCGGAAAAATCGGCTAACTGTCAGCTCTGACAGCCTGTATCTATCAAAGCGGCTGTTGTCGCCCCTTCTGGACTCATGTGTTAGCCAAACATGGCACACTCCTGTCATACTTGTGGCATATATATGTCGTATTAAAAAAGGCAATACTTCTTCATATTGGCTCAACACTTATGAAGAGGGCTTGAAACATGGAAATGGAATTAAATAAAGATACGTTAAAAAATCAACGAGACAGCAGAGCCTGGAGTCAGACCCAGTTAGCTGAGGTATCGGGATTGAGCTTGAGAACCATTCAGCGAGTTGAAAAAACAGGTGTTGCATCGCAAGAAACAGCCAAATCTTTAGCTGCTGTCTATGAGTGCTCTATCACGGAATTGGTGGCGAAAAATCAGCTTCCACGGGTGGAAGGTAAGTTTGCTTTTAGCAAAATGAGCCCAAAGGCCAAGGTTATTCATCTTTTGGTGTTATTGCCTGCTCTTTCTGTTGCTTTCTATCTGTACTGGATTGGTCACAATGCCACTGCCTGGGTAGACATACTGAGAGATTCGGTTTTTAGCAGCTCTATATCAGACGATAGGCAAGACAAAATCAGCTTTTTAATAGTGGCTTTAGTTGTTGGTTTACCGTCGTTAGTCCCCGGGTATATTTATGATTATATTAATAAACAGTGTGCATTTGATTAACGGTATGGCTAAAGCCAAAGTGCGTTTTTTTCTCGCTGCGCTCACAAAAGCCTCTGTTTGGGGCGACATGAATACTATCTACTATGAGCATTAATTTTCGACCACTTACCAAATATGACGCTAACTATTTGAAGGTTATTGATCTTTATAAAGAAGCGTTCCCGGGAGCTCAACACATACCAACATGGATACTTCGATATAAACTGAGAAATGGGAAGGCAGGTTTTAACGTTCTTTATGCACAGGATACCTGGATTGGCCTCATCTATATCACTGAGTATCAAGACATTGTATTTGTACATTTTTTGGCGATATCTGAATCGTGCCGTTCAGGTGGTTACGGAAGCAAGGTAATGGATTCTTTGAAAGAAATGTATTCTGGAAAAAGAATTGTACTGAACATTGAAGTGATTGATAAAAAAGGGAAAAACTATCAGCAGAGGGTAAAGCGTAAAGCATTTTATGAGAATAACGGGTTCACTTCTTCCGGATATATTGTGAAGGAGCCTGCGGAACGACTTGAGATGCTGATACTTAGCGGAAACATCACTAAGGAAGAGATAGAAGCAATGTACAAGGATCTCTTTGGTGGCATTCTTGGTTTTATTTTCAGGCCCAAGGTTATAAAAGTCGAGGGTGCTCAAAACTCTGTGTCAGCCTGAATTTTAATCACAGGTCAATGTGAGGATCTAAGCGCCTAAGCAAACGGTTTTTATTGGCAAAGCCGCTGGATTCCCGCCAAAACCATACGGGGCTGACCCTCTGCGATCTTTGCGAGAACATTTAGGGCTTTTGGGTTAGCGGTTGGTGGTAAAAAGAATTGAACCACAGAGCCACGGAGAACACAGAGGGGAAAAAACAATTATTGTCTGATCTCTGTGCCCTCCGTGGTGAAAATAGAAACAGCACATTTGACCACGAAAAACACTAAAGGCACGAAAGTTCCGGTAGCCCGGATAAAGCGAAGCGAAATCCGGGGGCTCCTGCAATCCAGCAACCTTTGAATTACCAAAGTGCCAACTATTAGCACCCTGCAATCAAAGGTGCTGGACAGGTCCTCTTCGCTACTTGCAGGCTACAAGGGGATTACCGTCATGCCCGAATGCTGTTATCGGGCATCCTGTGACTTTGTGTTTAGAGAAGAAAAGGCTGCTGGATTCCCAGCAACCTTTGAATTACCAAAGTGCCAACTATTAGCACCCTGCAATCAAAGGTGCTGGATTCCCGCCAAAAACACGCGGGAATGACCTCTGCGATCTCAGCGACTCTGCGGTTAGCAATCCCTTTGGTGCTTAACCCGGCACCAGTTCCACCAGGTCGCCTTCGCGGTCGAAGGTCAGAAAATCGCTGATCATGCCAGACTGGATCTTGCTCATCATCATGCGCAGGGGCTGGGAGGCTTCATCAGAATTAGGCGCAAATCCACCACGGCCGTCCATGGCTGAGATAAACACGATATCCCAGTTAATACCGGTTTGCTTCGACTCTTCCACTAAGGCGGCAAAATCCTCGGCCTCTGAGGGCAGCTTGTCCACACAGAGCACCGGGGTTAGCGCGCCGCCGCCACCCTGTTCAAATTCCTGCTGCTGTTTTTCGGTATGGCCGGTGGGTAATTCAGCACTGGCGAACACAAACAACAAACGTTGAGGCTCGTGCTGTTGATAGCTGGCAAGAATAAGATCCTGATAAGAAGTGATTTGCATAATGTTCTCCTCAAATGGCGAAGGGCAGTTTATCTCACTCTTCTTCTCATTCTTTGGCAATTAACGGGCATGACCCATACCCCTTTGTGGGTAGTTCCCTAAAAGTCCCATTGTAATGGGCTTGTGGCGGTTCCTCTGTTTCACACCAGACAAGAGTTGCGAACTTTTGATCCAGATCAATTTAAATAATCTGTGTCTGTCTAGGCTTAAACACAATATATGGTGTTAATAAAATAAAAAAGGCACAAGATATGTTGTTACCTACAAAAAAACCCTTCAACAGCTTTCCCCCGCAAATCTGTTTTCAGGAAGTGCCCGATGAAGTTTCTCTGGCCTTTACCATAACCGGCTGTCCTCTGGCCTGTGCGGGTTGTCATAGCCGTGATACCTGGGATCCCGACAAGGGGAGGCGCTTAGCGATGCCGCATTCAAAGTCTGGCTTGAGCGATATCAGCATCTGATCACCTGTGTGCTGTTTTTCGGCGGTGAATGGCATCCCGATGCGCTGCTTAACAAGCTGCGAATCGCCCGTCAGGCAGGCCTTAAAACCTGTTTGTATACAGGTATGAACAGAGTGCCCGCTCGTCTGCAAAATCAGCTTGATTATCTTAAAACCGGCCGCTGGCACGCCGAACTGGGCGGCCTTGATCGTGCCACTACCAACCAGAAGTTTCTTGAGCTTGGCAGTGGCAATTTACTTAACTTTCGTTTTCAGGAGAATAACCATGTTGCCGCTTAACCCTCAGCAACTGCAAAACAAACTGGACTTTATCCGTGATTATCAACAGGCAGCTAATGCCGCCGATGGCTCGAAACTCGATGCCAACGCCAATGTCACCCACAAGAATATCGCCACGCTCGAAGCTGAACTGATGAAGGACTTCTTTATTCAGGTTAATCGCGCTCAGGTAAAGAACAAGATTGCCGAGCTGTTTGATACACAGCTGGCCGATGAGTATGTGCGCCAGATAGAAGACCATGAGATCTATGTGCATGATGAAACCAGCCTCAAACCCTATTGCACGTCGATTACTATGTATCCTTTTTTGCTCAAAGGGCTGACTGAACTCGGCGGTGAGTCAAAAGCGCCGAAGCATCTCGAGTCTTTCTGTGGCAGCTTTGTCAATCTGGTGTTTGCCATCAGCGCCCAATTCGCCGGTGCCGTGGCCACAGTAGAGTTCCTCACTTACTTTGATTACTTTGCCCGCAAAGACTACGGTGACGATTATCTGAATACCCATACCAAAGCGGTAGAGAATCATCTTCAGCATGTGGTCTATGCGCTGAATCAGCCTGCAGCGGCGCGGGGGTACCAGAGCGTATTCTGGAATATCTCTGTTTATGACAGTTACTATTTCGATGCCATGTTTGGCCAGTTTGTATTCCCGGATATGAGTAAACCGAGCTGGGATTCAGTGAATGCTTTGCAGGGCTTTTTTCTGGACTGGTTTAACCGCGAGCGTAGCAAGACCATTCTGACCTTCCCGGTGGTCACCGCGGCGATGCTGACCAAAGACGGGGCAGTAAAAGATAAAGCCTTTGCCCGCACCTGTGCCCGCAATATGAGCGAGGGCGGCTCATTTTTTGTGTATCAGTCGCAAAGTGCAGATTCACTGGCCTCCTGTTGCCGTTTGCGCAATGAAATCAGTGATAACACCTTTTCCTACAGTTTGGGGGCAGGGGGCGTAGCCACCGGCTCGATCAATGTGATTACGATCAATATGAACCGGCTGGTTCAGGATGGCCGCGATCTGGCATGTGAAGTGGACAAGATCCAAAAGTATCAGGTGGCCTACCGCAAACTGATGGAAGAGCATCAGGCCTGCGGCATGTTGCCGGTGTACGATGCCGGTTTTATCAGCCTGGATAAGCAGTTTCTGACCATAGGCGTGAATGGCATGGTGGAAGCGGCGGAATATCTGGGGATCAGACCGGGACTGAATCAGGACTACCAGCGCTTTATCGATGAGAAGTTAAAGGTGATCTATGACGCTAACCGGATAGCCCGTAAAACCTGGGGCTATATGTTTAATACCGAGTTTGTACCGGCGGAGAATCTGGGGATTAAAAACGCCAACTGGGACAGAAAAGACGGCTATCAGGTGCCAAGAGATTGCTACAACAGTTATTTCTATGTGGTAGAAGATGAGCAGATTAACCATCTGGATAAGTTTGTGCTGCATGGTGAACAGATGACCCGTTATCTGGACGGCGGCTCGGCCCTGCATCTGAACCTGGAAGAGAAACTCAGCGAGCAGAATTTTCTCAATCTGTACAACATCGCCGCCCATACCGGCTGCAATTATTTCTGTGTGAATGTGCGTATCACTATCTGTAATGACTGCGAGCATATCGACAAGCGCAGCCTGGTCCGTTGCAGTGATTGTGGCTCAGAAGATATCGACTATGGCACCCGTGTTATTGGTTACTTGAAGCGTGTGTCAGCATTCAGTGAGGGCAGACGCACAGAACATGATCTGCGCCACTATCATAAACAACCTGCAAGGACTCTGTCCGGGCAGGCACCATCGGTTTCAGCCTGACAACACTGACAGTGCCGGCCATGGTTTTCGTTGTGTCCGGCGCAGACCAGCCAGCAAAACGGCATACGCCGTCGAACGTATAACAAGGTGTTGATTCAGTCGGAGTCGCTGCCCTGTAACAATGCATCATGATGCTGCGCGTACAGCGCAGCAATAAGATCCGATTGGGTAACGATCCCCACCAGTTTTTGTTGGTTATCCAGTACCGGCACATGATGTAAGCCCTGATCTGAGAGCATTGGGATCAGTGAAATCAGTGGTTCATCGGCACTGACCGCCCGCACTTCTGTCACCATCAGATTGGCGACCTGTTTGTTCTGCAGTTTAAATGCCCGGGCACTGGCAAGAGCTGAGAATTGTCCGGTAGCGGACCACAGGTCTGTCAGCCCCAGTGCTTTAAGAAAATCGGCCACGGTAATTACCCCCAACAGCTGCTGAGTGCTATCGGTAACCGGCAGCATTCTGATTTTATGGGTTTTAAGTCTTTGCCATGCCTCCTGCAAAGAGGTATCAGGGGAAACGGTGATCAGATCAGCGGACATAATATCTTTGCAGCGAATATCACCCAGCTTTCTCTGTACGGCATGCATCTGCGCCTCCTGATACAGGCGTTCCAGATCCTGCTCGCTGATGTCCACAATCGTTGAATAATGATTCAGAGCGTGCAGAATATCTTCCGGTTGCAACCCCAGCCGCTTTAACGGACTGGGATCATGGTGCAGGTGTACCGGATCATATTTTTTTCTGAGCCGGGGCAGGTAATTATGGCCCAGGATCAGACGGTTCAGCAGCATTGCCATCAGCAACATGGTAAAAACATTGAGCATCAGGGGGGTAAACAGAAACTGGTAGTCCAACAGGCTTTCATGACTGGCGATCACCGGTACCAGTGCGGTGGCTCCGCCGGGTGGATGCATACACTCAAAGAAATACATGGCCAGCAGTACCAGTGCAATAGTCACTGCCGCCATCAGCGCCATGTCGGTAAACAGTTGTGAGCACATCAGCCCAATCATACCGGCAATCAGATGCCCGGCGGCAAACGACCAGGGTCTGGCCAGAGGGCTGTTGGGCAGGCCGAACAGCAATACCGCTGAGGCGCCCATAGAAGCGAGCATCACAGTACCTGGTGTGGGTGCCAGCCACAAATGACTGGTGTAGGTCACCACCAGTAAGGCCAGAAATGCTGCCGCAGCGACTTTAAATCGCTCTCTGATCGGGATACTGGAGAGTTTCTGGCTGTCCGCTTTGGTAATGCCCGAGCGGTTAAGAAAGCTGTCAAAGATCTGCCAGAAAAGCCCTTTCATTTATACCCGCTTACATGATGATAAGAACGGCGATTATACGGATGTGCTGGTATAACACTAATGACCTTTTGTCATAACTTAACCCGCCGATCTTGTGGTGAACTTCGGCTATGGGTTTTAAGCTGGATAAGGCAGTAACCCAAATAAAGCCTGTTGTTTAGTTGACGGGTGCTCATCTGTCCATTGACATAAAAGCGTTTCAGGCTCAGCAGTTTGTAACCAGCTTGCTGTCACTGTGCAAAACATGGGACTGATACCAGTCAGCCAGTGAGCGGAGCTGGTCGGTTATCGACTCTACTGACATATCAACGCCGCTGTTCAGACGTTCGAGAAATGCGCTGAGCGCCTCCAGATAATGTTTGTGATGCAACAGGTGCAGGGTCTGCTCGTCTCGCGGCAGCCGGTAAAACAGCGTTTCTTCCTCGGCAAAATGACCTTCAGTTTGTTGGAGTAGTACTCTGGTAATCGAGATGATGGATTCGATATCCCCGCCTCGGTGAATCAGGTCATAGAGCTGATTCACCAGCCCGAAAAGCTGGTGATGTTGAGCATTAATGAGCTGATGTCCGCTCAGATTAAAATGTTCAGACCACTGCAGTAATTGATGGTCAGACATGGTTGTTATCTCCGGGCCCTGATAATTCGCCCTAGTAAATCGCCATCAGTATCTTCGCCGTATCGTCGTCAGACAGCACTCTGTCACAGACCGGATACAGGTTGAATTCATCATTTTCAAAATGATCATTGAGCATATATTCCAGCGACAGATCATCCTGAGAGGTGTCAACGCCTTTGTCCAGCAGGCCCTCAATCCAGTTTATCTGTTGCATTACCTGTTGATGCTCAGCCCGGGCTTTGTCAGTGGGGAAGCTCTTGCGGTTTGCGCTTTCCAGTGCCGGTAGCAGCAGATTTTCTTCCCAGCCAATATGTTCCTGCATACCGGCTTTGAATTTATCAAACAACTGACGGGCGTAGACCCCATCGCGGGCTTTATGACGACGATAGGCAATAAACAACAGCTCCAGTGCCTGATGATTGGTATTAAAAAAGTCCGTAATAAATTTATGCATGGGATGCCTCCTTAGGATCGAAGCGCCTGGCGTAGTATTGCAGTGGCCGGGCAAACAGTGCTGGTAGTGAGTCAAGCTCCAGGCTATCGAGCAGGTTTTTTACATACAGGCCCAGCTCGGTATCACCACTGATACACAACTTACGCTGGAAGAACAGCGTATCAGGGTCGACCTGCTGACAGGCCAGGGCCAGAAAATTCTCCAGCTCACCACTGATACAGGCATCTTCTTTGCCACACAAATGCACCTCCAGACGCTTGTCTCGCAGGCTGATAAACCAGCTTTTGGGGATGTCAGTGAGGGTGATTCTGATTACTTTGCCTGCCAGAAAATCCAGCTCCCCCTCATCAAGGGGCTGGTGTAGCGCCAGATTCAGTAATCTGCCGGCACAGGGCTGTTGTACCATTGCCGGTATCCTGCTCAGCAGTCTTACAGCGGGTCTGAGCAACGTAACGGGCTCTACAGGAAAGTTAATCATGGTTACCTCACATCATATTTAGCGATAGTTTAGTCAGCTTTAGCCCGCCTTTTTTTAATCTAAATCAATATTTGTGCAGATTGGTTTTGTAACAATTGCCGGGTATTTTTATCTGGAGCGCACTGATGGAGCTATTATGTCCGGCGGGCAGTATGCCGGCCCTGAAAAAGGCGGTGACTGAGGGTGCCGATGCGGTATATATCGGCCTCAAAGATGACACCAACGCCCGGCATTTTGCCGGTCTTAACTTTACCGGTGATAAACTCTCAAAAGCCGCAGATTACCTGCACCAGCATGGCAAAAAGCTGCACATTGCTATCAATACCTTTGCGCATCCGGACGGCTGGCGGCGCTGGCAATATGCGGTGGATAGCGCCGTTGATAATGGCGCGGATACCTTGATTCTGGCCGACCTGGCGGTGCTTGAGTATGCCTGTGATACCTACCCGCAACTGGATCTGCATCTTTCCGTGCAGGCCTCTGCCACCAACACAGTAGCAATCAACTTCTACCAGCAACAATTTAATGTCAGCCGGGTGGTGCTACCCAGGGTGCTGTCAATTCATCAGGTCAAACAACTGGCCCGGCAAACCACGGTGGAGCTGGAAGTCTTTGCCTATGGCAGCCTGTGTATTATGGCCGAAGGCCGCTGTTATTTATCTTCCTATATGACAGGTGAGTCTCCCAATACGGCCGGCGCCTGTTCACCGGCTTCTTTTGTGCGCTGGCAGGAAACCGAACAGGGGCTGGAGTCCCGGTTAAATGATGTGTTGATCGATCGTTACAAAAAACACGAAAACGCCGGCTATCCAACACTCTGTAAGGGCCGTTTTGAAGTGGAAGGTAATGTCTATCACGCCCTTGAAGAGCCTACCAGCCTGAATACGCTGGATTTACTGCCAGAGCTGATGCAGTGCGGTATCAGCGCGGTGAAGATCGAGGGGCGCCAGCGCAGCCCGGCCTATGTTGAGCAGGTGACCCGCATCTGGCGACAGGCCATTGATGCCTGTGCCCGTGACAGCGGTAATTTTAATCCACAACCGGCCTGGAATCAGGGCCTGCAAGCGGTATCCGAAGGCAGCCAGACCTCTTTGGGTGCGTATCACAGAAAATGGCAGTAGGAATCAATAATGCAGTATTCATTAGGCCCCATTCTGTATTTCTGGCCTAAAAATCAGGTGGAAGAATTTTATCAACAGGCGATGCAAAGCAGTGCCGATGTCATTTATCTCGGCGAAACCGTGTGCTCCAAGCGCCGGGAGCTGAAAACCAAAGACTGGGTGGCACTGGCGCGGGAGCTGGCCGGTAAAGGTAAACAGGTGGTGCTGTCCACCATGGCGCTGCTGGAAGCGCCTTCCGAAGTCAAAACCTTAAAAACCTATTGTGACAATGGCGATATTCTGATCGAGGCCAATGATGTGGGCGCCATTCAGTTGCTGTCAGAGCAGGGTAAGCCGTTTGTGGCAGGCCCGGCGATTAACTGTTACAGCCAGCACAGTTTACACCGTTTATTAAAGCTGGGGATGCAGCGCTGGGTGATGCCGGTGGAACTGTCCAGAGATTGGCTGCAAAACATACTGAGCGGCTGTGACGAGCTGGGGATCAGAAACCAGTTTGAAGTGGAAGTGTTTGGCTATGGCTATCTGCCTCTGGCTTATTCGGCCCGCTGTTTTACCGCCCGTTCCGAAAACCGCCCCAAGGATCAGTGTGAACTGTGCTGCATTAACTACCCCAACGGGCGTCTGACCCGCTCTCAGGAAGGGCAGGAGCTGTTTGTATTAAACGGTATTCAGACCCAGTCGGGCCAGTGCTACAACCTGATTAATGATCTTGCCGGTATGCACAATCTGGTGGACGTGGTGCGTTTAAGCCCCTTGTCAGCTGATACCCTGGACTGGCTGGAGAAGTTTCGGGCTAATAAGAACGGGCAATGCCCCCAAACAGTAGAGCGCGACTGTAACGGTTACTGGCACAGTATCGCCGGCATGAACCTGGCTACTCCATAGTAGGTATTCCTGTGTTCTGAGGCTGCCTCTTTATCTGTATAGAGGAGGCGGGCCGCTGTGCGTATGCTTTAACTTTACGCACAACGGAGCGCCAGCATGATCGAAGCAGGAAGTGTGGCACCGGCCGACCAGCGGCGTGCTCTGGGACTGAGCACTTTTGCTTTTACGCTGTGCTTTGCGGTCTGGACTATTTTTTCTATTTTGGGGATCCAGCTTAAGCAGGAGCTGGGCCTGTCGGATACAGAGCTGGGCCTGCTGATGGCAACCCCTATTCTGACCGGCTCAATCAGCCGTCTTTTTCTCGGTGTATTAACCGACAGGTTTGGCGGACGCTGGGTATTCGGATTATTGATGCTGCTCACAGCGGCGGCGGTGTTTCTGGTCAGCATTGCCACCAGTTATATTCTGTTGCTGATCGCTGCACTGGGCGTGGGCCTGGCGGGTGGTGGTTTTATTGTCGGTGTGGCCTATATCTCTGCCTGGTACGAGAAAGACAAGCAGGGCACTGCGCTGGGTATATTTGGCGCCGGCAATGTGGGGGCGGCACTGACCAATTTTGGAGCCCCTTTTCTGATGCTGGCCCTCGGTTGGCAGGGTACGGCTCAGATTTATGCGCTGGTGATAGGGCTGATGGGAATCGGCTTTATTCTGTTTGCCCGGGCCGACCCTGCCCATGGTCAGCGCCAGGCTGAGTCACCGACCCTGGCTGAACAGCTTTCGCCGCTTGTTGATATCCGCGTGTGGCGTTTTTCTCTCTATTACTTTTTTGTTTTCGGTGCCTTTGTGGCGCTGGCCTTATGGCTTCCCCATTATCTGATGGAGGTGTATGGTCTGGGTGTGGCAACGGCGGGGATCCTCGCGGCGCTATACACCATTCCTGCTTCCCTATTTCGTATTCTCGGAGGCTGGCTGTCAGATAAATACGGTGCCAGAACCGTAATGTACTGGACCCTGATTGCCTCGGTGATCTGTACCTTTATTCTCAGCTATCCGCCGACCGAATATCATGTCAGAGGCGTGGACGGCACCATTCGTTTTTCTCTGGAAACCTCTCTGGTCATGTTTGTGCTGCTGACCTTTGTGCTGGGCTTTTTTATGTCCCTTGGCAAAGCGGCAGTGTTTAAACATATTCCGGTTTACTACCCCGGGCATGTGGGTGTGGTCGGCGGTGTGGTCGGTATGGTGGGAGGACTCGGCGGATTTTTATTACCGTTGACCTTTGGCATGCTTAACGATGTGATTGGTATCTGGCAAAGTTGCTTTATGTTGCTGTTTGTTGTGGCCAGCGCGGCCCTGATCTGGATGCACTTCGCCATCACCGGCGCCCAGCGCCATGAAATGGGCAGGGGAGAGACCGTCAGAGATCTGCCTGAGATGTCGACACCGGATTCCTTTGTGCTTAAGCAGTGGGATCCCGAAGACAAGTCCTTCTGGGAAAGCAAAGGTAAGGCCATCGCCAGCCGTAATCTGTGGATTTCTATTCCCAATCTGTTTCTGGCCTTTGCGGTGTGGTCCATCTGGAGCATTTTGGTGGTAAAAATGCCGGCACTGGGCTTTAGTTACAGCTCCAATCAGCTGTTCTGGCTGGCTTCGTTACCGGCCTTATCCGGTGCCACTTTGCGTCTTTTTTATGGCTTTATGGTGCCTGTTTTTGGCGGTCGGCGCTGGACAGCGTTATCGACAGCCTCTTTACTGTTACCCTGTATCTGGATGGGCTTTGCCCTGCAGGATACTGACACGCCTTATCTGATCATGTTAATTCTGGCGCTGTTATGTGGCCTGGGTGGCGGTAATTTTTCCTCCAGCATGGCCAATATCAGCTTCTTCTATCCTAAGGGCGAAAAAGGTGCGGCGCTGGGGTTAAATGCGGGCCTGGGTAACCTTGGCGTATCGGGCTTGCAACTGGTTGGCCCGCTGGTTATTTCGGCCAGTGTATTTGGCTCTCTTGGCGGCGAGCCATTGATGGTCACCCTGAGTGAGGGCCAGCAACAACCCCTGTGGCTGCAAAACGCGGCCTTTATCTGGGTGCCGCTGATTATTCTGGCGTCGCTGGCGGCCTGGTTTGGCATGCATGATATTGCCGATGCCAAGTCTTCTTTTAAACAGCAAGCGGTGATCTTCAGGCGTTCTCATACCTGGTGGATGTGCTGGTTGTACCTGGGCACCTTTGGCAGTTTTATTGGTTTTGCGGCGGGTTTTCCGCTGCTCAGTGGCATGCTGTTTGAAGATGTTGACCCGGTTAAATATGCCTTTATCGGGCCGCTGGCCGGAGCACTGGCACGGCCCTTTGGCGGTGTGCTGGCGGATCGGTTGGGTGGTGCCCGGGTCACGCTATGGAATTTTGTGCTGATGGTGGCCGGTGTATCTGGTGTGATTTACTTTCTGCCAGAGCCGGGCCAGGCCGGTAATTTCTATGGGTTCTTCAGTATGTTTTTGCTGTTGTTTATCTCAACCGGTATTGGCAATGGTTCCACTTTCAGGATGGTGCCGGCAATGTTCTTATTATTGCGCTCCCGTGCACTGGGAAGAGGACAGGAAAAACAGGCTGAAATTGAAGGTAACCGAGAATCTGCCGCCGTTTTAGGTTTTATCTCGGCCATTGCCGCCTATGGTGGCTTCTTTATTCCCAAGGCCTACGGCACATCTATCACCCTCACCGGTGCGGTGGATTTGGCACTCTATGGGTTTATCGGTTTCTACATAAGCTGTGTGGTGGTTACCTGGCGCTTCTATGCCAGGCCCAATGCCCCGGCTCCCTGCTAACGAAATATTGTCCGGAGTGTAAGAAGTATGTCTGAACATCAACTCCCGTCGCCCCTATGGCGGTTAGGGTTTCGCCCCTTCTTTCTTTTTGGCGCGCTGTTTTCTGTGCTGGCCATAGGCTGGTGGGGTGGCATGCTTGCCGGACTCTGGGGGCTGGCACCTTATGGAGGTAGTTATTTCTGGCATGGTCACGAGATGCTGTTTGGTTTCAGTGCCGCTATTGTCGTCGGCTTTTTGCTTACCGCGGTGCAAAACTGGACCGGCGTACCGGGTTTAAAAGGCTGGCCTCTGATGCTGCTTTTTGCCACCTGGCTGGCGGGGCGCGCCGTGTTGTTGATTAATCCGGCCTGGCCGCTGTGGATCCCGGCCACAATAGATTTACTGTTTTTACCCATGGCGGCCGGGTTTATGGCCTGGCCACTGTTCAAGGCCAGACAGCAGCGCAATATGTTTTTTGTGCCGGTGTTGTTGTTAATGGCGGCGGCCAATTTTATCTCCCATCTGACTGTTCTTGGCGTCTACCCGGAGGGCTTTCGCCATGGCAGTTATTTAATGTTGATGCTGATCACGGCGCTAATCTGTGTGATCGGCGGGCGGGTAACCCCCATGTTTACCGCCAATGGCACCGGCACCGAAAAAGTACTGCCACTGCCCTGGTTAGAAAAGATTGCTTTAGCGGCTATCTGGCTGCTGGTGCTGCATTATCTGACTGGTGGGTTGTTACAGGATATGGCAGTGGGAGCCATCGCACTGATAGCAGGGGTATTACATTTGCTGCGCTGGTTACGCTGGCGGGTCTGGATAACGTTTTCGGTGCCCCTGTTATGGTCACTGCATCTGGCTTATTTGTATGTGCCGCTGGGGTTATTGGCGCTAAGTGGCCATTATCTCGGTGAGATGATGCCCTTAAGCACCGCCATACACCTGCTTACCACCGGGGCTATCGGCAGTATTATTCTGGCGATGATGGCCAGAGTGTCGCTGGGGCATAGCGGCAGAAAACTGAAGGCTCACTGGCTGATGAGTTTTGCCTTTGCCTTTGTGCTGCTTGCCGGGTTGGTGCGAACCCTGGGCAGCTGGTTATGGCACAGCGAGATCCAGTCTATGTTATTACTCAGCACACTGCTCTGGTGCCTGGCTTTTATGCTGTTTGCGGTGATTTATTTCCCCATCCTCACCCGCCCCCGTATCGACGGCAAGCCTGGCTGAAGGCAAAGAGACTATGCACGGTATGGTATTACTGTTACATCTGCTCGGAGCCACCGTCTGGACCGGCGGGCATCTGGTGCTGGCCCTGAGCATATTGCCCAAAGCGCTGCGGGAAAACTCCGTCAGCCGCATTCAGGATTTCGAGCAGGCCTATGAAAAAATAGGCATTCCGGCACTGATCATTCAGGTGTTAACGGGCGTCTGGCTGGCCTGGAGCCTGATACCCCAGTGGAGCCTATGGCTGCAGGTGGATAACCCGTGGTCAGGCTTATCTGGTTCAAACTACTGTTGTTGCTGATTACTCTGCTGCTGGCGGCCGATGCCAGAATCAGGGTGATCCCAACGCTCAGCAGTAAGAATCTGCGCCAGCTGGCCTGGCATATTATCCCCGTAACACTCATCTCTGTGCTGTTTGTGGTGGTGGGTGTGAGCTTCCGAACCGGCTGGTGGTTTTAAACCTTTTCACCGCAGAGATGCAGAGCGCGCGGAGAAAAGCTGAGGTGAACGGGGCCTGTGACATTTTCATCGCGCAAGGGGTTTGAGGAGATTAACTTTCTGATCCTCAGCGCCTTTGCGCCTCAGCGAGATTAACCAAATAAAAGCCGGAAATCACGCCGAGGCGCAGAGGTCGCAAAGAAAAGCATAAACCGGCTCCTTCTTTCCTTTCGTACCATCAGTGTTTTCCGTGGTCAATTAAAGTGTTTTTTCACTGCTAAGTTCGCAGAGGGTTATTCCAGCGATTACCGGTGGTAAAAGTGGAGAGATCATTGCGTCTAACGCCCTGTTCGCGCATGACTTTAAGCACCTTACCGGCCACTAACTGGCGCAAATAGAAAGGCTGACTGACCACAAAATGGTGTATTGAATGGGTACGGCCAAAGTTAAAACAAAATAGCTGCAGGGGCATAAAATACCAGCGATCCAGAATCTGGGTCTGCTGAAGCAGGTTTTGCACATTGCCATAGTAATGCATATGGGAGGTGATCAGGTTTAAACAGGCGGAACGGATCACGTTGGGTACGATCAGCACCACCACCGCAAAGTTAATGCCTTCCATCAGCCAGAGTAAAGCATCCGGATAAGCTGCTGCACTGGTGCCTCCGGCTCCTGCGCTAATCCCTGCGAAGAGGGCGTCATAAGCGTGGAACAGCAAAAAGGTATACCAGATTAAAAAATACAGGGTCGCCAGAGGAAAGGTCGCCGCCAGCAGCTTTAGCATTGAAAAGTTGTCTGTCTCCCGGCGCAGAATCCCGTGGCGCAGACACAGCCCCAGCAGGCCATCAAACATGACGATAAAACGACTCAGGCCCCAGGTGATGCCATTGCCTACCAGGCGTTCTTCCAGATCCTTGGGGGTACCGGAGACTTTATGATGTAACAGATGCATACTGCGCCTGTACCATGGGTTAACGGTGTTCGGGCGCATCAACCAGGTCAGCAGCATCATGCCATGATAGATAATGGGCTGATGACGAAAATACTGACGATGGATCAGATCATGTTCGATTTCATGGGACAGGGATGCACAGAGCGCCGCCACAATGATGCAAGCCCAGGCAGGGATCCACTCCAGGTAATAAAGGACAGCGGCACCCAGCATACCCGCCAGTGCCACTAGCAGGATAGCCAGCCCGATAACACTCTGGTAGCGCAGTATGGGATAGCGCTTACGCCAGTACTGCTCTTCGCTGTGAATGGCCTGAATGATATGGCGGGCGCGTTGTTGCGGGGACAGGTCACCGGATGGACTGCTGACTGACATAGGGCTCCTCTTCAAATAAGTAAGCCTAACAAATTTTGCCTGCCGCTGCGTTGTGGGAATGTAATCTGAACTCGATCAGGTCAAGCCCTGGCGGGCTGGGTGGACAGTCCGGCTAATCCCTTTGCCTCTGGTATCAAAGTGGTATCAAACAGACTACAAAAAACGAAAACTTGGGAAGTCTTCCGCGCAGAAATACGGAACACCTCCTGAGATTAATGTAGTGGTCAACAAAACCGGGACACCTTTTTAGCTAATTTTTCTGCTTTCGGCCTTCCTTGTTCAAACAGTGAGTTTTTTTGCTCCTGTAGCGCGCCTGCACAGGGGCAAACTCACTCTTTTGTGTGTTCACCAGGCTGGTTTTTGGACTGGCGCATT
Source organism: Lacimicrobium alkaliphilum (assembly GCF_001466725.1). Taxonomy (NCBI): domain Bacteria; kingdom Pseudomonadati; phylum Pseudomonadota; class Gammaproteobacteria; order Alteromonadales; family Alteromonadaceae; genus Lacimicrobium; species Lacimicrobium alkaliphilum. The sequence continues at coordinate 1,536,825 of NZ_CP013650.1, forward strand.
TCAGATGAGGATAATTGTCCTATAGTCATAGTTGGGTCAGCTATGGAGTCTGTAGATGGGACAAGCCCTTAATAAAGACCATTTTTCTCCTGCCGAGCATACGGAGTACCGTAAACGTATTCAGCAACAGCTTGGTGAACTGAAAACCGTGCTCGAGCAGCCGGGCTTTTCTGACGGCCCGGCCAGTATCGGTGCTGAGCTCGAGCTCTATATCACCGACAAACAAGGGTTGCCGGCACCGCTTAATGAACAGTTACTGGAGTTAATGCAGCATCCGCTGCTTACCGAGGAGCTGAACCGGTTTAATCTGGAAATTAATCTATCGCCTGTTTCAGCTGCAGGCACGCCTTTTCAGGCACTGCAATCCGAACTCTTGCCGATCCTCAGTAAGCTTAAACAAAAAGCGGCATCGGTGGATTCAGAGATCGTTGCCATAGGGATCCTGCCCACACTTGACAGTACCCATCTGCAACGCGACTTTATGACAGACCGGGCCCGTTACCGCGCCCTGACCAATGAGTTAGCTGCGTTAAGAGGCGAACCTTTTCTGGTTGATATCAATGGCCAGGACTCGCTTAAAATGGGCTGTGATGAAGTCACCCTGGAGGGCGCCAACACCTCTTTTCAGGTTCATTTGAAAGTACCGGCAGAGGCATTCGCCCGCTATTATAATGCAGCTCAACTGAGCACGCCTTTGGTACTGGCAGTGGCGGGAAACTCGCCGACTTTTCTCGGCCAGCGCTTATGGCAGGAAACCCGTATCGCGCTGTTTAAGCAATCCATTGACGCCCGCCATCCGGGACTGACACAGTGGCGCCAACCTGCTCGGGTAACGTTCGGTCATGGCTGGCTGAGAGACAGTGCCTGGGAACTGTTTGCAGAAAATGTGGCGCTGTACCGCCCTCTATTGCCCTATTTGTCAGAAGAAAACACGCCTTTTGCCGAGCTTTGTCTGCATCAGGGCACGGTATGGTCATGGAACCGACCGGTATTTGAACCCAGGCACGGCGGGCATTTGCGCATAGAGTATCGCACATTACCAGCCGGCCCCAGTGTGGTGGATATGATGGCCAATGCCGCGTTAGCCATAGGGCTCACTATTGCTCTGGCTGATGAAATACCGCAGCTGTTACCAAAAATCCCCTTTCCCTATGCTGAATTTAATTTCTACCGGGCGGCACAAAAAGGCCTGGACGCGAATATATTGTGGCCACAATCACCACAGCATAGCCTGAGGGAAAGTGCTGTTGTTGATGTGATAGGTAAACTCCTGCCTGCGGCTGCCAGGGGCCTGCAAGTACTTAACGTAGATAGCAGTGAAATCGATCGTTTGATGAGCGTCATTGAGCAACGGCTTAGCCGCAAGATAACCGGTGCCTCCTGGCAACTTGAGTGTCTTCAAAGCCACCTTAGTTCCTGTGATAAACAAAAGGCATTGCACAGAATGTTAAGCGACTATAAGGAACGCTGTGCCAGCGGCCAACCTGTTTCACAGTGGAGGTAGCGCAATGAGTGGCCTGAGATTACATCAGATTTATCCGCCTTTTGACTGGTGCAAAGAATCAACCCTGAGTGGCTTTTTACACACACTTCCCGGCCCTGCCGTTTTGCATATCCCCGGTAAAAACACTGCTATTACCAGGGTTGTGGTGACCTTACTGCATGGCAATGAACCCTCCGGGCTTAACGCCATTCACAGGATCTTAAGCGAAGGTTACGAGCCCCGGGTTAATATAAAAGTGATCATTGCCTCTGTGGTTGCGGCGAAAACCGAACCGGTTTTCAGTCACCGTATGTTGCCAGGCCAACGGGATCTGAACCGTTGCTTCAGCGCTGGAGAAAAAGACTTACAAAGTGAGATAGCCATGGCAATCAAGGAACAAATAATCCGGATGACACCAGAGTCAGTGGTTGATTTGCATAACACCTCAGGCAGTGGGCCTGCTTTTTGTGTCAGTACACAATCGCAGGAACAACACATTGCACTGGCCTCCCATTTCAGCCACCGGATGATCCTCACCGATATTATTTTGGGGTCTCTTATGGAGCAGAAACTGGGCTGCCCTGTCATCACAGTGGAGTCCGGTGGTGCCCAGGATGATGTAGCCGATGAGGTTGCCTATAACGGTTTGCTCTCTTTTATGGACGCAGAGAATGCTTTTTACCGCAAACAACATGTGGAGCTGCTGAATTTGCCTAGAAGAGTCGAACTGGCAAAGGATCGCAGCATTGCCTATGCCGATTCAGCACAGCCGGATAAAGATATTACTCTTCGCCGCGACATTGAAAAATACAACTTTGGTGAGACGCCTCAGGACACCTGTCTGGGATGGATTAAGGAGAATAGCCTTGATGCACTGAAACTGGATCGCCACCCGCATAGGCTAGAGCAATGGTTTTATCTCAACGACCACTGCCTGATGACTAAGCGCCCACTGAGACTCTTTATGGTGACAACCAATGCGACAATCGCAGCATCAGACTGCCTTTTTTACGTTGTCGATAACTGAAGCCTGATAGACGGCATGCGTGTATCAATCTGAAACAATTTCTGCTGATTTATTGAGCACCCCGAAAAGAAATTTTTACTGTCTCAGAACACCTGTTATACCGGCTGGATTACGCCAGAAGCCGGGTATCCCCGGGCTAAGAGCCCGCGTCATCTGCTCAGGATATTATCCCGATAACATTTAACTCCGCGCTGTTTTCTGTGCTTTTTCTGAGCGCGACCCTGTTTGTTTAGCCAAAAAAATACCTCAAAAATCACTTCTGCCGGTATACAACTGCAATTTTTGTATTTAAATGCTTGAAAAGGGCGAATTCAGTCAGGTTTTTCTGTTTTTTGTAAGCAGGGGAAAGGCTGTTTTTAAAGGCTTTGCAAGGAGTTATGAGTAATAATATTTACTTTGCTTCTGCAAACGTAGACAAGAGCTATTTTCGGGTATATGCTCCGCAAAAAATCAGCCGTAATGTTTATAATTTAACCATCAGTAAGAAGAAGGGTCAGCCATGTTATACGATAACAATCTCGTTACCGAATGCCCGATCAGACAAATGATCAGGGATTTTTATCGCATCGATGAAAACTTGGCTGTTGACCATATATTACCCGATGCTGAAGTGAATATGAGTGCCCGCAGTCGCGCCTGGGAGCGGGCCCGCAAAATGGTGTTGCAGATTCGCAGTGAACAGCGCGGGAGCAGCGGCATTGACGCACTGCTGGAAGAGTATTCCCTGTCCAGTGATGAAGGTGTGGTGCTGATGTGTCTGGCCGAAGCCTTATTGCGGGTACCCGACAAGAAAACTCAGGATGAACTGATCCGTGACAAACTGTCAAAAGGTCGCTGGAGTAGCCACCTGGGCAGCAGTGACTCGCTGTTTGTTAATGCCTCTTCATGGGGCCTGCTACTGACTGGTAGCATGGTCAGCTATGCCGATCATCGCCGCGCCGATCATTTTGGTTTGCTGAAACGCACCCTTGGCAGAGTCGGTGAGCCGGTCATTCGCAAGTCTATGAATATTGCCATGAAGATCATGGGCAGGCAGTTTGTAATGGGAGAGACCATCGAAGATGCGGTGGAACGCGCCCAGAACAAAGAAAAAATCGGTTATGTGTATTCCTACGACATGCTCGGCGAAGGGGCCCGCACGATGCGTGATGCCAAGCGTTATTATGATGCCTACGCTCACGCCATTGAAGTAATTGGCCGTGCCGCCGGTGGCAGAGGGCCACGGCGTAGTCCCGGCATTTCGGTTAAGCTGTCGGCCATTCATCCGCGTTATGAATTTACCCACAGAGAGCGGGTGATGGCAGAGATCCCGCCAAGACTCAAAGCCCTGTGTCTATTAGCGAAAAAGCATGACATCGGACTTACCGTTGACGCCGAGGAATCTGAACGTCTGGATATCTCCCTGGATATCATTGAAGCGGTATTTACCGATCCGGAGCTGGAAAACTGGACCGGCTTCGGTATGGCCGTGCAGTCCTACCAAAAGCGGGCCATGTACGTTATTGACTGGCTGCGCGATCTGACTCAGCGAGCCGGGCGCAAAATGATGGTGAGGCTGGTCAAAGGGGCCTACTGGGATACAGAAATTAAAAACGCCCAGAAAGACGGACTGGAGCATTTTCCGGTATTCACCCGCAAGTCATCTACAGATGTGTCATATCATGCCTGCGCCAACCGCCTGCTGGATTACCGTGACACCATCTATCCGCAGTTTGCCACGCACAACGCCTATACCGCGTCAGTTATCATTGAGCTGGCCGGTGACGATAAAGAAGGGTTTGAATTCCAGTGCCTGCATGGCATGGGTGACTCTTTGTATGATCAGATCGTCAGAACCGATCATATCCAGTGTCGTGTTTATGCGCCGGTGGGCCAGCATGAAGAGTTGCTGGCGTATCTGGTGCGCCGTTTGCTCGAAAACGGTGCCAACTCGTCTTTTGTTAATGCCATTGTGGATGACAGTAAGCCAGTGGAATCTCTGCTTGAAGATCCGGTGGAGAAAACCCAGCGACTGAAACGCAAATACAATGAACAGATCCAAAAGCCCATCGCCCTGTTTGGCGATGAGCGGGATAACTCTAAAGGGCTGGACGTCACCGACATCAATGCCCTGAGCCCGCTGAAAATTACGCTGGATCGCTGGATAACCGAAAACAGCTTTAGCGAAGCCGACATACCCGACGGCCATTACGCCGTGCGCAACCCGGCCAATCGCGACGAGATTATCGGTTATCATCAGTATGATACTAAGCAAAGCATGCTGGAAAAGCTGGAAACGGCGCACAGCCATTTCCAGAGCTGGTCGCAAAAGTCCATGTCGGAACGTGCCGATATGCTGCGTCGTATTGCCGACATTCTGGAAAGGCATAGCGATGAACTGATCGCCATTTGTATCAAAGAAGCAGGCAAAACCCTCAAGGACAGCGTTGACGAAGTGCGTGAAGCGGTGGATTTCTGCCGTTATTATGCTGCCCGTGGCGAGCTGCTTGCCGAGGATGAGCGTCTGTCTCCCCGTGGAGTGGTGCTGTGTATCAGCCCATGGAACTTCCCTCTGGCCATCTTCCTTGGCCAGGTGGTCGCCGCACTGGTGACCGGGAATACGGTGGTGGCCAAACCCGCCGAGCAAACCAGCCTGATCGCCAAGCGTACGATTACTCTGATGGAATCCGTTGGCTTACCTCCGGGTGTGGTCGTTAGCGTCATTGCTGAAGGTCCTTTAGTTGGCAATACCTTACTGCCGGATGAGCGTATCAAGGCAGTCATGTTCACCGGCTCCACTCAGACCGGCTCTTTGATTGCCCGCAGTCTGGCAGCAAGGCATGGGGAACAGGTGCCACTGATCGCCGAAACAGGCGGTCAGAATTGCATGATTGTCGACTCCACGGCGTTGCCTGAGCAGGTGGTGGACGATGTTATCGCATCGGGTTTTCAGAGCACAGGTCAGCGCTGTTCTGCACTCAGGGTGTTGTTCCTGCAGGAAGATATCGCCGACCAGGTGATTACTATGCTCAAAGGGGCGCTGGCGGAATTGTCATTGGGTGACCCGGCATACCTGTCAACGGATGTTGGCCCGGTGATTGATAACAAGGCACTGGCAAACCTGAGCGCTCACGTTGATGCCATGCAGGGCAAAGCAGAGCTGTTGTTTGAGAGCAGCATTCCGGACAGTTGCGCAAAGGGAACCTACTTTGCCCCGCGTCTGTATGAGATTAAAGACATCGACGTGCTGCAAAAAGAGGTGTTCGGCCCTTGTGTGCATATTGTGCGTTATAAGGCGTCAGAGCTTAACGGGGTGATGGACAAAATCAATTCCACCGGGTATGGCTTAACCATGGGCATTCACTCACGCATTGATGAACGGGCCATTGAACTGGCCAGACTGGCGCGTGTCGGTAATGTTTATATCAACCGCAATATGATTGGTGCGGTGGTTGGCGTGCAGCCTTTCGGCGGGCGCAACTTATCCGGTACCGGCCCTAAAGCCGGCGGGCCTAACTATCTGCCCCGCCTGATGCTGGAAAAAGCCACACCTAAGCCGCCCAAAGAGGCCACGGGTAATGAGGTGGACGAGGCTCTGGAGAGTAATGACAGTGACCGTCAGGAAGCCCGGGAGGTGATGGACAATGCCGTGGCGGCCGAACAGCAATGGCGGTTAATGGACTTAAACACGCGAACATCTTCGGTGCGTCAGCTACTGGCAAAAATCGCCAAAGTCGATATTGTCGAAGAGCTGGCCGATGACTTAAACAGCACGCTGGCGGTTGCGCGCGCGCAGTTGTTCGCCATTGAAAAGCGTCTGAAAAAGCCAAAGGTACTGCCGGGGCCAACCGGTGAATCCAACGTGCTGTATCTGGAGCCCCGTGGGGTGCTGGTGTGTTTTGCCGACAAAGACGTGACCTTTGAATACTGGACGTTGTCTATCGTAACCGCACTGGCCACAGGGAATACGGTGATTTCGGTGGTATCTGATGTGTTTTACGAGGAAGCACTGGCGTTTCGTGACAAGTTTATGGCCACCGGTGCACCACACGGGGTGTTTCAGGTAGTGCATTTGCGCCACTTACAGGCGTTGCTTGAAGAGCCCAAACTGGCCGGGGTGGTCATTGACAGTAACAGCGAACGTAGCGCCTATATTGCCAACCTGCTGGCCCGTCGCGAAGGGGCAATTCTGCCGGTGATCACCGCAGAATATAACGATAACCTGATCCAGCGTGTGTTATGCGAAAAAACCATCAGTATCGATACCACTGCCTCAGGGGGGAATACCTCACTGATGACCCTGGTCGAAGATGAAGAGTTGCTTTACTGATGACAGCGTCAGGACACTTGTAAAAAAATAGCCCCGCTTTTGCAGATAATGCCAGTCAGTTGAGCTGACTGGCATTTTTTATGCGTCTTCAAACTTTCCAGTAAAGCAGATAGTTTTGCTGTCCCTGCAGGTATGACACACCGTCCCTGGTGTGCCAGTAACTTTTCTTTGCTCGTGCAAAGAAAAGTAACCAAAAGAAAGCACGCCCCTAACGCCACACAAAGTCCTGCCATGGCTTGGTAAAAGCCGGTCGCGGAGATTCACGTCCCTGTTCAGTCTCCGCTTAATTTTCATCCCTGAAAATTATCTGCCTTTTACACATCGCCCTGTCCGGACGTGGCGTTTTTAGGGGGAATAAGAGGCGGCTTCGCCGCCTTAACCGCGAATACAGCTTCCCGTTGCAGAAGCTGGCTTACCGCACTGGCGAACAGGGACGTTCGCCAGAGGCCGCCACCCTTACATGGATGTTACCTAAGGCCGGTGCGTTCAGTAAGCCTGCTTCGGAAACGGAATCAGAAGCTGTCCTGAGCGAGGGACTTTTGGGTTACCTTTGTGTCCTTACAAAGGTAACTGGCTCGAAGGGACGAGAGACATAAAAGACAGGGAGGTCGATGTTTCTCTATACCTCAATCTATGCAGTCTAATATCCTTAACTGACATACATTACCCGCTTTTGCGGGGCTATTTAGTATGGTTTATCAGGCCTTCTGGTGAGACACATCAATCAGTTCGACGGTGCCGTCTTCGCGTACTTCGGCTATCTGGCCGCGGGGTTCATCCATAAAAATCAGGGTGAACAGGCCTACCAGCGCAGTGGCAGCGATGACATAGAAGAAGGTGTGATAATCCACAAATGACAGAATCGTCAGAAAGGTTACCGCCCCCACATTACCGTAAGCCCCTGTCATACCGGCAATCTGGCCGGTCATACGACGCTTAATCAGCGGCACCACCGCAAATACTGCGCCTTCACCGGATTGCACAAAGAAAGAGCAGCCCATGGCAATGGCTACCGCCAGCCATAATGGCCACTGGCCGTCCACCATGCCCATTAATGCATAACCTGCTGCCAGGCCCGCGGTGAGGATCATCAGCGTGGGCTTGCGGCCGAATTTATCTGAAATCCAGCCACCTGCAGGACGTGACATCAGGTTCATAAAGGCATAGGCCCCGGCGACCAGCCCGGCTAAGACGGGGTCGAGGCTGAAGGTTTCGGCAAAAAACAGTGGCAGCATGGAGACCACTGCCAGCTCTGAGCCGAAATTAGTGAAGTACAGAATATCCAGCACGGCCACCTGTTTAAAACTGTATTTATGCAGCTCCGGCACTTTCTCGGTAAACACCTGTTTGTTCACCTGCCAGACTTTAGCCACTTCGAGCAGGTAGAGCAGGCCCAGCCCGAGATAGATAAAGTTCACTACCTGCTGGCTGAGCATATCCACACCGCTTGGCGAGAGTTTCCAGGCCAGCAGAGCAATGGCGGCATACATGGGCAGTTTCATAATCAGCAGAAAGAAGAAATCCGGCACGGAAGTCACTTCCATGGCCCCGAGGTTTTTCGGCCGGAAATAGGTTGAACCCTTGGGGGTGTTAGACACATTGGCATAATAAACAAAGGCAAACAGCAGGCTGATCACACCGGTAATGCCAATGGCCCAGCGCCAGCCGTCTTCGCCACCAAACAGTACCGCAATGGTTGGCAGGGTAAAGGCAGCGGCAGCGGAGCCAAAGTTACCCCAGCCACCGTAGATGCCCTCAGCTGTACCCAGCTCATTGTGAGGAAACCACTCAGATACCATGCGGATACCAATCACGAATCCGGCACCGATAAAACCCAGCAAAAAGCGCGCTATGGCGGCCTGTATAAAGCTGTCGGCCAGGGCAAACATAAAGCAGGGAATTGAGCAGATAGCCAGCAGCGCTGAGTACACCAGCCTGGGGCCGTATTTATCGGTCAGCATACCGATAATCACCCGGGCTGGTATGGTCAGGGCCACGTTCAGAATCAACAGGGTCTTGATCTCATCAGAGGTCAGCCCTAAGGATTCTTTTACCGCCTGAAGCATGGGAGCAAAGTTAAACCAGACTAAAAAGCTGATAAAAAAGGCCATCCAGCTTAAGTGCAGCACTTTCATCTTGCCGGTAAACGACAGCAGATTGAATTTCTCGGTTGCCATGGGAATCTCCACAGAGTTATTAAGGATTTTCCGCTATTGTCTGCCCAATTCGCGCGAAAAAATTGACCCAGGTCAATATTTGCCGCCAGCTATATCCTATGCTCCTCCGATATCTATTAGGGGGTAGAGGCAAAAGATTTTACCGCGGAGACGCAGAGTACGCGGAGCTTTATCGAGTCAATTCCTCTGCGACCTCAGCGATGAAAAAGACTTTTCGTGTTTTTCGTGTGGTTAGTGGTGAATACTATTTCTGTCGGGTTACGGCCCGGACTTGCAGGAGTAGAAGGCGCTGGATGCCCGATAACAACATTCGGGCATGACAGGTGGTCGTTCCCGCGGTAGTTGGCGGGAACCCGGTGCCTTTTTGACTAAGAGTTGTAAAGGTCACTGGATGCCCGATAACAACATTCGGGCATGACTGACTGCGGAACTTCGGTGAACAGCTGCTATCAGAGTTTAGCCGAGACCATCAGCCAGAGTTTGTCGGTGTCGGTGGCAAACTCATCGGCCTGGTAGTTAGCGTATTTGACCAACAGACTGACTTTTGCATTGAGCTTATATCCGGCGCTGAGATTCCATTCATCACCATAGTCGATGCTGCCTCTGTCACTGTCATACTGGTGCCAGGTCAGGTTAAGCTTGATATCGCTGAGGCTGGTACCCAGCCCCAGATACAGATCCTGAATGCCCTGGGCAGGGGTATTCAGGAACTTATCCGCAAAGCCCTGAAACTTATGTAATGTCGCCAGGGGCGTAATAAAGGCACCGTCGTTATCGGCGCCAAGATTTTCTATACCGGCTTTGAGATTAACGCCCGCCAGTGTGGTGGACACTTCCAGCATCTTATAATCGGCAGAGTAGTCTTTGCTGTTATCGCCGTTATCCTGTTGTCTGGCATAGCTGGCCTTAAGAGTCAGTCCGGCCAGTTTACCCTGATAGCTCAGACCCAGAGTCTGAGTAGACAGTGCGTGGGCCTGATCAAAATCGAGCCAGTAACCGAAGCCGCTTAACTGATGGCCTTCGGCCAGTTGGTAGTGGCCATGCAGCAGATGAAAATCCCCCTTCAGATTTCCATTGGCGCTGTCATCACCAAAGATGCGGTTGATGTTGTAGATGTAGCTGTAGTCCAGTTTCAGGCTGTTGGCGGCGTTATATTGAGCGCGATAGCCATCGAAGGTCTGTTCGTTCTGCCGCCAGCCTACACCGCCGACAAAACGCTGGTCACCGTGGTTAATACGATGACGACCCAGGCTCAGATTCATCCCATCCCGCTGCCAGGACAAGGTGGCGAGGTTGACTTCGGTGCCGGTGGGGTCGGCCACCACAGGGCGCTGGATATGGCCATTAACAGTGGAGTTATAGGTTTCTCCGCCAATAGCGGTGACATTGTCCACCTCCAGTGCCAGCTTAAGCCCCTGATAAGCGCCACTTTGATAGGCAAAACGGGTTTTCAGGGTATTGGCCAGGGCATCTTCATCGATGCCCTGCTGGTCAACAAATTCAGAGCGGTATCGGAATGACAGATCCACATCGCCATTTTGTATTGCCCCTGACAGTGACTCCTGCGCCAGCAACGTCTGCATGGGTGCCAGGCTGAGGCCAACGGATAACGCAATAACAGAAAGTTTCATGGTGATTTCCCGTAGTTGAAAGGTACGGGGGTATACTAAGTAGTGTTGCGGCAGTGGTTATTTGATATAAATCAAACTCTGACAGTGGCTATTCCCAATGCCTGATCCTTGCTACTTTGGGGGTAGCGGTGTTTTAATCCTGATCCAGGAAATTATGCTCCCGCTCATACTGCCAGCGCTGTTGCAGCCGCTCTGTCTGGATGGCCAGATACATGGCGATCATACAGGCAGCCGATACCCCGTAGAGAAGCATAAAGGTCACCGAATAAAAGCCGGTCCAGTCCACTAAAAAGCCAAATAAGATGGGCAGGGTGCAGCCACCCAGTGCCCCCATGGCACCGATCAGGCCGCCCGCGGTGCCCATTTGTTGCGGGTAGTAGTCATTCACCAGTTTATACACGCTGGCACGGCCAAAGCCCTGAGCAATACCCATCACAAACAACAAGGCGGTAAACCACCAGATATTAATACCAATATGCAGTGTTACATCTTTGCTGGTGCCGTGAATGGTCATGGTGGTGGGCGGGTAGCTTAAGAAAAACAGACACACCAGACAGATCCAGAATACCGACCAGCTAACCACCCGGCCACCGTAGCGGTCCGCAAACCAGCCGCCCACAGAACGCACCAGCGACGAGCCGGCCACAAACAGCAGAGTAAAGGCCATGGCCTGTTTGATACTCAGATCATAGGCGTGCACATAGTAATGGGGCAGCCACATTAACAGGGCCAGAAAGGAGCCAAACACAAAGTAGTAGTACAGCCCCAGCCGCCAAATCCGTAACTGCCCCAGTAGTGGCAAAAAGCCGTTGTCAGCTCGGGTAGTTGCCGGTGGGATGAGCGGCTGGCGCGGGCCAAGCAACCAGAACAGCAAGCAGGTCAGCAGGATCCCGGCAGTATAAAGCCAGCCGGTTAACTGCCAGTGCCAGCGCTCGTCGAGTATCGGCAGCAGAATCAGATTGATCGCGGCCCCGGCATTACCCGCACCAAACAGGCCAAGGGCGGTACCCTGCTGATTGCTGGGAAAGAAATCTGCCACATATTTAATTCCCAGGGTAAAGGAGCTGCCGGCCACGCCAAGCCACAATCCCAGCAACAGATAATGCTCAAAGGTGTTTGCCTGAGGCAGTAATAGCAAAGGGGGGATCAGCAGCAGCATCTGCCATAACAGCAGAGATTTGGCGGAATATTTCTGAACCCATATGCCGGCGGGAACACGCAGCAGAGCACCGGTGAGCATGGGCGCCGAGAGCAATATACCCAGTTCGGTCAGTGACAACCCCAGGCTCTGCTGCAGCGGTTCTGTGAGGGCGGCATACAGGGTCCAGACCGAAAAATTGGCGGCAAAAACCAGCGTGGCGAGGATCAGTGCGCGTACCGAAGTCGTTGAATAGGCCTGCATTGTTCCTCTGCTCAGTAGTAGATATCTGTAGTATGTTAATACCATAGAGCCAGATTCAGATGAAGGTCTTTGATTTGTATCAAGGCTGAAGCCGATAAGGGTGGATTTATCGGGCTGATATCGGTCATGCTGGTATTTATACCAATCCCAAAGGGTAAAGATGGGCGAGTCTTTATTACATCTTGGCAGCAGCGCGCAGACTCAGGCGGGTGTTAAACCGGTCAATGAGGATGCCGTGGCGATTTTCTGCCCGGACAGCACCTATCTGCAACAGGTTAAAGGGCAGGTACTGATTGTGGCCGATGGTATTTCTGCCGCGGAGGCAGGCAAGGAAGCCAGCGCCAGCGCTGTCAGCCGCTTTATTCTGGAGTATTATCAGACCCCGGATACCTGGTCGGTGAGTCATAGCGGTGAGCAGGTGTTATCGGCCATCAACCTGCATCTGTACCGTAGGAGCCATGAATTTACCGATGAGCACAAAGGCTATCTGACCACCTTCTCCGCGGCGGTGCTCAAGGGCCGACAACTGCACTTCTTTCATGTAGGTGACAGCCGTATCTATTTATACAGAAACGGCGAACTGCAGCAACTTACCCGGGATCATGTGGCTAACCTTGGTAATAATCACCGCTTTTTATCCCGCGCCCTGGGTATGGATAATCTGTTGCATGTGGATTACTCCAGCCAGTTGCTCGAACAGGATGATTTGCTGCTGCTGACCAGTGACGGCGTACATGATTTTTTATCCCTGCAACAGCTATCAGAGGTGCTGAGTGAAGACAAAGAAGCTGACAATCTGAGCCAGCAGTTAATTCAAAAGGCCCTGGATGCTGGCAGTGATGACAATCTGTCGGCGGTGGTAGCAAAAGTGCGGGCCCTGCCACAGCAGCAGGTGGATGATTTTAATGCAGAACTGACCCGTCTGCCGTTTCCGCCAACCTTGTCACCGGGAATGAAGCTGGATGGTTACGAAGTGCTGGAGGTGTTATATAACTCTGCCCGCAGCCAGCTCTATCTGGTTAAGGATCTGCAGGATGACAGCCAGTGGGTGATGAAGACGCCGTCACCGAATTTCAGTGATGACAGCCATTACATTGACAGGTTTATTCAGGAGCAGTGGATAGGCAGCCGTATTCATCATCCCAATGTGGTGAGTATTCTTGCCCAGCAACGGCCACGCACGGCATTGTATTATCTGATGGAGCCGGTCAGGGGCCAGGATCTTGATGGCTGGCGCGCCAGTAATCCCAAGGCCGGGCCGAAACGGCGCATTCAGCTTATCCGGCAACTGGCTGAAGCGCTCAAGGCGTTTCACGCCAATGATGCCGTACATCAGGATGTTAAGCCCGGTAATGTACTGATTGATGATAACGACAAGTTGATGCTGGTGGATTTCGGCTCGGTGTTTGTGGCCGGGGTGGCCGAACTATACCGGCCGATAGAGCACCTCGGCGCTCTGGGCACGGCTACCTATGCCGATCCGAATTATTTGCTGGGTAAAAACCCTGGCGCTCAGGGCGATGTCTATAGTCTGGCAACTCTTTGCTATGAGCTGTTTACCGGCCAGTTGCCCTATGGGGAGCGAATCGCCGATTGTCGCACCTGGAGCGACTACGACAAGCTGCGCTATGTGTCTGCCAGCCGCCATAATCCGGTTATTCCGCTGTGGTTTGATCGGGCGCTGGAGCAGGGTGTGAGCTTTGATCTGACCCTGCGTTATCAGACCATTGATCAACTGATGGCCGATCTCAATCATCCCAATCCTGAATTGCTGAAAGAACTGCCACCCCCCAAAGAGGCGGGCAAGCTGATGCTGTGGAAGCTGATCAGCGGTTTCTGGTTTATCACCCTGCTGGTAGTGATTTATCTGTTTAGTCAGCAATAACCTATGGGGATTGGTATAACAGGTTTCGCTACCCCCAAAGAGATAGCCTTCCACCCCTTATAACCCGCGATCCTACCCCCACAAGTGAATTGTTCCTTACAAGGCTATTGGTGATAGTGACAGGGACGAATTTTATTAACCAGAGGATGAGCCAATGGCCAATCTTGACAGATGGGAACCGGAAGATGAGGGGTTCTGGCAAAGCCAGGGCAAAGCAATAGCACAGCGCAACCTGTGGATCTCTATTCCCAGTTTGCTGTGCGGATTTGCGGTGTGGTTGTACTGGGGGATCCTCACCGTACAGATGATGAATGCGGGTTTTGATTTTGCTGCCAGTGAACTCTTTACCCTGACCGCTATCGCCGGATTATCCGGTGCCACTTTGCGTATTCCCAGCAGCTTTTTTATTCGCTTCTGTGGTGGTCGTAATACCATTTTCTTTACCACCAGTTTACTGATAATTCCGGCCTTTTTTACCGGCGTAGCGCTACAGAATCCTGATACGCCACTGTGGCAATATCAGTTACTGGCACTGCTGTCCGGTATTGGTGGCGGTAATTTTGCCTCATCAATGTCAAACATCAGCTTTTTCTTTCCCAAGAAGCAGCAGGGGCTGGCACTGGGCTTAAACGCCGGGCTGGGTAATTTTGGTGTGACCACCATGCAGGTGCTGATCCCGTTGTTTATGACCATGGGCGTGTTTGGTGCGCTGGGTGGTGATCCGGTTACCCTGGTCTCTACTTCAGGCACTCTGATCGGCAAAATCCCGGCGGGCAGTGAAACCTGGATTCAGAATGGCGGTTTTTTGTGGTTGCTACTACTGGTACCACTGGCTCTGGCCACATTTTTTGGTATGAATAATATCCGTACTCAGGAGGTCACTCCGGATTTACCAAGCCTGCCCAAAGCGATTCTGATGATCAGTGCCATGTTACTGATTGGCCTGGTCACTTCTGCCGCGGGTTTATGGCTGATTTTGCCCGAGGCTGGCAATGGCTCTGGCTGGGAAGTACCCAAGGAAATCGTACTGGTGCTGGTCGTGGCAGCAACGGTCTTTATTCTGAAAATGCTGCCTGGTGCCATAGGTAAGAGTCTCAGCCGCCAATACCAGATCTTCCGTAATCACCACACCTGGGTGATGAGTGTGATTTACACCATGACCTTTGGCTCATTTATCGGTTTTGCAGCCGCCTTTCCGCTGGCTATCAAGGTGATCTTCGGCTTCCAGCATCTGATGGTGGATGGTGTGATGACCCACGATACGGCCAATCCGAACGGTCCCAGTGCCCTGATGTTTGCCTGGATAGCACCTTTTATCGGCGCTTTGATCCGTCCCCTTGGCGGCTGGCTGGCGGATAAGTTCGGTGGTGCGCTGGTCACGCAGTTCTGTGCGCTGGTGATGGTGCTGTCTTCTCTTGGCGCCGCTTACTACATGCAAATGGCCTATCAGTCAGCAACCCCCGAACAGTTTTTCTGGCCTTTCTTTGGCTTGTTCCTGGTGCTCTTTGCCGCTACCGGTATAGGTAATGGTTCAACCTTCAGAACCATTGCCATGGTCTTTCCGAAAGAGCAGGCCGGGCCGGTGCTGGGCTGGACCTCTGCGGTTGCCGCCTATGGTGCATTCTATATTCCTAAGGTGTTCGGTGAGCAGATTAAAGCCACTACGCCGGAAGTCGCATTGATTGGTTTTGCCATT
The DNA here is from genome assembly GCF_001466725.1 of Lacimicrobium alkaliphilum. Classification (NCBI taxonomy): domain Bacteria; kingdom Pseudomonadati; phylum Pseudomonadota; class Gammaproteobacteria; order Alteromonadales; family Alteromonadaceae; genus Lacimicrobium; species Lacimicrobium alkaliphilum. The sequence continues at coordinate 1,552,435 of NZ_CP013650.1, forward strand.
TTCTATGGTGTGTGTCTGGTACTGAACTGGATGTTCTACTTACGTAAGAATGGCCAGTTCTATAACCCTTAACCTTGCTTCAGCAAAGTCAGTCAAAGGCCGCCAGTTTTTTATCTGGCGGCTTTTTCTTTAAGGAGAGCACTGTGTTTAATTACGAGAAAAATCTTGGCCAGGCCTACACTGAGCGTCTGCCCGATCTGGGTCAGACCATAGCCCGGTGTATTGCACTTTTTGGTGGTAAACGGCTATATGGTGTCGGTGGTGACTTTGCCGCAAATTTAATCGGGGCGCTGCAGCCTTACCTTGAGCTTTGCCCCTCCAGCAATGAAATGCATGCCGGTTTTAGTGCCTGTGCTCAGGCGGAAACCGAAGGTATGGGCTTTTGCCTGACCACTTATACGGTGGGCAGCCTGCCTTGTGTATCCGCTGCTGCGCTGGCGATGACCGAGAGCCTGCCGGTGGTATTTATTTCCGGTGCACCGGGGGAACAGGAGGTGGGCAAGCAGGCTATTCATCACACAGTGCACGCGCGGGCAGCCTGGCGTACTCAGTATGATAATGCTCTGCAGGCCTTCGCGGCGCTGGGTATAAAGGCCGAACGTTTACAGGGTCAGCGCAATGATGGCCAGCCGAATATGGCCGGAGAGCGCTTTTTACAGCTTTTGCATTATGCCTGGCAGCATAGACAGCCGGTATTTATTGAAGTGCCCAGAGATCAGGTGTTCAGTAAAACCCAGGCCTTGCAGTTACCCGACTCACCGGCTCAGTTAGGTTGTGGCTCTCAATTGCTGGCAGGTAGTGAACTGATTGCCGGGGAGATCCGCCGCCGCCTTAGTCAGGCGAAAAGGCCGGTGCTGTTTATCGGTGACGGGGTGAAGCATAATCCGCGCTTGCGTGAGCTGTTACTTGAGTTTTCACAAAAGCACCATATCCCCTTTGCCACCAGCTGGTTTGCCAAGGGGCTGTTTGATGAGTTTGATGCCCTTTGTCTGGGCGCCTATAACGGTGTGTTCAGCGATAATCTCAGCCGCGATTATATCGAGCAGCATGCCGATTATGTGATTGATGTTGCCAGCAGCATCTATGCGCAGGATACCAATACCGCCTTCGCCACCGGCAGTCATTTTATCGAGGATTTTGCCAATAAAACGGTACTCAAGGGCACCGCGTTGCAGGAACAGGATCTGGTGGAACTGTTTGAGCATTTGTTGTGCATGACCCTGCCGGTGTTTGAAAATACCTTGCCAGTCAGGGCAAACACCTCAGGGCCTCTGGCCAATACCGAAAAGCTGGATTTTCATAATCTGGCACCGGCACTGAACCAGCTTCAACAGCAGGATAGCAACCCCTATCTGTATTTACCTGAGGTGGGCAACAGTTATTTTGCCAGCTACAGCCTTAAAACCCGCCTCGGCGGGGCAGGGCGGGGCTGGCTGACCAACCCCTGGTACGGTGCCATGGGCACCACGCTGCCTTATGCCCGCCACTGTGCAAAACTGGTACAGGAACAGGGCCTGGATGAGCGTGTAGTGGTGATAACAGGTGATGGCGGCCTGCATTTTCAGTCTAACGAGCTGATCGAGATTCAAAAAGATCGCACCGGCATCATCATTATCTATATGCGTAATAATATTTTCCATCTGGGTAAAAGTGGTGACGGGCCAATCTATCACTGTAATGATCCGGCCTTTGATATCCATAAACTGATCGCAGCATACGGTGGGGAGTCGGCCCATTGCCGCACTGTAGGCGAGTTTAACCAGGTGTTTAAAGACTATGCTCAGCAGAATAAGGGGCTGAAACTGATTGAGGTACCGGCCGATCCTGATGAGCAATATCAATGCCGGGAGATCCGTTTGCTGAATTTGTATATCAAAGCTAAGAACGGCGATGCCGATGCCCTTGAAAAGTGGCAGAAAACGTCAACTCAGCAGGGCGCCGGGATCAACTAGCGTTTTTTGACAAACCTCATCAGTAATGCCGGTAACAGGGTCAGATCGGCAAGCAGCGCCAGCATCATGGTCAGACCGGTGAGCAATCCGAAGTATATGCTGGGCACAAAGTCAGACAGCCCCAGTGTGGCAAAACCCAGCGTGATGATGATGGAGGTGTAGAGCAGGGCGTAACCGACAGTATGAAAGGTTTTTTCGGCGGCTTGCTCCGGTGTGTTGTCGTTCAGGTTCTGTTTATAGTGATGAGCGAAATGGATGGTGTCATCCACTGCGATACCCATAGCGATGGCGGCGATGGTGATGGTCATCAGATCCAGCGGGATCGCCAGCCAGCCCATAATACCGAGGATCAGCAAGGTACAGAGGATATTGGGTACCAGGGTGATAAGCGCCATTCCAAAGGAGCGGAACACCAGCAGTAATACCAGTGCCAGCGCCACATACACTACGCCAAGGGTCTGGATCTGGGATTTATACAGCCGCGAGAGAATATCCTGGTAAAGCACAAACAGGTTGGTCAGCTCGATTTGCGCAGGGTCAACGCCCTGTTTGCCGATGTAGGTTTTAAGGCTTTGTAAAAACTCGGCCCGGTTGAGCCCCTCGGTGCTGTCCTGAATACGCGAGCTGATACGAAGCTGTTGGTCATCGGTATTCAGATAACTGCCCAGTAACCTGTCGCGCAGCGATCTATCCAGTAAGTGGTACAGAGAATTAAGTTCATATTCTGTCAGTGGCTGGCCCTGATTAATCTTCTTGGCCAGTTCGGTAAAATTAAATACCGAGGTGACATTGCCGACGGCGTCATACTGGCTGAGCAGATGCTGAATTTTCTGTAGTGTCTGTACCGTTTGGGCGCTGAGTACCAGATCCTGTTTGCGTTCAGATTCGGGGATTTGATAGACGATATCCAGCGGTGTTGAACCGCCAAATTGCTGATCGATAAAGGTCAGTTCCTTACGGATCTGGGTGGACTCACGAAAATAATTCAGAAAGCTGTTTTCCACTTCCAGCCTGGCCAGGCCGATGCCTCCGGCCACTGCCACAATCAGGGTGCAGATTACCACCAGAGTTTTGTATCTGCTGCTGATGGTCATGCAGGCATTGAGCAGCGGTTTTAGCACCGGATTATTCTGTTCTGTGGGCCTTGGCGGAGACAGGCTGATCAGTACAGGAAACAGCAACAGACTGACACTGATAGACACCAGCATGGCAACAATCATCATCCAGCCAAAACTGACCACAGGCTGGATATTGCTGATCAACAGCGAGGCAAAGCCTACTGAGGTGGTTAAAGCGGCATAAAAGCATGGTGTGGATTTTTCAGCGAAGGTTTTTATTATCAGTTGCTTATGCTTGACCTCAGGTGTGCTGGCGGCGAGTTGTCGGTAATGAACTATCAGGTGGATGCAGACCGCCAGGGTGAGGATGAGTTGCAGGGCAATAAAGTTCGATGAAATAACCGTGGTCTTAAAGCCCAGCAGTCCAAACATTCCCATCGTCAGCAATACGCTGGCACCGCAACAGACCAGAGGCAATAGTACAAATTGCCAGCGTCGGAATACCAGCCACAACATCAGGCCGATAAACACGGCGATGCCGGTGCCAAACAGCTTAAGATCCTGCTGGATGATGCGAATAAGCTGATAGCCCAGCACATGGGCACCGCCAAGGTAAATATCCGCTTCCTGTTCGTAGGGGGCGACCATGTCATAGATTTGCTCTATTTCATTGGCGCGGATCCGATCCAGTTTTTGTTGCATTGGTTCGGCGCGGGCTTTGAGGGACTCAACCTGCTGCTTTTGTTCCTCAGTCAGCTCACCTGTGAGGGCCTGTTTCTGAATAGCGATAATCTGTTTGTCAATTTCAGCCAGTTCTTCGTCTTGTTTAAACAGGATCTGAATGGCGGTCGCGTCCTGCTGTTGATTGACCAGTAAGTCTTCATACAAGGGGTGGGCGGTGAGGATGCTCTGCATTTGCTGTGCGGAATATTGCCGGCTTTGCCAGGTCCAGTCGTCGGGGTCGAGATCCGTTTGTAACCCCTCCATGGCCTGCAACAAAGGCACATTGAGGATGGAGGTCACCGCATCAACCCGTTCCAGCTGTTGCAGTTTGTCGCTGATTTCGGTGATATCACTAAAGGTCTTGTCGCTGAAAAGTTCGTGCTCGCGGGGTTTGTAAGCCAGCAGAATAAATTCATGGGGATTAAACTTCTGGCTCATGATCTGAGACTTGATATACAGCTGATTGTCGCGAGTCAGCAGGGTGTCGGCGGAGGCATCGATGCGAAAGTCTTTAACGAAATAACCGATGCCGGCACAGGCAAGGGCAAAGATAAACAGTATTAGCAGCCCGTGTCGGATCAGCCAGCCGGCAAATTTCTCGCGACTACTCATCCTGTGTTTCGCTCTCTTTCTGATATTGCTGGTCCCGCAGCAGGTTTTGCAGATACTGATTTCTGAAATAGCGATAGGGATCTTCGCTCTGGGCTTTCAGCTCTTCGTATTTAAGCAGGCTGGGTACGGCCTGCTGATAACCATTGAACATCTGCCAGTAGCCGGTTTGCGGACGATCAGTAATGGCTTCCAGCGGGGTGATCATACTCTCGGTAAAAGTGGAAAAGCCGCTGCGCACATCGCTCTGACCGATAAAGGGCAGCACCAGAAATGCCCCGTAACCCACATCATGATGGGCCAGGCTGTCGCCCAGGGTGGACCTGGCAGGCTGCAGCTCTAACCAGTGCGTGGCCGGGTCAAACAGGCCCAACAGCCCTAAGGTGCTGTTAATAACAAAACGGCCCAGGTTACGTCCCGCCTGTTTGCCCTCACCCTGCAATGCATGGTTGAGGCTGTTCCAGGGTTCGCGGATATTGGCAAAGAAGTTGGATACACCGATCCGAAACGGGGAAGGAAGGTGGTTGTAACCCCGCGCAACAGGTATCAGTGCATAGCGGTACACCACATCATTAAAACCGAACATGGCCCGGTTAAAGCCTTCCAGCGGGTCTTCAAACTGTTGTTCCGAATACCCCACCACCGTAGGCTCAAGGGTGTCGGTGCCTTCTGGTGTTGCCACCACTAAGGAATCATTGGCCGAATCGCGGTTTGGGGGTGAAATCTGCTCAGAAGAAGACTGACTGGCACAGCCAAAAGAGAGGGCGATGAATGCCACAATTACCAGTGTTGCGGCTTTGTTTGCCGCCAGATGCATTACCTGTAGCGCTTTTCCTGACTCTTCCATGCCTCGCCCCGGCTACCGTTAGACATTTATCATGTCAGCAAAGGCCAGGCTGGTCAAACAATCAGCAAAGACAATAGCCTGACCGTTCCGGACTGCTGCTGCAAGATGGAAACTATGCAGATCAAAAAGTATCTGTTTTACAGTTTAATCTGCTGCCTGGCCCTGGATTGTGATGACCAGAGTTCTGCCGGAGGCATGATTGCGATGCTCGCACAGATAAATACCCTGCCAGGTGCCCATATTAAGCCGGCCATCGGTGACCGGAATGCTCAGGTTGCTGCCTAAAATGCTGGCCTTTAAGTGAGCCGGCATATCGTCACTGCCCTCATAATCGTGTTTATAGTAGGGCATATTTTCCGGCACCATCTGATTAAAATGGCTTTCGAAGTCCAGGCGTACGGTAGGGTCGGCATCTTCATTGATGGTCAGTGAGGCCGATGTGTGCCTGATAAACACATGCATCAGGCCCACTTTTAACTTCGCCAGTTCAGGTAACTGCCTCACCACCTCATCGGTGATCAAATGAAATCCGCGCGCTCTGGATTTCAGGTTAATCTCTTTCTGTATCCACATGCTATCTGTCAATGTTTTCTGGCCGGCAAACTGTACAGTCGGGATTTCGCGGTATCTTCAGCTGCTGCCACTGGCCGGTTTTGCCATCAAAAAGCTGTAACTTTCCGTCACCGAAATCGCCACACTGAGTCAGTATCTTAACCGCTTCAAGGGCCTGCATCACTCCCATCACGCCTACAACCGGAGCGAGAATACCGGACTCCACACAGCTTAACTGTTGTTCGCCAAATAAATGGGAAAGGCAATGGTAACAGGGGCCATGTTGAGAGGGAATATAACTGAACAGCTGGCCTTCCATACGGATCGCCGCCGCACAGACTAAAGGCTTGCTCTGATTAACACAGACCCGGTTGATTAAATCGCGACTGGCCAGGTTATCGGTGCAATCGAGCACCATATCCTGTTCAGCAACACGCTGCTCAAGGGCCGGCTCGTCCAGGCGGGTAGTCAGTGCACTAAGCCGGCAGTCACTGTTAAGTTGTTTAAGCCGCTCAAGCGCAGCTGTGGCCTTGTTCTGGCCAAGGTCCTGTTCGCTGAAAAGAATCTGCCGTTGCAGGTTGCTCAGTGCCACTTCGTCATTATCGTTCAGGGTCAGGTGGCCAACACCCGAAGCCACCAGATACTGCGCCGCAGGGCATCCAAGGCCGCCAACGCCGATGATCAGTACCCTGGCGTTGAGCAGTTGTTCCTGGCGGGGCAGATCAAAGCCCGGCAGCAGGATCTGGCGGTTATAGCGCAGGGCTTGCTGAGGTGTAAGTTGCTGACTCAATGCGTGGCCTTTACTGTTGTGAGTTTTCTATTTGTAACGCCGCACTGGCACTAAGGCAATACCCACAGTAAATAACCAACTAACTCTTCTGGCGTATGGCCCGGAGCATATGCTGATGATTAGACTGGAGCTTTGTGACTGACAGGTAAAAAAGAATGAAGCCAGTTGGGGTGATTGTGGCACAGCTGACACCACGGGCCTGGCGACAGAGTGAACAGGGCCAGAGAGAAATTAACAAAGCCCGCTCATTACTGATGCAAAGTGGGATTGAGTCGGTACAGATCAATGAAAACTGCTTCGAACAAGGGCGGCTTCCCGATATTTACCCCAGTCATGGTCTGCTGTCAGCAATACATGCAGCGGCTTTTTTTGACCCTGAGCGTCATGTAATGATGGTGGCAGCAGATATGCCGCTCATCACAACGGACATGCTCAGGTGGTTAATGGCGACGGGCAGCAACCATCATTGCAGTTGTCATTTCCGCTCATCCTCTTTACCCCTGTATTTTCATAATGATGATTTCAGCCGTGATTATCTTGAACAACTGTTATCCAATGGAGAGCCTGTAAAGGACGACCTGCGGGGACTGAGCTGTATTGAACTGGTGGCACCGTACGAGTCGCACTTAACACGCCTGAATTTAAGCCGGTCAGCGGAGTGATAATAGGGTTAAATATACCCTGAGGGTTATAGAAACCCGGTTCTATAAGGGTGAATAATACCTTTTTTCATTTTTTATTTTTAAAAACAATAAGATATTTATGGTATTGCTCTTGCACTATTGCAAATAGGTCTCTGAAAAACTGTTTCCTGAATAAATTTTCAGCAATTGCGGAGCATTGCTCCGCAACACAACTTTTACCTTATTTCGACTACTACTGGAGCTGTAATGGAAATATTAACCCAATCTCTGGCCAGCCTGGCGACACAAGTCCCCGGTGCGACCCGTATTTTTCATCACTATAAGCTGGATTTTTGTTGCGGCGGACAGCGAACGCTGGGCGATGCGCTGAAAAAGCGCGAGCAGGATCCCGCCCCGGTTGTGGCTGAGCTGGTGCAACTGATGAATACCGCCTCACCGGAACCACAATGGCAACAGGCGTCTAATCCGGAACTGGTGGCGCATGTTTTTGAGAATTTTCATCAGAAACACCGTCAACAACTGCCAGAGCTTATCCGGCTGGCCCGTCGTGTCGAACATGTTCATGGTGACAGCGATGATTGCCCTCATGGTCTGGCCGATCATCTTGAAGCCATGTATCAGGAGCTGGAAAACCATATGCAAAAAGAAGAACAGATCCTGTTCCCTATGCTGGTCAGAGATATCTTTCCTTCCGGGCCAATTTCGGTGATGGAGGAAGAACATCTTGAGCATGGTCAGGCACTGGAAAAGATGCAGGCCCTTGCGCGCAACCTGGAGCTGCCCCCGGGCGCCTGTAACACCTGGACAGCACTTTATGTGGGTTTAAAGGAGCTTAAAGAAGACCTGATGGAGCATATCCATCTGGAGAACAATATCCTGTTTGTAAATCGCACTGAAGGTGAGGGCAGTTGCTGCGGCTCCTGCCATTAATTTCATCCAATGGTGATTGTGTAAAAAAGAAATAACCACAGAGGCACAGAGAACGCAGAGAAGTAAAGGGGCTAAACCGTTAATACCTCTGTGTTCTCTGTGACTCTGTGGTGAAATTAGCTTTTTCGTGCTTTTTTGGAGTGCGTCCTGAAAATATCAGCACCAGGTTAATCTGTAGTGTTGGTTGTTTCAGGTCGTCGCCATAGCCATAGCGCCACAGCCATAAGAATCAGAGTCACTGTCAGCTGCAAATAGCGCGGCGAGTCGGATAACCAAAGTAACGATGTGCTGAATAGCATCATTCCACTGGCCAGGTATTTTGCCCGTCGGGATACGGCACCATAGCGACGCCAGTTGGCGATATCCTTGCCGAATCTCGGGTGTTCCAGTAGCCAGTTTTCCAGTTGCGGCCAGCCTTTACTGCCCGACCAGGCTGCCAGTAGTATAAAAGGCACAGTGGGCAAACCGGGAAGGGGAATGCCGGCCAGTCCCAGTAGCAGAGAGACGACAGCCAGTATTTTCCAGTGCAATACGCGAACCCAGTCCAAGCTTTTTCCTTCTGACCTCAACTCAATTATATGCTTACTCAGTTTAGCCGAGTTACCCCTGCTCAGGCTACCTGAGTATTGGCTGACGGGGCAGCGCTGGTACTGAGCAGGTTGTTCGTCATTCTCTCAATCAACTGACACATCGTCTGGTTGGCATTTTCCATACTGAGCAAACAGGCCCTGACCACTCTGGGATCATTGTTCCGAAAGGCTTGCAGTGCCTGAAGGGCAAATTCATGCACTTGTTGGTGTGGTGTCTCAAGGGCCTGAAATTCTCTGGTGGCGCCAAAATAGCGCTGAAATAATGATGAGTAGTACCAGCGGCCAATACCACATTCCTCAACCGATACAACCTGTCGCTCATCGGCTTCGATATGACCCAGAACCATCCGCTGTACCATCACCATTAACTGAAACTCTTCGATATTAGCCAACTCAATTTCAGCCAGCAGAGCACTTTTAATCAGACTGTCGCGAATCCCCATATCCGTCAGGCGATCATCCAGGCCATGCAAGTAATACCCGAGTTGCTCAAGGCCGTGGCGTTCCTGAGCTAAAAAGCTCTGCAGTGTGCTAAAGCTGCGGTGATAACCGTCCAGTGAAGCGGCAAAACGAGCCAGTATCGCCTGTTGTTCCTGCTGCTCCATCAGACTGCTTTTTAGTTTGCGGGTATCAGACTGATGCTGCTCCAGTTCAGCGGCCAGCCTGTCAGCCCGTAACTGTTGATGTTCAGCGGTAGCCGTCAGTTGGCGTATTTTTTTGTACAGATCTGCACAAAGCAGATGTTTTAGTTTTGCAATAATCATTCAGACCTCCAGCTTGCGTTCGTAGCGACCGATACACCGCAGCACGTAGGCAATTTTCAACATTGTTGCGGCAAAAATAAGGCTGATATGAGCGGTGATCTGCACGGCTATACTGAATTCATCTGGTCTGATATAGCCAACCCAGATTGTCACCAGCATTGCCAGTACAGCAAAGACCAGTAAGGCATTTGCGAGGTTGGTGATCGCTTGATATTTCATTGTGTTTCCTCCGGCAGAAGTCGGGTGAGGCCTGATAAGCCCCACCCACAGGGTTATAAGGTTTCCTGAGTGGGCAGGAGCTCATCAGTCTCCAGCGTTTCTTCCCGGTTCATCAGGCCTTTTACCACCTGCCAGCTCACTGCAAGTGCGCCGATGATAAAGATCACATCACCGATGGTTCTTATCCAGCGCAGCGTCTGCAATAGTGGTGTTTGCATAAAGGTTTCGCCGCGGGCATACCAGAAGCCATACTCAAGGCTGGCCTGGAATTGCAGAATGCCAACCGGTAGTAAGCTGGTAAACAGCATCAGTACCAGACCGCCGTTAAGCCACCAGAAGGCGGTTTTCATCAGTTTTTCATCAAACTGCAGGGTAGGGCGGATATAACGAAGTACCAGCAAGGCAAATCCCAGCGCCAGGAAGCCATACACGCCAAACAGTGCGGCATGGGCATGGGTGGCGGTGGTGTTCAGGCCCTGAATATAGTAGAGCGCAATAGGAGGATTGATCATAAAGCCCAGCACCCCGGCTCCGAGCATATTCCAGAAGGAAACGGCAACGAAGAACATCATCGGCCACTTGATCTTTTGCATCCAGGGCGCCCGTTGTTTCAGCCGCCAGTTTTCAAAGGCCTCGTAGCCCAGTACCACGAGAGGTACCACTTCCAGCGCGCTGAAAGTGGCCCCTACCGCCATCACCGGCGTGGTGGTGCCGGAAAAATACAGGTGGTGGAAGGTGCCGGGAACGCCACCAAGCATAAACAATGACGCCGAAGCCAGACTGGCGGTGGTGGCCATGGTACGGGACACCAGCCCCATGGAGCAGAAAATAAAAGCCAGTGCAGCGGTGGCGAACACTTCGAAGAAGCCTTCGACCCACAGGTGTACGATCCACCAACGCCAGTATTCCATTACCGATAAATGAGTCCGTTCACCGTAGAAGAAACCGGCACCGTAAAATAAACCTATGGCAACAACAGAGGCGGTCAGCAGTGCCAGTAAGTTTTTGTCACCCTCCTGCTTTAATGCCGGAACAATGGCGCGCAGCATCAGTACCAGCCAGAATACAATGCCGGTAAACTTGCCGATTTGCCACAGTCTGCCCAGATCGACAAACTCATAACCCTGGTGACCAAGCCAGAAACTGAGATTTTCCGGCATGATCTGAGCAATGGCCAGATAATTACCCACAAAGGAACCGACAACCACGACCACCAGTGCCCAGAACAGCACATCGACACCGAGCTTCTGCCACTTTGGATCTTTACCGCCATTGATGATTGGCGCCAGAAACAAGCCTGCAGTGAGAAAGCCGGTGGCGATCCAGAACAGCGCAGCCTGGATATGCCAGGTTCTGACCAGTGAGTAGGGAAAATACTGGGACACATCCAGGCCATAGAACTCCTGACCTTCAACGGTATAGTGCGCGGTAAAGCCGCCGAGGAATACCTGAAAGGTGAACAATGCCACGACCAGAAAAACGTACTTGGCCAGCGCTTTTTGCGAGCGGGTAAGGCTTACCAGACTGATGGGATCCTGTTGTGGCGCTTCAGTTTCTTCTTCCTCTTTACGTAAAAAGGCCCAGGCCCAAACCAAAGCACCGACACCGGCGATAAGCAACACCACAGAGGCAACAGACCAGAGCAGGTTTTCGCTGGTTGGCACATTGTCAATAAGCGGCTCATGGGGCCAGTTATTGGTATAGGTGGCACTGGAGCCGGGGCGTTCGCTAGACGCTGCCCAGGCGGTCCAGAAGAA